>JAWBXL010000014.1:0-31303 GCA_038867895.1 Bathyarchaeia archaeon | reverse complement strand
ATAAAAGTAATATTCCACTCGCTGAAGATTTGGCTAAGTCGCTCGGCGGAGTATTGGCTTGCACGCGCCCAGTTGTAGATAAAGGCTGGCTTCCAAGCGACCGTCAAGTGGGAATATCTGGAAGAACAGTTAAACCAAAACTCTATGTAGCCCTGGGGATCAGTGGAGCATTCCAGCATGTCTTAGGCATGAAGAACTCGGAGTTAATAATATCGGTGAATAAGGATCCAAAGGCCCCAATATTCGGCTTCTCAGACTACGGCATAGTTGAAGATCTCTTTAAAATAATACCTATCTTGAAGAGCAAAATTGAGGAAGCGAGAATAAAAAAGGCATAATTTACACCCTTACAATCCTTAATCTTCATCTTCTTTTTTGTGAATATTTAAAACAATTGGTTATAAAGAAAAGAGTTATATAAAAAAATGAAATTGGCAATTAATAAGAAAATTTTTGCAAAGAGGAAATAAATTGATTGGTTAATTACTCTAAAACTTGCTTTATTTTTTCTCTTTTTTCCTCTGGGATCGGCCCATACTTCTTTATCCTTTCAGCGAACATTGCGAAGAGTTCCGCCGCTTTTTTATAGACTGGTAGAGGTATGTAGCTGTGTCGTAGTCTCATGGTTTCGATCCCGAATTTTGCGAGTTCTTTACCGATCTCGGTTATTCTCTTCTTAGTAAATTTCTCGTATAGCTCTTCGCTTCCCTCTATCACCAATACACCGTCTGCGCCATAGGCAAAGGCTGCTAAAATATGTTTGCTTCCAAGAATCGCTGTTGAGGGGACTGCGACAAGATATATGTTTTCTGGATAGTTTTCTCGGTCCAGACCTAAGAAGTCCATACCAGTATACCCGACGCTCTTATCAACGAAAGCAACTATTCTAGCTTCTCCAGCGAGCTTCTCAGCAAGCAATCCCCTTAGAGTTGCAAGTATCTGCTTCGTGGTTGCATTCTTGAATTCTATAGCCTCTTTAGGACATGAGGGAATACACGCGCCGCAGCCTATACATTGGAAGGGATCTACCCTAGCTTTAGCCTCATATATTGTTATAGCGTTTACCGGGCATATCTTTACGCATTCAAAGCAACCGTTACAGAGATCTGGGATAACAACAGCTTTCTCTGGGCTTGTCGTTATATAATCATTTTTTAGGAAGGAGGCAGCTTTTGCGGCTGCTCCAAGAGAATCCGAGACAGTGTCCCGTACATCTTTTGGGCTGAGAGAGCAACCACATGCAAAAATACCAGTGCTTAGCGAGTCAACCGGGTCTAGCTTTGGATGCTTCTCGGTTATAAAGCCATCTTCACCTAATGGCACCTTTAGCTTTTCGGCTAGCTCCTTGAGCCCGGTGGGTGTGACCATTGGGACTGCTAATGCAACCATATCATACTCGTCTTCCCTAACTTCGCCAGTAAGAGTATCCTCCGCCTGAACAACGAGTTTTCCATTGCTGTTTCGCCATACCTCAGCCACCTTACCACGTATAAAGATTACGCCAGCCTCCTGAGCCCGCCAGTAGAGATCCTCGTAGCCTTTTCCAGTCGCTCTGATATCCATGTAATATACAGTTACATCTATTCCAAGCATCTTTTTCAGCACATATGCCTGCTTTAGAGAATACATGCAGCATATTCGGCTACAATATGGAATATAATTCTTATCTCTAGAACCTGCACAAAGAACAATTGCCATCTTTCGAACGTCGCTTCCGTCAGCCCTCTTCACGTAGCCACCAGTTGGACCTGTTCCCGACGTTAGCCTCTCTAGCTCCATCATTGTTATAACATCCTTGTAAATACCATACCCATAATTTTCAAGTTTTCTTGCATTATAGAGCTCGTAGCCCGTAGCTAATATAATGGCGCCGACATTTAATTCAATTATTCTGCCATTATCATTTAAATTTATGGCCTTCGCAGGGCACACCTGCTCGCACTTTCCACATTTTGTACAAGCATTAAAATCTATGGCGTAGGCTGAGGGGACGGACTGTGGGAACTCTATAAAAGCGGCTTTACGCTGGGATAAGCCCTCATTAAACTCGTCTGGAACAGTTACCGGACATACTTTCGCGCAGACACCGCAGCTCCTACATTTTTCAATGTCAACGCCTCTCGGCTTCATAAAAACCCGAACTAGGTAATTGCCCGGACGGCCGCTAACATCCTGCACTTCAGCATACGTTAACAAATTTATATTTGGGTTTCTCCCAACCTCAGCCATCCTAGGTGTCAAAATACACTGAGCACAATCTAGTGTTGGAAAGAGCTTTGTGAGCTTAGCCATGTTTCCCCCAATACTGGGCTTTCTCTCTACAAGATGCACCTTAAAGCCCAGGTCTGCAAGCTCGAGGGCAGACATTATGCCAGCTATACCGCCGCCAATTATGAGAACCTCTCTAGAACACTTGTCTCTAATCATTTCTAAAGGTTCAAGGTTCAAGCTGCGCTCATAGCCGCCTCTTATTAAATTTATGGCTTTACGCGTAGCTTCAGGATTCGATTTTGGTCCATGAACCCAAGAATTATGCTCACGTACATTTACGAATTCAAGCATATACGGGTTTAGTCCAGATCTTTCAAGTACGCTCTGGAATGTGGTAAGGTGCATTCTAGGCGTGCAGGAGGCCACAACAACTCTATCAATACCCTGCTTCTTTATGGCCTCAGCTATTATCTCCTGACCGGGCTTTGAGCATAAATATTTATGGTACTTAGCCACGGCAACATAATCCCAGCTCTTCACAGTCTCAATAACCTGCTTAACATCAACGACATCACCAATATTACCGCCGCACTCGCATACAAAAATGCCTACTTTAGGCACCCTTTTTCCTCCAAATCTTTTTAGTAGTCTTATATCAAAAGAAAATTTATATTTTTCTGGATCTTGAGAAGACGGTATAAAAGGGCTTTACCGCAGCGTTAGTTTGGTCTTCGGAATTAATTATGCGCTGTTCGCCAGATGAAGTTTAGCCATTATAAAACGGTAATCTTCTCTCTAAAGAAACTCTATAAAGGATGAATTCTATCAATATTTTAGAAAGATTTTTAAATTCCTATTTTCCTTTTTTTAGTTTAATTCTCAAGTTTGTCGGAGGATGTGGATGAGTCTCCAAGAGATGGTTCAAAAGCATAACCTTTTAGAGTGCATTCAATGTGGCATGTGTACTGGAGGTTGCCCTGTAGCTAGAAAATCAAGTCTTAATATCAGGAAATATATGCGTGAGATCGCTGTTCTCGGTAAGCTTGCTGTTCACCCACCTAATGAATTATGGAGCTGCACAACCTGTTCTACATGTAGTGTTCGCTGCCCGAAACAGCTTAAGCCATACGAATTTTTGATAGATATTAGGGGTATTGTTATTGAGAAGGGCGAAGTATCACCTACAATCAGAGATGCTCTTGAGAGCGTGTATATGAATGGAAACCCCTGGGGAAGGGTTCGCGGGAAGCGTGTTGAATGGTGCCAGGACCTAAATGTTAAACACTTCTCTCAAGGCGCTGAGATCCTCTATTATGTTGGATGCACAACATCCTATGATACTAGGGTTCAGAATGTGGCAAGGAGCCTTACAAGATGCTTAAATGCAGCAAACGTTAATTTTGGAGTTCTTGGAGAAGAAGAAAATTGCTGTGGCTCCGAAGTCTACTCTATGGGTGAGAAAGGGCTATTCGAGTATCTTATAGAAGAAAATATAAAAATATTCAATAAATATAATATTAAACAGATCGTAGTCAATTGCCCTCATGGCTTCGATGCTCTCAAAAATAGGTATAAACAAGAAAACCTTGAAGTTTGGCACCATTCCCAATTCCTTGCAAAGCTCATAGATGAGGGGAGAATTTCTTCATTAAAGAGCCTTAATAAAGTAGTGATCTATCATGATCCATGCTATCTTGGAAAACGAAATAACATTTTTGAGGAGCCGCGGAAAGTTATCGAAAGCATAAGCGGCATAAAGCTCTTGGAGTTTGATCGTTCAAGGGGTAGGAGCATATGCTGTGAAGGTGGAGGCGGAAGGATGTGGATTGATATTCCAGGACCCCGTCTCGCAGAAATTCGAGTTAAAGAGGCTGTTGAAGCCGGGGCTGAGATTTTAGCTGTGGCATGTCCGTTCTGCCTGCTTACCATGGAGGACGCTGTGAAAACAACTGGAAACGAGGAGAAAATCCAAGTGATGGATATTGCTGAACTGCTTGCTCTAATTTTAACATGAATTGATTGAATTGAATTAAATTAAGAAAAAGTTTTGGAGTAGAAAAATAGGAGCAGTTTTTCAATTTCTTATATTACTTCTTTTTTAATAATTCTTCTTCTGGTGGCGGCCTCTTTATTAATCCGCTCTTCATTAGAACTTCTAAGCTTTCTCTAGCGTTCTTTATGATTGCTACGGCTCTCTCATATAATTCCTGTCTGCTGAGCTTTATTCTAGCTACGCCCTGCTCGATAGACTTTAGGGCGCATGCGACAGCCTCCCTTGGATAGACTTCCCACTCCTCCATTGTCGGCAGGATGTTATCTTCATGTATCCCTCTCTCCTCAGCAAATTTAGCTAGCTCCTCCGCAGCCGCTATACACATGTCGTCAGTTATAGTTTTTGCCCTGACATCTAGAACCCCGCGGAAAATGGCTGGAAAACCTAGGCTATTGTTTACTTGGTTCGGGAAGTCGCTTCTGCCAGTTGCGACGACTCGTGCTCCAGCCTCCTTAGCCTCCCATGGCCATATCTCTGGTATTGGATTAGCGCAGGCGAAGACTATGGAATTATCCGCCATAATCTTTATCCATTCTTTCTTTATTACGCCAGGCCCAGGCTTCGAAGCACATACGATAGCATCCACGCCCCTCATAGCTTCTGGTATGTCTCCCTCTCTTCCCTCAGCATTAGTTATCTGTGTGAGTTCGTATTTCCATGGATCTTCCTCTTTCTTTATGTCTTTCCTGTTTGGATGTAGTATTCCCTTTGAATCCACCATTATAATGTTTCCGGGCTTAACCCCCCATCTTATAAGGACATATGCTGTTCGTAAGTTTGCAGCCCCGGCGCCTATAAGCGTTATAAGACTTTCTTTCGGGTTCTTACCAACAATCTTGAAGGCGTTTATTAAGCCAGCTAGTATTACCGCCGCTGTTCCCTGCTGGTCGTCATGCCAAACTGGGATTTGCAGCCGTTCTCTAGCTTTCTCTAAAACATAGAAGCATTTTGGCTTCTCGATATCCTCGAGATTGATTCCGCCGAAGGTTGGCTCTATCATCTCCAGCGCTCTGACAAGCTCGTCGGGGTCTTTTGTTTTCAAACATAATGGAAAAGCGTCTACTCCGCCAAGATACTTAAATAGAAGCGCTTTCCCCTCCATAACCGGCATGGCAGCTTCAGGTCCTATATCACCCAACCCCAAAACTCTTGTGCCATCTGAAACGACTGCGACGTAATTCCAGCGGTTTGTCAACTCAAATGATTTGTCTGGATCCGCCTGAATTTCCTTGCAGGGCGCTGCAACGCCAGGTGTGTACCATATCGCAAAATCCTCAAAACTAGTTACGGCGCATTTTGGCATAACCTGAACTTTCCCCTCATAAAACCTATGCAGGGGCGGGGCGAGTAAAGAGGGCTTTCTTGCTTTGGCTAAAAGCTCCTCGACACTTAATTTTTCTCCTTTTGACATTCACTTTCGCCTCTCAGGACATATATTTTCTCAAGGTAAATTATATGAGACCCTCTTTATATACATAAATATTTACAATATATATTGAGAAAGACTGGGGAAAGATTCTCTAGACGCATAAAGTATATCCTGAGTGGCGGTGATACGTGATATTTTTTCAGAATATATAATTAAAACGTAAAATATATACGGCTGAACCAAAAAGAATTATAATGAATCCTCGTTAAAAATTAGGCGGTGGAAAATTGGATATTGAAAAAAGAGTTGAGGAGGTTGCTTTTAATCTTATAAGGCAGGCTGTGATATACTTGCCTGAGGATGTCAAGGCTTCTCTGAAGAGAGCTTATGATGAGGAGACTAGCGAGGCTGCGAAAACTCAATTGAAGGCTATTCTTGACAATATAGAGCTGGCGGAGAAATATAAGGCGCCTGTATGTCAAGATACTGGCACGATCCTCTTTTATGTTACCGCTGGCGCCGAGGCTAGTGGGCTTGATAAGATTGAGGCGGCATTGGTGAATGCGACCCGAAGGGCGACAAAGGAGGTTCCTTTAAGGCCAAACGCTGTTGACCCGTTCACTCAGAAGAATAGTGGCGATAATACTGGAAGACTTATTCCATACATAAATTGGGAGATAGTTCCGGGCGACGCGTTGGAGATAACTGTTATGCCGAAAGGAGGAGGCTCAGAGAACATGTGCATTGCTAAAACTATCCCCCCTGGGGAGGGAATGAACGGTGTAAAGAAGTTCGTTATTGAGGCAATTGTTGAAGCTGGGGCTCAACCATGTCCTCCGACAATAGTGGGTGTGGGGATAGGCGGTGGAGTGGACGTAGCCATCAAGCTTGCTAAAAAGGCCCTCTTACGGCCACTTAATATGCCTAATCCAAATCCGGAGCTAAGTAAGCTTGAGAAGGAGCTCTATGAGACGGCGAATAAGCTTGGCATCGGACCTATGGGTTTAGGCGGAAAGGCAACAGTTCTAGGAGTACATATTGATTATGCTTTTAGGCATCCAGCATCATTCCCGGTGGCTGTCGCCTTTAATTGCTGGGCCGCTCGGAAGGCTTCTGCTAAAATTTATGCCGATGGAAGTGTTGAGTATTTAACGCATAAGGGGGTGGAGTAAAATGCCAGTTTATTATCTTAAAACGCCTATATCAGAAGAGGATATCCGTAAGCTTAGAGTGAATGATACAATATACATAACTGGGATCATAGTGACCGCGCGGGATCAGGCTCATAGACGAGCTCTAGAGTATCTTAAAGAGGGAAAAACCCTGCCAATAAATCTCGAGGGATTAGCCATTTTCCACTGCGGCCCCGTGGTTAAGAAGGAAGGGGATAAATGGGTTGTTGTAGCCGCCGGGCCGACAACGAGCACGCGCATGGATCTCTTTGAGGATGAGTTCATAAAGAACTTTAAGATTAGGGTTGTCATTGGAAAAGGAGGAATGGGAAAAAGAACTACTGAGGCAATGGCTAGGTATGGGGCTGTCTACGCCGCATTTACTGGAGGGGCCGCTGTGCTGGCTGCAAAGGCGATAAAAAATGTTAGAAGTGTTGAGTGGCTGGATCTAGGGGTGCCAGAAGCATTATGGATCTTTGAGGTTGAAAACTTTGGTCCATTAACAGTAGCCATCGACTCGCATGGAAACAACCTTTACATGGAAGTCTCCAAGAATGTTGAGGAGAGCAAGAAGAAAATTTATGAAGAAATTGGTCTGTCAAAATAAATTCCATTCTTTTTTATAAACTTAAGTTGGATATAAAGTGGAAGTGAGATGGCATGGAAAAGAACTCCCATGATATAGTGATTGCTGGGGCCGGTTTAGCTGGATTAAGGGCAGCGGTCGCCGCCGCTGAGGTAAGCGATAAGCTTAGCATAGCTGTTCTCTCGAAGCTTCATCCACTAAGATCACATTCTGTCTGTGCGCAGGGCGGGACCGCTGCGGTTATGCGGGAAGGAGACTCGCTTGAGCTGCATGCATGGGATACTGTTAAGGGCTCAGACTTCCTCGCAGATCAGGATATCGTGGAATTCTTTGTTAAGCGGGCGCCTAGAGAAATCGTGAATCTAGAGCATTGGGGCTGTCCATGGAGCCGCACGCCTGATGGAAAATTGGATCAGCGCCCATTTGGAGGTCATAGCTTTCCAAGAGCATGCTTTGCAGCCGACATGACTGGATTCCATGAGATGCATACATTATATGGAAAAGCAGTAACCTACGACAATATAAAGTTCTATGATGAATGGTTTGCAACATCATTAATAGTTGAAGATAATTCTGTGAGGGGTTTAACAGCAATAGACCTCAAGACTGGAGAAATGGGGGTCTTCCAGGCTAAGGCTGTAGTCATGGCTACTGGCGGGCATGAGCGTGTCTACGAATTTACAACTTTCTCTTATTCCTCAACGGGAGATGGAATGGCTATTGCTTACCGTGCAGGGGCACCTCTAGAAGACATGGAGTTTGTGCAATTCCATCCTACTGGTCTAGTTCCCTCAGGCGTCTTGATAACTGAGGGAGCTAGAGGTGAAGGAGGATACCTAGTAAATGCCAAGGGAGAGCGTTTCATGCAGCGTTATGCTCCAAAAATGATGGAGCTAGCTCCACGAGATATAGTTGCGAGAGCTGAGGAAACGGAGATACGGGAGGGAAGATCTTTTAAGGGCCCATATGGCCCATATATCGCCCTAGATTTAAGGCATCTTGGTGAGGAGAAAATTAAGGAGAGGCTCCCCCTAATTAGAGAGGTCTGCATTAAGCTTGTTGGGATAGACCCGGTTAATGAGGTTATTCCAATACGCCCAGCAGCCCACTATTCTATGGGCGGGATAAGAGCTAATATTAGGGCTGAAACCCCCATCCACGGGCTCTATGCGGCTGGGGAATGCGCATGCTATAGCCTTCATGGGGCAAACAGGCTTGGAACAAACTCAACAGCAGAGTGTCTTGTTTTTGGCGCTGTTGCTGGAGAAGAGGCCGCCAAGTACGCTATGTCAACAGAGTTCCGTTCCCTATCGATGGATAAGGCTTTAGCCGAGGAGAAAAGGGTCTTTGATGGCGTTCTTGGCAGTGAGGGGCCGGAAAGGGTCTCGGATATAAGGAATGAGATGAGGCAGGTTATGAATACTGATGTCTGGATTTACCGAACAGAGGAGGGATTAAAAAGGGCGTTGAGGAAGATTAGGGAGTTGAGGGAGAGGTTTAAGCGTATAAGGGTTGAGGATAAAAGTAGGACATTTAATACTGCTTTAACGTCAGCCATTGAACTAGACTTTATGTTGGAGCTTGCTGAGGTTACAACATATTGTGCGCTTGTGAGAACGGAGTCGCGCGGCTCGCATTATAGGCTTGATTATCCAAATCGTGATGACAAGAACTGGCTGGTTCATACCCTGGCATATTATACTGTTGAGGGGCCACGCCTCGAGTATGCTCCAGTCACAATTACAAAGTGGCAGCCAGCCGAAAGAAAATATTAGGAGGTGTAGGGGCTATGAGTGAGAGTACAAAGATAATAGAGTTCAGGATTAAGCGTTATGATCCAGTAACTGGGAAGCATTATGTATCAAAATATAAGGTGCCAGCTCGGCGAGGAACAACAATATTGGATTGTCTCCTATATATTAAGGAGAATATTGATGATACTCTCACATTCAGATACTCGTGTAGAATGGGGATATGCGGGAGCTGCGCGGTAAATGTTAATGGTAAGCCTATGCCAGCCTGCTACACGCAGGTATTTGATTTAAATGCTGACACTTTGATAATCGAGCCTCTCTCAAACCTTCCAGTTATAAAAGACTTAGTCGTTGATATAGAGCCATTCTTCAAGAAATTTAATAAGGTTAGGTGTGTGCTCATTAAACCGCCCGAAAGCTTTAAGAGGGCTGAGGAGTTCATTCAGTCCCCAGAGGATCATAGGAAGTATTGGGACTTAACCCTCTGCACTAAATGTATGTCTTGCTACTCAGCATGTCCAGCAGCGATAGATGAGAGATTTCTCGGGCCATCTGCCCTAGCCACAAACTATAGATTTACTATAGATTCTAGGGATGAAGGTGTGGAAGAGAGACTTAAGTTAATAACGGAAAGCGCTTGGTTATGCACATCATGCAACTCATGCACGCTCTTCTGTCCGAAGCTCGTTGATTGCTCAACCTCGGTAACCGAGAGCAAAAGCCTACTCGTGGAATCCGGCTTGATACCGAGAACCGTAAAAGATATCTTAGAAAACGTTATGAGACACCATAATCCCTATGGAATCCATCAGGGTAAGCGGATGAGCTGGGCTGCCGATCTTAATGTAAAGGCATACCCAAGCGTTACGAGGGCTGATGTCCTCTGCTTTGTTTGTTGTTCGGCGGCATATGATACAAGGAATATGGAGATTGTTAGGGCGTTGGCATCAATATTTAATAGTCTCGGAATAGATTACGCAACGCTGGGCGAGGAAGAGTGGTGCTGCGGAGACCATATCCTGAGGATGGGCGAGAAGGGCCTTTATGAGATGCTGGCCGAGCATAATGTTAATGTTCTGCAAAAGTTTAGTGCAGGGCGCATAGTCACTGTCTCACCCCACTGCTACCATACGCTTAAGAATGAAAAGCCGTACAAAGACCTAAGCCTGAATGTGCAGCATTACACTCAATTTCTGGCAGAATTGTTGGATAAGGGTGTGCTGAAGCCTGAGAAAGAGTTTAAGGGCAGAGTGGCCTATCATGATCCATGCTATCTTGGGAAGCGCAACCAGATCTATGATGAGCCGAGGAAGATTCTACAATCAATACGTGGCTTAGAACTTGTCGAAATGAGGAGAACGAGGGAGAGCAGCTTCTGTTGTGGTGGCGGTGCTGGGCGAGTTTGGACTGAAGAGGCTGAGTCGGAGAAGAGGCCATGCGTGAACCGAGTTAAGGAGGCGCTAGAGCTAGGCGTCAATGTGATTGCTGTCGCATGCCCATTCTGCACAACGATGCTGGAAGACGCTGTAAAAATCCTTGAAGCCGAAAACAAAGTAACCATCAAAGATATCCTTGAAATACTAAAAGAAACTCTCTAGCATTCACCCCCTTTTATTGTCTTTATCCTAGGTTTTACGTCAAACTTTGAGTATTTTTGCATATTTTACCGGCCTATCCTCTCCCCTCCTCCTTTTCATGTCCTTCACAAAAAATCATGTTTAATAGATAATAGAGTGAATGAATTCTTTTGATCCGCTAACTCCAATGGAATTTAATAGTTTAGTGTATAGAATGGAATGATCTTGGGAAGAAAACAGAAAATCCAAAAAATTTAAAAAGATTTTAAGGACAATTTTTCAGACATGTTTATGGAAGAGACTATTTCAGCCGGGAAAAAGAGTAGGAAAGCACTATATGCGGTAATGGCTATCGTGATTGTTGGTCTTGGCGCCTTTCTATACTACTGGTTTTTTGTTAGACCTCAGGCGCCTCCTTGGTTATTTAAGGGCGCCTACGCAAAGTATCATGGGGAGACAACAATTTTATTTGTGACTGTTAAAATGGATATGCGTCTCGAGGTTGTCGACTATAATGCAACACACGCTAAAATGCTAATGTACGTGAAGATGGAGACCCCGCTGGGCTTGCGAGAATTTCAAAATATAACGTGGAGTGATCTAAGCAAAAAATCCTATGAATTTGAAGGATACAATCTTAAGAGAACTTATGAGCAAGAGGTTTACATTGAGGGTATTGGAACTAGGATGTGCATAATCTACGAATATGAGCCAAAAACCGCGTATGGAACTTTAATGACAGTATATGTCGATAAAACCGTCAAATGGCCTATTAAAATAAAATTTTCCTCAGAAGTAACCCAAACTATACCACTAATATCTTTTGAGCTAACTTTAACCGAAAGTAATATACCTGGCTTAAAAGAATAAATGCGAGAGTATAACGCCTAAATACGCTAAACAATAAGCATTTCTCGAGAAGTACATGACCGGCTTTTATAAAGCTGGCGTCCCAGGCGGGGCAGAGCCCTAATATTAAATTTTGTTGTGTTCAACGTTTATATCCAGCCACCCAAATAATGCCTTAAGCCTTTTTACTAACAGTCAAAGGTTTAGGCGTGGACTGAGCACTTAAGTCCTAACTAATCTTACATACGCGAGCTAGGTAAATATCTAAAAGAAAAATTAAAATATTTTAATAATCTAACTTGGGATATCATTGGAGGAGTTCTATGAGAGGCGGTGATATTATTGTAAAGGCTCTTATGGAGATTGGCTCCAAATTTGTTTTTGGGTTGCCAGGAGTACATTGCCTTGATGTTTACCGTGTTCTCTGCTCAGAAAAAAGTATTAAGCATATCCTCATGAAGCATGAGATTAATGCAGGTGTGGCTGCTGACGTTTATGGCAGGTTAACGGGCGAACCTGGCATTGTTTTAACTATCGCTGGCCCCGGCGCAACAAACTGTGTTACCGCTGTAGCACAGGCCTATGCAGCGGCTTCACCGCTTATCCATATAAGCGGTGATATACCTCTTCACCCATATAAAGAGCCTCTTCATGGAGTAGATTTTGATGACTTTCTTGTACGCGTCTTTACGCCGATAACGAAATGGTCTATCAGGGTGAAACATGTTGATGATATTGCACCGGCATTAGTAAGGGCGTATGAGACCTCGACGAAGGGCCGGAGGGGGCCAGTTCATGTAAGCATACCGATAGACGTCATGAATTCTGAGAGTGAATCTCCTATAGTGGATATATCGAAACCTAGTAGATTATGTAAGGTCGGTGAAATAGACGATGAAACTATTAATAGGCTATTGACCGCTAAAAGACCTATTATATATGCTGGAAAAAACGTTTCAAGATATCAATGCGAGGAGAAACTTTTAGAATTATGTGAGGTTTTACATGCTCCCTTAATAGTCCATGGTAGGAGAGATGGAAATGATATCGTTGTTCCTTACGAGCATCCGTTATATGCTGGTTTTGTAGGCGGTCTCTCCCATCCTGCAGCCTTTCACGCGTTAAAGGCGTCTGACCTAATACTAAGCGTAGGTATAAGGCTTGGGTGTGGAGAAGCCGCCCCCTTAAAGGATGCTAAACCTTTAGGTTGCATACATATTGATGTAGAAGGAGGGGCTGCTCCGGCCACAGTCAACAAAATTATTGTTGGGGATATAAAAGAGACCATTTCAGCTCTGATCGATAGATTAAAATCCTTTCCCCCCAGAGAACCTGACACCATCTTCTTAAAGGAGATTATGGAGATAAAACGGCAAACTGCTGAAAAAATAGAGCGGGAAATTGAGGTACACAAGAATAGTAGTCCCCTACATCCTGGCGTTATAGCCAAAATTTTAAATTCAACCTTAGGTGAAGACTCTATTCTAGTACTTGATTGCGGATTGAGCACTTTTTGGGTAAGAGATGTGTATAAAAGCCCATGTATCCGCGGCGTATTAAGCCCAGGCGGATATGGATCTATGGGGTTTGCATTACCCGCATCAATCGCTACTAAAATAGCTTATCCTGAGAAGAAGGTTTTTGCAGCAGTTGGTGATGGGGGTCTCCTAATGTCATATTCAGACCTCCCAACCCTAGTCGAAAATAACATTAATGTCGTCATAGCCGTCTTTAACGATAGTAAATATGGCCAAGTATGGCAGCTTCAGAAAAAGTTATTTAGAGATCAGTTTATAGCCGTTGATCTCCAAAAGGTAGATTTTGCTAGAATCTTTGAGGCTATTGGAGGTAAAAGTATAAGCGCGGAAACATTTGATGAGGTAAAGGTGGCTTTTGATGAGGCTTTGGGCTCCAGTAGGCCAGTATTAATAGATATAAAGACGGATTTCCGCTATAACGCCCCAGGCTCAGAATTGTTCATACAGAATCAAGATTTAGAGATTGGACGCATTACCGATTAACAAAACACTTTCGGGGAATTTACTACGTCAGAATGGGCTAGCCGTATATATATGTTCATGACTGCTGATAAATTGATGTCATTTATACATATTGTTGTTTTGGCCGTTGTTAAGGCTAGAGTACTACTAGTGTTAGTCTAACTCTGACCGCCTAAACTCCGAGATAGTGTTCCAGAAGTTTATCATATCCTCCCTCAAAGACTTGAACCCTAAAGGCTGGTGCTCCGGGCGGGATTTGAACCCGCGTCTCCGGCTCGAAAGGCCGGAATACTTGACCGGGCTATACTACCGGAGCTTTCTGGTAGTATATTTTTGCTTTGCTCTCTTTTTAGTTTTCTGTTTACGCTTGCTCCCGGATCAGGTATGAGATGTTTTATATATTGCATTGAGCTAAGTTTGCGCTATATAAGCATTCGCTACAACCCGGCTCATTTATATAGCAATCCATATTATTAGTCTCTGTAAAGAAACATTTAGACGCTGAGTATGGACAATCACCGCACCATGGTATATTCTCAGATATTCTCCGTCGAATTTCTCTGAAAACTACATATTTTTCCCTGTTCCATACGCTTATAATATCTTCTTCTCTCAAGTCTCCAAAGATTACAGGGTTCACATTTTTAATATGCATGTTAATGTGGACTGGATGTTTATAGGCGAATTCTGAGCAGGGAATAACCATACCATCCGATCTAATAAACGCTGTTCTCTTCTCAACATATGGGCACTTTCTATTCTTAGCATCAGGGTACAGGTTTGGGAGCTTCAGGTCTATACCGTACTCGCAAGCCTTTTTCCGGCTTAAATTAAATGCTCTCTCGATCTCCCCGCCCATAACAATTTTATCTATTGACTCGAATAGAAGTGGAAGGTTAATCCAGTATCCGCTCTTCTCGGCTTCCTCCCAAAAACCCTCAATAATTTTAGAGGCTTTTGGCTCTCCTTCGACGTGATAAATTCCTCCAAGCGTTTCGTATATTGCATCCAGCATGATCTTACGCCCATAACTTAAGATCGGTCTAATTATCTCTAATACCTTCTTACTTATTGTTACATGTATTGAATTATAAAACATATTTTCAGTATATGGCACGATATGTGAGACAAGAATATAGTCGACATCTTCTTTAGCCGTCTCTTCAATAAGATTGGGGAGATCATTAAAATTGCTCCTCATTACAATGGCTTCGATACCTAGTTTAAAGGAGTTTCCGCTGCTCCTCTTTTTTCTAGATATATAACGGAAATTATTTAGGATAATTGTTGGCTCAGATCCCTCTCTAATGCGCTTGAGCTTCATAATATCTGCGGTATCAATCGAAAATGAGATGTTATCAACTCCAATACTTAGTATTTTCTCAGATAAACGTGAATTCAGCATAGACCCATTCGTGCTTACAATAATTTCAGAGTCCTTTGGCAAACTCTCTCTCGAAATCTTAAGAATTTTGATAAAGTTTGGGTTAACGAGCGGCTCACCAAATCCATAAAGTATAAGTCTCTTTAAATTTTGAAATGCAGTCTTAGCGATTTTTTCATATAAGTCTAAGTTTAAGTCCCTTAATATAGTGCTCCAAACGCGTCTAATACACATCTGGCAATTAAAGTTACATCTATTTGTTACTTCGATTTGTAGTGCTTCTGGATAATCCTTATCCGTTGCTATGCCCCCTGAACATATCAGCCGCCGGCTAATGGGGGAAATATGGCTACTACATCCTGATCCTTTAATTTTATCTCTTCCCTCAGATCCTTAATATTTCTTCCATTAATAGTAAATATGATATCATCTCTGACCCTCCCCCGCTCCTTATCGTAGACATCATCGATGAAGCTTTCACCAAGAATTTTCGATGCGCTCTCAATTAACCCTATTATAGTTCCATCACAACTAACTACTAACTCCTTAACTCCATATTTTTTCCTTAAAGTTGCGAAGAGCAATACTTTGACTGATGCACCTGGCATCATTACTCACTAAGAAAACTTGAAGAAATAAAATAGAAAAAGATTATGGGGGGATTTAATTTTTATTCTGGGGCTATAGTTCGATTTCAAGTTCTCTCAGTTTCTTAGATGTTGGTGCGCCGTTAACCCAGCCTCTAAGCTTATAATATTCTTCTTTCATCTCTTCCAGTTTAATCACGTGGCCTTTAGCTGGCCCCTCTGGCATCGGTTCCTCAACTAAGCGTTTGGGTAAAGCATCATCTTTATCATTAAAGCCGAGCTTATTCACTATGACCCTTTCCAAATTATATATTCTCTCGCCAATCCTTAATATATCATCTTCAGATAAGCTCCAACCCGTAACCGCCGAAAGAAGATCAGCGTAATCTCTAACACTTAAAGCGAAAGTTGAGAATAAGCAGTTAACTGTTGAGTTAACAACACATGTAAAGTCTTGGAAGAGTTTGGTCCATTTAGCCTTCCCCTCAGTAGTTAAAGGATCTATCTTTTCTGGTATCCCCAAAATCTCTGCCGAGATGGTATATCCGGTCACGTGGCATCCACCTCTATTCGCCGTGGCGTAATCTAATCCTATACCCTTTATGGCTCTGGGGTCGTAGGCTGGCAGCTCTAGTCCCTTGACACTCATTGAAATTTCAGGGTGACCATAAATTTCGCACATCTTCTTTGAGCCGAGAGCCAAATATTTGCCAAATCCAACTCTATATGCTGTTCGCCAAGCAGCTTCGACTAAAGATGCTGAGTTTCCAAATCTTAAGTCTAAGCCCTGAAGATCCTCCTCAGGTATATAGTCTCTCTCATTTAGCTCCATCGCAGCCGCTATGGTTGAACCAAGGCTAATGGGGTCCATCCCAAGCTCGTCACAGTAATGATTAGCCTTAATTACAGCATCTAAGTCCTTAACTCCCGTTGAGCTGCCTAATGCCCATATCGACTCGTATTCCGGCCCTTCCGTCCTAAGAACTTGGAATGGTCCTGAGGGAACCCTTGTGACTCTTCCGCACCCTATTGTGCATCCCCAGCAGGCTCTCCTACCAGTTAGATAGGTCTCAGCCAATGTTTCACCGCTTATCTTGTCAGCATGGGGGTTTACGCCCGTCTGCCAGTTCTTATAAGGTAGAGCTCCAGCATTGTTGATAATGTTTATTAAAATTGATGTACCATATGTTGGTAGTCCCTCACCAGTCACGCGGTTCTTTCTCATAGTTTCCAGGCATCTCTTGGAGATCTCTCTAAATTCATCTCGGTTTGCTACTGGAACCTTCTCTTCACCAGAGACAACTATGGCCTTCAGCTTCTTTGATCCCATAACGGCGCCTAACCCAGTTCTCCCAGCAGCCCTGTGCTCATCGTTGATTATACATGCCATACGGACAAGATTTTCACCAGCTGGTCCAATACACGCAACACTAGTATTTTTTCCACCAACCCTTTTAGACAATATTCTACATGTATCGAAGGTATTTTTACCCCAAAGATCCCTTGCACTTCTCAGCTCGGATGAACCATTAATAATTGAGAGATAAACAGGTTCTTCTGATGCCCCCTCAATAACAATCATGTCAAAGCCAGAAAACTTTAAGAATGGGCCCCACTCACCACCCGAATTAGCGCTTCCAACCGAGCCAGTTAAAGGAGATCTTAACGCCATAACATGGTATCTACCAGAACATGGGAAGCCGGGCACACCCGTTCCAGGGCCAGTTGCAAAGATTAGAACGTTTTCTGGCCCTAAGGGATCTATGTCGGTTGGCGCCATTCCCCTACTCTCATACTCTTTTAAATATTTGTAAAGCATGTAAACCGCGTAACCTTTTCCACCAAGATATTTCTTGGCAACATCCTCAGATATTGACTCTGCCCTTAATGTCCCCGTAGATAAGTCAACTTTTAGAATTCTTCCCATATACCCGCCTAACATTAGATCCCAACCGTTTATCTATATCGTATATATTTTACAATATCAATTTATAAATAATTTTAGTCTCCCAATAAATAAGGTTCAATCTCTCCAGAAATTGTAATTGTTAACTTGGATCAAGAAATAAGAGGAGGATTAAAAGGAAGTTCGTTTACTCATTACTTGGGTTGCGCGAGATCTTCTTCAACTGAAGCCTTTAATGCTGGTAGCTCTGGGAACTTCTCCTTCATTCTCTGCTCGGCTATTACTGCCGCTTCACTTAGTATCTTCTCTGCCTCCTCACTTGCAACCTCGAAGTCTGGGCTCATACCCGTCACCTGGCTTGCCTCGACCATAACTTCATCAAGCAGCGTTGTTATCTCACCTAACTCACGCTCAGCGTTCGGGAATACTCCAGCAATGTTCGTGCGAACGCTCTGGAGAATCCTGCCAACTGGCGCTAGAACCGCGGCGACGTTACCAACTTCTGTTACTGTTCTAAGTCTTAAGGCGACTCTCTCAAGCGCTAGCTCCGCGTTCATCATGAAGTTTGCCATTTTCCTTATTTCAGCCAGCTCACTAGCATAAACGTTTGCTCTCTTCATGTCATGCTTAGAATAGGCGTCAACAACCTTCTGGAATAACGCCTTATCTCTTTGTGACAAGAGGTTTATTGCACCGTTCAAGTATTGTACCTGAGCCTCAATACGCTTTAAGGCTATCTCAATCTTGTGCCTAAGCGGCGGACCAGGTCTCAGAGCTGCAGTAATCCCAGTCTTATACTCAGACCACTCTTTATCGAATTTAGACATAGATTCCTCACCTTTTTCGTCGAAAAAAGGGGAGGTTGGAAGAAGTTTTAAGCAAATCTATTATTCACAGATTTACCAGCTTATCATACTTAAGCGGAAGAAGTCTCTATGAGGGATCACATATTAACATTTTTCTCAGCAATGTGTTTGATGTTGCTTATACGGTTTTGAAGAAAAAGAGAACCAGATTAGAATAAGTACAGCACCTGCTTAGAAAGAAGTTTAAGTAAAAAATGGTATAGAAGATCTTTATGGGCCTTCTAAACAATTTTAGTAAACCACTATGCCTAGAGCTAAAGGCATGCCAAATAAACCTTTTATATTAGTGTTGACAGACAACATGGTATGTCTTCCTTTAAAGATAAGGTTGTTGTTGTAACTGGCGGGGCGTCTGGTATAGGAGAGGCGACAGCTAAGATTTTTGCCGCTAAAGGGGCTAAAGTGGTTATAGCTGATGTTGATGAGGAAAAGGGAAAAAGGGTCGTTGATGAAATTAGGCGTTCTCTTGGGGAAGCAATGTTTATTCGGGTAGATGTAAGTAAAGCTGAAGATGTAAAGAATTTAATAGAGGAGACCGTTAAAAGATTTCGAAGAATTGATATCATGATAAATAATGCTGGTATACCCCAAAAAGTTTGCTTGGTTCATGAGATTCCCATTGAGATTTTTGAGTCCATCATAAATGTTAACTTAAAGGGAGTATTTTATGGGATTAAATACGCTATTCCAGTTATGCTGAATCAGGGTGGTGGCGTGATAATTAATGTAGCATCAGCTTTAGGAATTAAGGGTTCGCCGGGATTAGGGGCTTACTCGGCATCTAAGAGCGGTGTTATACAGCTAACAAGAGTGGCTGCCAGCGAATATGCAAAAAGTGGAATACGTATAGTTGCTGTAGCACCCGGCCCGACAAAAACGCCCCTGCTAGAAAAGATGAGAGGAAAGGATATTGCAAGTGTAACTCAGCCTAAGATTCCATTAGGAAGGATAGCCTCACCAGAAGAGATAGCTACCGTAATAGTCTTTTTGGCCTCCGACGAAGCATCATACATGACCGGATCAGTAGTGGTTGTAGATGGTGGAGAAACGGCCACATAACTAAATTAATCGCTACTTTGAGGATAAACTATCCTTTCCTTTTTAGTCTCATCAATACCCTATTAACCTATCTATTATGTTGGATGGCGCCGGGGGTGGGATTTGAACCCACGCGGCCCGTAAGGGCCACAGGCTCTCTATCTCAGGTCTCCAGGCTTAAGCCCGCTAATTCTGTGGTCTGCTCCCTACCAGATTCCCCGCCTTTCTATTGGCTCTAGGAGACCCCGGCTCTCTAATCTAGAAAACTATTTTTTATCCGCTATTTAAGTTGTTTTATTTAAGTTGTTTGATTTATTTCCACATTTTCGGATATGTTCCTCTAGGCATCAGAACTCTTTCTGTTTTAGCCATTATTCCGTAGGTGGCTTTGAGCATTTCTTCCGTGCTTGCTACCGCTGTTCCTAGTGCTACTGCTTCACCCTTCAGTGTTAGTATGGCAATCACGTCTCTTGGTTTTATGTCCGATTCAACATATGCTATTCCCGGTGCAGTTAAATGCGCACCATGGCAGATGGCGTCTACGGCCGAATCCTTAACAAAGACTTTAGGAAGAAATTCGAGGGCCTTCTCCATTGGCATAATAAATCTTCTAAGTATTCTGATGTCTTTTGTCTCTAGCCATTTATTGTAAAGATATAACACATCATGTAACGTGACATTCACGAAATCTTCCGTGAATGGGCCAGCCCTAATTCTACGCAGCTCCTGCATATGCGCACCGCAGCCTAGAGCCTTACCAACATCATGAATAAGCTTTCTAATGTAGGTTCCAGCTTCGCACCCAACTTTAAACAAGACATCCCTGCCATCAATCTCCAGTATCTCAAGATAATAAATTGTCCTAACCCGTAAAGATCTTTTAACCGAGGCTCTGAAGGGGGGTCTCTGATAAATTTTTCCTTGAAATTCGCCGGTAACCTCTATGACTTTTCTTTCAGGAACATCTTCATGGAGTCTCATCACACCGACATATTCTTTACCAGCTTTCAGGAGGGCTTGAATAACTTTAGTTGCTTCTTCAAGGGCTATTGGTAGGACACCAGTCACTTTGGGATTTCCACGCCCATTAACTAAATAGGCTCTAAGGTCCCTCCGTGACCGGCGTGCCCGACTTCCATTATCCGCTTAACCCACGCTGTGACCTCATGGCTTGATGGTCCAGGAGGTTTATCAAGATTTATTATGCCAAATTTTATTATGTCTGGATATGGTCGCTCCTCGGGTTTATAGCCGTATCTCGGGTTCGTTTCATCCTCAGATTTTACTAGGAGTTCCCTCTTAATGTTCCATGGCGCCTTAATCTCCTGCATCTTTAATTATCCCCAGATAATCAAAGCTATAGCTTTTCCCTTTGCATATATTTTTCGAGTAGACCTGCCTCTACAATAGCTTTATAGACTTCCTCGTCAGACGCCCCCTTCTTTATCTTAAGGAGATCCTCTGTGGGTTTAAGATGATTTATATTTACTCTTCTCCTTCTAACGCCCGTAACATTCTTCGGCCCCGTTATCAGCGCATAATTCCTATCCACTATATCTAATACCACACATCGTCTACCGGCTTCTCTCCCCCTAATCTTAATGCAGACTCTACCAACCTCTATCGCTGGCATAATACCACCTCTCTTTTTCCTTAAGATTATAGACTATCTTATATCCGTTTACATTTCTAACTAGACACTCTAGCTGGCTTCTCCATCAAGTTTCTTTTCTCTCCAATGAGGCCGTCCCTGAAATGCGGTTTTCTTAATATAGTGTCTCCTCCCTTCTCTATTTCTCTTGCTTCGTCGGCTAGTCTTGCGGCAAACCTCATAAGCTCATGCGCCGCGGCGACTAATGGAATATAAACCTCCGGGTCATGTATTTTAAAGCAAGCCTCGATAGTTATTGCTGAAACCTGCTTAGCCATCTCATAGGCCGCTATAGCCTTAGCCCTAGCATAAGGATTCAAGAAGCCTGATCTCTCGGCAATAATTTTACTATCGAGCACCAGTCTTGGTAAAACAGGTTTTACACCTGATTTAATTGCGCTAATTACCTTATCAATCTCCTCAACTATAACGTTCAGCGCTCCGGTTATAGCCAAGACTCTAATTACATCAGAGTTGTAGAGAGCCATCTCTGAAGGGTCTAGAAATTCTCTTCTAGCACCTATCATCGAATCCGCTTCAACAATTATATATCCAAAGCCAGATTCCTCGAGATCCTTAACAATTCTCTTCGCCGGGGTGTCTGAAATAACTATTACTGGTTTGCCCGCTTCTCTGAGAACCTTACGCGCCTCGGTCGGCCCGGATGTAGTCTGAGCTGGTCCAATAAGTATTATGAAGTCTGGATTCTGGCTTAAGATCTCCTTGGCGCATTCAATACATTCATCTACAGTAACCTTCGCTCCAGAACCAACAACCCTTACGCTAATATCTTCCCTCTCAGCTCTCTCATCTAAAAGAAACTCTAATAATGGTAGTGAACCCAAGCAGCCAGCCTTTAACACACCAACTTTAACCACAGTATCCATTATTTTCCACGCTCAGTCCTTATCTTGCTTATTTTTTTGAATAATAAAGAAGTGTCTTTTAAATTTAAGCCAATTCTGATTGAAAATAAAAATTAAATAAAAGTTTTCAATTTTCCTTAAGTTATTTCTTGGTGCTCTATCTATGAACCCTCAACGCTCTCGATCAATGGGCCGACAACTTCAGGGTAGCCTACAGCCATTATATGAATGCCTTTACAAGACGGCTTCTTCTTCACCGCCTTTATAAAATCAGAAAAATATTCCACGTTGTACTCATCGATCCTTCTTCTCCGCTCCTTTTTGTCGGGTAGCTCAGATATGCTTTTGAGTTTATCCAGAAACTCTGCTGGAACCTGAACTCCGGGAACATGCTTAGCGAAGAACTCTGCTTGAGCGTATGATCTTGGTGGAAATATCCCTATTAAAAATGCTGCTTTCACATGTTTAACAGCATCCAGAAAATCCAATGCAACATTGACATCGAAAATAACTTGTGTCTGGAAGAATTCTGCTCCAACTTCGGCTTTGCGCTCAATCTTCAGCACTTCAACTTCTAGCGGCTTAAAATTCGGGTTTGCTGCTGCTCCAATATTAAATTGTGGGCGTGAGCCATGAATTTCATTTCCGTCAATATCTTTACCCTCATGAACCATTTTATGTATTAAGTCAACTAACTGTGTACCATCTAAATCATATACTGGCATGGCAGTTGGCATATCGCCCTGTCTTGGGTGATCACCCGTTAACGCTAAAACGTTTCTTATGCCTAACGCTGCCGCGCCTAATAAGTCTGAGATGAGCGCTAAGCGGTTTCTATCACTACATCTAAGTTGATATATTATTTCTAGCCCTGTCTCCCTCTGAATTATATAGCTTGCGACGAGACTGCTTATAGAACCCACACTTTTTGGATTATCTGTAACGTTTGCCGCAACTATTTTTCCAGTCTCCTTCAATGTTTTTGCCCAAGAGATAACCTCAGATAGATCCATTGACTTATGGGGTTCCAGTTCTCCAGTATACACGAATTTTCCATCAAGTATATTTTTCATGAGGTTAGAGAAAGCTTGAACCATTCCTAAACAACCTCCGAGAGCCGTGGTGAGCTTGAAATAGCTCTATTTCTTGGGGGCCTATACTTCCTGAATAAATCCAACCTATTTAGCTTCTTTAGTCTCTGATATATTAAGTACCAAGCGCAATCTTTAGTAACTGTTTTAACGACTTTCCCCATCTCATCCCTTACTTCAAATGGAACCTCACATTTTCCATCAACACATCCGCCGCAAGGCCCATTCAATATACCCTTTGGACAATTAGTTACTGGGCATACTCCGCCGGTTTCACCTAACAGACACTCTCCACAAGCCTTACATTTCTCGTATAATATACCCCCCTCCCTCTCCTGCGACCCAATAAATATTGTATTCTGTCCAGGGAAAACAGGAATTTCTGGAAAAACCTCCGTCAAGGTTTGGACGCCAACACCGCATGCGAGGGAGAGGATCGCGTCTACGCCCTCTAACTGCGGCCCCAGGGTTGTTGAGCATATGTGGTTATCGCACTGCTTAGCTACACTTGTAGCTTTACACTTGAGGTTCATTTTTCCCTTCATTTTTGCTCCCATCTCAATAAGCATAACGTATACAGTTGCTTCTCTTAGTCCTCTTGGAGGATGCGTGCAACCATCGCAACCAGCAATAAGCACATTTTCATAGGGCAAAAGGAAGTGTAATATTTCTTCTAGAGGCTTTGCCTTTACTACTATCATTCAGATCCTCTCACTTATGGGCGTTTTTACTTATTATTTAATTTTATCTATAAATAGTTTGATTTGATCATTCAGATCCCCTAAATATCTTGGTGCTATGAAGCATATTTCAAGCCTGTCCTCAAGGTTAATTTGCTTAAGGAGATCTTTAAGCGCCTTTATATGTTTTTCAGCAATCTCATTACCTTTTTCAAATTTACATTCGCTTTTCTTACATGCCGCTACCAGAATACCGTCAAATCCCTCATAGAAGGCCCGGAGAATATATAGTGGGTTAATTATGCTTGAGCATGGAACCTCAAAGAAAACAACGTTCTCCTCCGCATAAGTGAAATATTTGTCTGGAGTGGGAAAATTAGCCCACTGGCAATAGAATACTGCTATTACCGGCCCCTTTTTCTTTACTTTCTCTTCATTAATTAATGGGCGGTGCTTGGATATTGTTTCGAGGATTAAATCATTCTCAAATCCCTCTAAATTGATTGCAAGGGCTGGACAAACAGACACGCATGCACCACAACCTAAACAAGCATCCTCATTAATTTGCGCCACGCCAGGCGACACTATTTTTATTGCATTGCCTGGACATATATACGCGCAGTTCCCGCAGCCTATACATTTATACTTGTTGATTTGAGCCCTTATAAAGTATCTGACAAAAGATAATGCGTTGCTGTTCAATCCAAGCTGTCTCAATAGTTTCTGGAGCAGGATAAGACGGAATACTCCTACATTGCTCCCCGCTTTAAATCTGCATTTATCGCCTTCGCAGGGTACAACTACTACTTTTTTTACTCCACTCTTTAGTGCCTTGAGTAGAAATTCTGGCGGTATTCGCCCAACACACGGCACGCGCAGTTGAATGGAGTTATCATCTAGTATTCCATGCTTCTTCAGGTTTTCTTTCACCTGATTTTTTATCATGCTCCCTTTACATATCAGCATCAAGTTATCTCTTCGCATCTTCTCGATGTAGCTGGATAGTATGGCTGTTCTGTAATAGACTATTTCAATGGATGATGAAGGGCATGCGCTGAAGCAGATGCCACAGACCTGGCACTTCTCTATATCTAAGACTAGATCCCCAGTCTCCCTGTTTAGCGATATTGCCTCAAAGGGGCATACTGAATAGCATATAAGGCATTTGCCGCAATACTCGCTATGCAGTTTTACACTATTCTCAATCAATACTTAGACTCCCCCAACCCAATTAGCTTACTAAATTGATCCTTGGTCTTATATTATTTATCCAATCCAAACGAGATTTTGCTGAGCTTAGGATAAACTTATGCCTCCATAAAGCAACATATAATCAATTTCTCAGGAGAAGAAAAGATAAAAGGGGGATTAAGGTCTAGCAAATCTATTTTTTCTTCAAGTATTCATGAATAGATTTAGCGGCTTTTCTTCCGGCTCCCATAGCGCTTATAACGGTCGCTTCGCCAGTGACTATATCTCCACCCGCATACACGCCCTCGATGCTCGTCCTCATGTCCTCGTCAGCCACTATTGTTCCATCCTCATTGACCTTAAGCCCCGGCGTAGTCTGCTGTATAAGCGGGTTAGGTCTTCGGCCGATAGCGACTATAACCGTGTCGATATCCATTGTGAAGTTTGAGCCTGATATGGGGACTGGCCTGCGTCTTCCAGTCTCATCCGGCTCACTGAGCTGCATTTTAATGCACTCCATTTTTCTAACCCATCCTTTTTCATCACCATAGTATGCTACCGGGAGAGTGAGTATGTTGAATAGTACGCCCTCCTCTTCAGCATTTTCTATCTCCTCTTTTCTAGCCGGCATTTCAGCCCTCGACCGCCTATAAACTATATGAACCTCCTTAGCGCCGAGCCTTAAAGAACATCTGGCCGCGTCCATAGCCACATTTCCGGCGCCGATAACTGCTACCCTATCTCCAACCTTTATTGGTGTATCCCACTTTGGGAATAAGTAAGATCTCATCAAGTTGACTCGTATAAGAAACTCGTTTGCACTATATATTCCACTGAGATTTTCTCCAGGTATACCCATAAATACTGGCGGACCAGCCCCGGTGCCGATAAAGACGGCATCGAATCCCTCCTCATTCAGTAGCTCAGGGATGGTATATAACCTGCCAATCAAAGTATCCGTCTTTATGGTTACCCCAAGCCTTTTAATATATTCTACCTCTGCTTGAACTATACTTTTAGGAAGTCTGAATTCTGGGATACCATACATTAAGACTCCGCCAGGCTCATGTAATGCTTCAAATACAACAACTTCATGACCAAGTTTAGCAAGGTCTCCTGCTAGAGTTAGCCCCGCTGGTCCAGAGCCTATAATTGCCACACGTTTACCAGTGGACGGCATTTTCTCTGGAAGCTCAACTCCATGCTTTCGTTCCCAGTCGGCTAAAAATCTTTCTAGTCTGCCAATTTGAACAGGATCTCCTCTTTTGCCGAGCACACAATCCTTCTGACATTGATCCTCTTGCGGACAAACTCTGCCACAAACGGCGGGTAAACTATTTTTCTCCTTAATCTTCATTATGGCCTCTCTAAATTTACCTTCTCTGAGAAGTTTGATAAAGGCCGGGATATCTATTTCAACTGGGCATCCCTTGATACATTGTGGGTCGGCGCACTGTAAGCATCTCTCAGCCTCCATAAGAGCTTGTTCTTCAGTGTATCCTAGCGCAACCTCATTAAAGTTACGTATTCTTTCGTGGGGTGGCTGTTTAGGTATCGGAACAGCCTTAAAACGATCTTTTTTACTCATATTAATGCACCTCACCCCTCATTTTCTCAAAATTTTCTAGGGCTATCTTTTCCTCCTCGAGAAACGCTCTTTGCCTTCTTATCAGCTCCATGAAATCTACTTCATGAGCGTCAAATTCTGGGCCGTCTACGCACGTAAACCTTGTTTTACCCCCAACTATTACTCTGCATGCACCGCACATCCCCATTCCATCAACCATGATTGGGTTTAGGCTTACAATGGTCTTAATTTTGTATGGTCTGGTTACCTCGGCTACGGCTCTCATCATCAGAGCTGGGCCGACCGCATAAACCATATCGAACTTATATCCATTTATTATTAGATTTTTGAGGAGATCGCTTACAAAGCCCTTGTATCCCCTTGTTCCATCATCTGTGGAAATATATATTTCATCAGAGTATCTTTTCATCTCTTCCTCAAAGATTAGCAGATTAGCTGATCTAGCTCCTATTATGGAAACTATCTTGTTTCCAGCCTCTTTAAGCGCTCTGGCTATCGGGTAAGCGGCGGCTATGCCAACTCCTCCACCCACAACACATACAGTCCCATAATTCTTAACTTCCGTTGGGTTTCCAAGAGGCCCCAACAAATTTAGTATTGCATCACCATTATTTAGCCTCCCAAGCTTTTTAGTGGAAACACCAACTTCCAAGAAGACTAAGGTTACGGTTCCCTTCTTTTGATCCCAATCAGCCAAAGTCAGCGGAAAGCGTTCACCCATGGCATCTACTCTTAAGATAACGAATTGACCAGCCTTGGCTTTTTTGACGATCTCAGGAGCAAAAACTTTAATGAGCTTTATTCCAGGCGCAAGTTCCCTCTTTTCGGTTATCTTATACATATTGTGTTCCTTCTTTAGAGTAGGTTTTGAACTTTTGGATTTTTTTATATACAGGCTTTCTCAAATTTAACTCTTACGCTGAAAAGAAATGTTCGCAATTTTTTGTTATTTAGTTTAATGAAGATTTATTAGAGAGAGATGCTGGAAAATATTGCGGTTATGCGCTCTAGTATTGAGGAGCCAAAGTATGGAGTTAATAGATACACATGCTCATTTAGAAAGCGTTACAGATCTAAAGGGCGCTATTAGAAGGGCTGCTAAAACTGGGGTTATAGCAATAATTGCCATGGGCTCGGATTATGAATCTAACATGTGGGTTTTAAATGAGAGCCAAAAATATGAAACCAAAAAATTAAAAATTTATCCAGCGCTCGGTCTTCACCCATGGGGCTTAGATTTATCAAAAGTTAGGGAGACAATCGAATTAATTGAGAAGAATATAGATAATATCGTTGCTTTAGGTGAAGTTGGATTAGATTATTGGTATAAAGAGGCAAGAAGAAGCGATGAGGTTAGGGAGGTTCAGAGGGAGGTTTTTTGGAGGATACTTAATTTAGCGAAAAAGAATAATAAGCCTTTGTCCATCCACAGTAGGGGCGCATGGATAGACTGTGTCGACATGGTTATAGAGGCAGGAGTTAAGAAGGCTATCTTCCACTGGTTTAGTGGGCCGCTTGACGCCCTTAAAAAACTGCTTGATCATGGATATTATATTTCCGCGACGCCAGCGGCCACTTACAGCAAAGAGCATAGAAAGATTATTGAGAAAACTCCTATAGAGAACATTGTTTTAGAAACAGATACACCCGTTATTTATGCCGGGGAGTCCTCTGAGCCAGCCCATATATTCAAGGCCTTGAACGCTGTAGCCGAGCTAAAAGGCGAGAACATAAAAGTCGTAGCGGAGAAAACAACGGAGAACGCTAGGAAAATATTTAGAATTGAATAGTCAACTCTTCATTTTCTGCAACTTTAGAACGCTATTAGAGGCGTGAGAAATTTTATATTTCACTTACCCACGTGATTTTTGACTTAAGAGAATATTTATAAGGTTTTTCCTTGATGATTAGTTAGATCGGCAATGGCAAGTAAGTTTAAAGTATTAGTTTTATGGCAGCTGAGGGATCGAGAGAGAATTTTAAGCGAGCTGAAAGAAAATTTGCCGTCATCAGATTTTGATATAATTATCCCCTCTATCTTTACGGAGGATGAACTTGTAAAAATCGCTGTTGACGCTGATGTGATCCTCGGGATGTCTGTTTCTAGAAGGATCATCGAGTCGGCTAAAAAGCTTAGGTTAATTCATGCTATAGGCGTTGGTGTTGAGAGAATAGATATTGCTGCGGCGGCGGAAAAGGGGGTGATTGTCTGTAATACTGCTGGTCTTAACGCCGTTGCGGTTGCGGAACATGCGATCGCCCTATTGTTGGCCTGCGCTAAACGTATACCGGAGCGCCATAATAAGCTTAGGGAGGGAATATGGTTTCGAGGCGAGCCCTCAATAGAACTTTATGGAAAAACTCTTGGTATTGTCGGGTTAGGAAGTATAGGTATAGAGGTCGCTAAAAGAATAAAGCCTTTTGGCATGAGGATCATAGCCATAAAGAGGCACCCAGACAGAGAATTGGCGGAGAAGTTAGGGCTTGACTTTCTCGGAACCCCAAATGATCTTAATTACATTATGCGAAACTCAGACTTTATTATAGTGTCTCTGCCAGCTACCCCGGAGACTAGGCACCTCATAGGCAAGAAAGAGTTAAGTGAAATGAAGCCTACCGCTTTCCTAATCAATGTATCGCGGGGCAGCATTATAGACGAAGAGACTCTAATCAAGGTTCTGAGGGATGGAAAAATAGCTGGAGTAGGGTTAGATGTCTTTGAAAATGAGCCTATAGATCTTAGTAATCCATTACTGAGATTGAACAATGTTATTGTAAGCCCGCATGTCGCTGGTCATACCTTAGAGAGCTGGAGGAGATGTATGAAATTTATAGCCGATAACATAAAGGCAGTTCTGGAAGGCAGGAAGCCTCTGAACGTTGTTGACCCTAAACTGAAATATGTGCCGCCTGAGTCGCGTTTCAAATTATGATTTTCGCAGGAGTCCTCATTTAGGAGATAGCTTTAAGCCCTTTATTAGAAATATCCCGGAATAATCTTTATAGTGGATCTCGTAATCAGTGACTTCTATCTTTTTCTTAAAGATCGGCCCGTCCAGCACGGTTGTCTCTATTTCGCCGCCCTCGCCAGCAGCATCAAAACCATATCTTCTACTTAAATCTAAGAGTTTCTTAGCCAAGTCCACGGTTATTGTTTTTCCGAGGAAGCTTTTGTCCAGGGGGTATGCGAAAACTCCGGTTATCATCGCTATGAAGCCTTTCCTTAAAATATCGTCTAGTATCTCATCGGGCTTTTTAAGCCATAGTGGGTTAAGGCACTGTAGTCCAAGCCTATCACATAACCTTTGTATTCTACTGGCTTGATAATTTGACCTTACAACTCCTGTGACAACTCCCTTGATGTTGAATTGCTCAACGGCTAATTTCAGGGCTCTAGATAAGTCTGTTAGCTCTCTTTCTTCGTCATCCTCCGTCTCCAATTGGATTATTGGCAGTCCCATAGCCTTAGCCTGAAACCTTGTTATCCAAGTGTTTGGATAGTGAAAGAGTCTGCTCTCAACACTTCTTGGAACCATGTTTATTAAGCAGGCAACTTCATTACGAGAAATCTGTGCCTTATAAACAGCTAAACATGAATCTTTTCCGCCAGAGAAAAGCGCGCCCAACCTCATCGTCTCAACAAACCATCTAAATTTTTCCCACGAATTTAATAATGTTTGATCCTTGTGGAACGCTTAGAGATTTTGCTATTACAGGGCATTTGGCTTTAAGCATATATGCAATAGGCCTATTTAAGATGCGCTCGACCTCAGTTATGCTCTCATAGTATCCCTGCCCCTTTGCGATGATAATATTGGCTTCTTTAATCTCCCTCCTAAAGTCCTCCGAGGATTCCTCTAAGTTTAAACCTATATAATCATTGCCAGTCACAATAACCTCAGCAACCTCATGCAATCCAACCTCTAACGCATCCTCCATGGTAGCATCATTTAAAATAGGCCTAGATTTCACGGCAGCTATAACCTTAATAGGGTAATTCTCAGCGATAACTTCAATAAAAAGTTTATCGAAGGCTATTTCCCCCGCATTGTCTAAGAGGTACAGGATCCTCCTAGATTTTGAGAGAGCATCTATTAGTTTTTCAGTCTCATCTATCACGAGACCGCTCTTTAAACTGCTTAAGAGCATCTTCTCAAGATCTTCTATAGACGCATAATAGCCTTCAACCTCAAAGTCTATGGAGTTTCCGCATACCGCCCCCAAAGCGGCGAGTTTAACAGTCTCAATTTTTTCCCTATCGCTAACTTCTCGTCTCAATATTGTCATCATCTTTATGGCGAGGCTATTAGACATCTTTTTTAAGTACTTAAAAGGATCATTGTTTCCCGAAATCCTCTGAATTATTTTGAAGGCATATGTATGAAGTGCGGCTGGGGTAATATTCATTAAATTCTCCTCTTCCTCATTTAACCACTTCAATGTCTCAAGAACGGCTCTTCTCTGAACCTCCTCGCTATCCGTAGCTTTCCTGGCTATATTATAGGCTGCCCTAAGAGTACAAGGTATACAAAGCGGATGAGTCTTCATCGATATTTACTCCTCAAATTACTCTTAAAAATATTCTTCAATTTTAAATAGCGGCATCTACAAAAATTTTCCTCAATTCTTGATAAATTTAAATAAGAGGAATTTTAAAAATGTTTGGGGTCAGAGCCTTGCCTAGGAGACCTAGTAAAGATTGTTGGGAAGCTGATGGGTGATGCGCGCCAAGTGGAAGAAAAAGAGGATGAGGCGTGAGAAGAGGAAGAGAAAGAAGAGACGCGAGAGATATAAGTAGGCGTGGATGTGCCTTCTGGAACATGCGGAAATAAGCGCTTGCTAAAGGAGAGAATTTAGGCGGTAAATTATGTTTAGAGTTGTCAA
>JAWBXL010000013.1:0-32288 GCA_038867895.1 Bathyarchaeia archaeon | reverse complement strand
GAATCCAGCGATAATCCGCCTGTAGCGCTCAAGCCTCTCATCATAATCATAGATCTCGCTCTTCACACCAAACTCATTATTCCCAGACTTAAAAGGAGGTGGAGGGATTTGGACCCGGAAGGCTGGTGCCGGGGGCGGGATTCGAACCCGCGACCTCCAGATCTCTTATCGATTTGGTTTATGCTCCGACCCTTTTTGGTTGCTGTGTTGATTATGAGTCTGGCGCCCAAACCAGGCTAGGCTACCCCGGCTAAATTTTATTTTAATAATCTCCTCCTAAAAAGGTTAACTATGCTAGCTTTGTTTTTGGCGTGCTGGGATTGAGAATATATGATCCAGTAATTATAGTTATTTATTGTTTTTTCTTAAAGAGGCTGAGCATACCTCCTCTGAGGATCTGAAAATTAGGTTCGGGATTTCATTCAATCTTTACCCAAAGCTTTGAGTACTCTATCGGGCGTCGTTGGCCAATCTTCAATCCATTTTCCGATAGCGTTATATACGGCTAAGGGAACTATAGGCGTTGTTGCCGCAGCACCAGCTTCACTGCAACCACATAACCCGTATGCGCCATAGGCCAGGCCAGATTCGATGAATTGAATATCTATCTTTTTAATATCATTCATCAAGAGAATCGGGTATTGGACAAAGTTATCGTTAAGCCATATCCCAGTAATTGGGTCATGGTAGAGTGCCTCAGTCAAACCTCGACCTATACCCCAGTAAGGATAAAGTTGGCCTTTAACCGTGCCTAAATTTATGACCTTACCACAGTCATAAACCCTAACAACGTGAGTAATGTCAACTTGCCCGGTTTCAGGGTCAACCTTAACCTCTACAAAGGTAACTTGCCTAACCATACAAGGCTGTTCTGTGGGAGGAGATTGTTCCTTCCATAACTCTGAGATAGAAGCTTCCACACCTAAGCCAGCTCCTGGCCCTTTAGCAAAATCTGCTATTGAAACCGCATTTTCGGGGTTTGCCTTCTCAAAGATTACACTATCTTTTATGTCCAGCTCCTCAGGAACTCTACCCTTAAACTGAGGAAGGCGTATAGCTACGTCTAAAATCTTACGTTTCATCTTCCTTGCAGCATAAACTAAAAGCGGAGTGTTTGCAGCCGCACCACTAGAGCCTCCTTGCCCACGAAGCGTAAACTCTTTCATTGAAGACCTCTCTATATACATCTTCGAGGCGTAATCCCATCTCATCTGCCACGATCACCGAATAGGTTGTAGCAGAATCAATACCTGTATCTGAGCGATATGCTATAATCCTTAGACTCCCATCAGAATTTAGCGATAGATAAACACGAATCGGAGGGCGTTCAAATCCTCTAAACTGAGGAGGGGTGTCATGAGACCATGATATGGTATATCCAAAAGCCATGCCGTGATATTTTCCATCGGGTAATCTCTTTGCACCCGGCTTATGCCACTTTTCATTCCAACCTATAATTTTTTTCCCGATATCTATACATTCTTTAAGGCTCCACCTAGTCGTATCGAACCCTTGCTTTTTGGCTATGTGTTCATAAATCCAATTTATGTCATGCCCCACACAACCGTCATTTTTAAGAGCAACTTCTGTAGGATCCATTCCAAGGGCATCGGCCACGAGATTAATTACAACATAATGGACAAGGCATGCTGGCGCACCATGCTTAGAGCAATGTCTTTCTCCCGTATTTGTCATTGGATATTCCGCATGCAATTGTATATTCGGTATTTTGCTGCCTTTAAAAAGTTTACTCACCTGATCCCATTTTGTGAAAAGGCCTGGTTCAACAGCTATAGTCTCAACTTTCACCGCTGTGATTGTTCCATCATTTTTAAAGCCGACTTTAAACTTATAGGTTCCAAGCACGTGTTCACAACCTTCCCATATGCTCTGTTCGCCTATAACCTTTACGGGCCTTTTGAATTTATAACTTAACAATGCGGCCACCGTGCCAAAAACCCACTTAATTGCGCCAGCAGCGCCACCAAACTCACAAGATCCATAAGGCGACTCTATATCAATACAGCTCATGGGTAAGCCCAAAATATCATGAATTTGACGCCTGATATTTGTTGGAGCCTGCGTATCTGTCCATATTTTTAGGATATCTCCTGTCCAATGAGCTATGGCTACCCATGGAGCAGCTGTTGCCCATGTATTTGGATCACGCCACCGCACTTTAGCCTCTACTATTCTGTCCGCTTCGCGAAAACCCTCCTCCACATCGCCAAACGTCCAGTCTGATGGTGGAAACTCCATGTTGTCCTTGGCTGTTGGCAGAATTTTTTCGATTTCCGGAAGTATGGGGAATGCGCACTTCTCAGATTCTTCCCAGTCAAGACAGAATGGGAGTTCTTCCCATTCGGTATCCTTCTTGAGAATACTGAGCGCCTCGTCGCAAGATTCTTCAGTCTCAGCAACGACGATAGCTCCTACAGGCTGCCCATACCACCAAGCCCGATTCATTATAAAGGGAATAGGACCTGCCTCAGATATATTGCTAAGAGGATAAAATGGAAAATACTCGTAAAAATAAGCAGGCCACTTGTCCTTGAACCATGGATCATCCCAACGTAGCACAGTAACGACCCCGGGCACTTTTTCAGCCCTGCTCGTGTCCATATTTCTGATAACGCAATTAGCATACGGTGAGCGGAGAGGTTTCGCATAAAGCATTCCAGGTAATTTTATATCATTTACATACTTATGCCAGCCTGCGGCTTTTCCAGCAGCATCCCTTCGCGGAATATATTTACCTATGTATTTTGTCTCTTTAGGAGGCCTCCAAAGCCACCATCTTTTGTCTTGCGTAGACACTCATCTCCTTCCTCCTTTTTGAGCATTTGCCACCTCTTTAACGGCTAAGATGCGCTCTGGATAGTGCCGCATCTACATATGTTTCCTCCCAGGGGCTTCTCTGATCTTTCCCTCAACAAATTACACAATGTCACATTTGGGTCAACAGAAAACTCATATAATCTACCATTAACGGTCAACTTTATTAATTGCATGATAACCCACTCTATATTAATATTTTAATTAGTTTAGTAATTAAAATATTTTTTCTTTTAGGGGGTTTGGCGGACCCGCCGGGATTTGAACCCGGGATCCCCGGCTCCGGAGGCCTGCACGCCACTCGGCTGTTATTTGGCTCGGTGCCTTAGATCCTGGCTAGGCCACGGGTCCTCACGTCACTAATTACTATCGAGAAAGCACCTAAAAAATTTAGTCATAAACTATCTCATATATGCAGACCAGCGGAACAATGCCGCCCGTCTCCGGCACCGAGTATAGGGGGTATTCTCTGGAGAAGTATGCTTTCTTGAAGTGAGTTAATTTTATGCTTGAGACCCCCGCGGCTGTTTCCTCTATTCCATACATCATCAGCTTATATAGAGTTGTGTTCTGGCCCAGCTCATTTGGCTCCAACTCCCCATAATCAAGCCTACCATTCCGGTTTTTGTCAACAAAATCCCATCCGAGCGTCGCATTCCCAAAGACCCTATAATCAAACCCAGCTATTAAAGCCATCCAACTCCATTTACCGTTATCCCCGCCATAGGCGCCGCCATAATATAACGCATACTCCGGATACCATCTTGCCACCTCCAAGTGGAAGGTCACGAATACAACAACATGCGTTGCATTATATCGCCTAAGTATATCAATAGCCTCAGATTCATTCGACATAAACATCCTCCCAATCTGCCCTATCTGCGTGCCATTTATTGTCCCATTATCCGCAAGCGTCGTCTTGTTAGAGAAGACTGTTATCCAGTAACCATAATCCCACCAAGATGCGATGACGGCTCCATCATCCCCGGGTTTTGAGGGCGACGGTGGTAGATTGACCCGCATCCATGTTAGGGCGTCTATCCAATCCCTAACTGTTGTTGAGGGCTTAACAGAGGTGCTTGCTCCAGATATTGTTGTTGGTGCATCAGCATACGAGAGCGCGGTTGGCACAAAAATTCTCTGGCCCACCATGAATGTTGTTCCCAAAACATACGTAAGAATAAACAATACAAAGAATAGCGCCAAGAGACCGCTAGCAACCTCCCTACCAAAAAACTTAATCTTTATTTTACGCTTGAAAAGGCGCTTCCTCTCCCTTAGGGATAGAATGAACGGTAGGGAGATTCTCTTTATGGCCAGCGCGCAGAGCAGGCATACCGCTGGCGAAGCTAGAATAAGAAGTCTTATCATTGAACTTGCAAAATATACTGATGTCAAACAATATAATGCTATGAGAATACTTAAATTGGTGGCCATTAAAGCCGCAAAGAACACGCCTATGGGCACAAACATTAATGTTACTCCAAAATTATTGTAGAGGGCTGCCCATCCAGAGGGCTTATGCTCGGCAACAGACTCGAAGAGCGGGCTCTCAGATCGTAGGTGTGGGAGGATGGCATAAATAAATTTTCCCTCCAGCCCCCTTAAAGCTCCCATTACCGTTAGAGCGGAAAAAGCGGCAACTAACACAATAATGAAGGCCAAAACATAGATGATTTTCCTCCTTCCCGATCTCTCCCGCCTAAGCCCCTCGGCAACCAAAAGTAAAATAAATACGCCATAAACCAGTAAGTTAAAGCTTTCTAGAAGGAAGCTGAGACTGAGGCGTGGGCTTGATGCGGCCACTACAAAGGCGATGAAGAAAGTTATCGCGTAGGAGAAGAGGAGGCGAGGCGTATATTTCTTCAGAAGAAGCAACACTACCGTGAAAAGCACTAATATGCCTATAAGATAGCGAGCCGCGCCCCACGATATACACAAGTAGCCAAGAGATAAGCCCGCCAGAATAGAATATATGAAACTGCTTTTTCTGGATCTACTTCCCTCTATAGCCCTACTGAAGAACAGCAGGATTAGTAATGCGCTCAGTATGCCAACGGTCTCGTCATCAAACCATCCGAGGGATGTTCTGCTGATATAAGATGGATCCAATGCTAGCAGTAGAGCTGAAAGTAGGCCAACAGATTCTCCTCCAACGCTTCTTCCAAGAAAATACATCGTAATACATGCCACTACAGCCGCTAAAATTGGAAAGATAACACATAAATTGAAAAGCGGATCTGATAGCAGCGGGTCTAAGGGGTTTGGATTAAAGACTAATGGAACACCCAGAATAGACAGAACCCTAAAAAGCGCAACCACAGTTAGCGATAAACCTAAATTAGCTAGACTCGGCATGTAACGGCCATATGGCCACCAACCACTCCAATCATACCAAGAAAAGAATGATGAGAGACCGTTATTTGCTATATACTTAGCGCTATAATAATGAAAGTAGGGATCAAACTCATTTAAATAGAAACCCCATCGGAGGGGGAGCAGCCTAAGCCCGAGAGCCAATATAACAATTATTATTAGCAGGGAGAGACTTATGAGAGAAGAATGCGTTATTCTTGGCCTAAAGGTAAAGACCTTATATAATCCTTTGCCAAAGATCCTCAAAGGCTCAGTAATCTTCATTTTAACACCATTTTTAGTGTACCATAGAATACATGTTTTCTCACATTATTTATATTTATTTTTATCGCTGTTTAAGGACTCCCTTGCTGGTTGAATCTCAATTTTCTGTGGCACTAAAAGTAATTTTTTACCGCATTTTGGGCACCTCCCATTATATGCCTCATAAATTTCTTCTGGAGACTTTATATCATATCCTTGATAGAGAATTTCGCCGCATTTACTGCAGAGCACTTTTTGGGGCATAAATCCACCAAAAGTTGAAGATAGCAATCATGTAAATAATGTTTTTGGATAATCTATTTTCCGGTAGCAACGCTTAAATTCTATCCGCAGTTTTTATTTTTTAAATGGTGGTGCCGAATAGGAATGCCTAGAAATTTCCACTCTTTATTCATACATGCTTTTCGGAGAAGATTTGCTGAGATAGCTAAGCATCAGATTTCTTCCCGGCTTTTAGCGGCAATTCTACTTATTGTCACGATTTTTCTGATCGGTGGGGGAATATATATTACCTTTATGCCCGCAAGTGTGGCTGCGGCTTACTATGCTGGTCTAATCATGGTTTACCCTGAGGTTTATGAGCAAACGTTGGCTGAGGGTATAGCTGTAATGCTAACATACGCTTTAGGGACGGGGGGATTAATGCTAATTTATCAGAGCGCAAAGTTTAGATATAGCCCATATCGGGCATCTTTATTGATTAAAGTTGGCGTAATATTACTAGTAATAGCATTCATAATACTTGAGGCAATTCTGCTTTACAAGATTAGTTTCTAAGTTGTAAATTATATAGTCTCCTTACAGAGTTTGGGTGATAGTTATGAGGACCGTTAAGTGGGAGGGGGGTGTCGTGGTTACCGTTGATCAAACGCTGCTTCCAAATAAGGAGGTGTGGATAGAGTTAAGAAGCTGTAATGATGTCGTTAAGGCGATTAAAGAGATGAAGGTTCGGGGTGCCCCGCTAATAGGTGTTTTGGCAGCGTATGGCCTAGCGCTCACAGCATATTATTCAAGGGCAAAAAGTAGGGATATTTTTTTAAGGGAGATTGAGCAATCGGCTAATCTCCTTAGAGGGACAAGGCCTACCGCTATTAACCTCTTCTGGGCTATTGAGCGCATTCTAAATATAGTGAAATCTTCTGCGGGTGATGTTGAATATTTGAAGCGTATTGTTATCGAGGAGGCTCAACGCATAGCTGACGAGGATATAGAGGTTAATAGAAAGATTGGGGAGTATGGTTCAGAATTATTGGATGATGGTGATACAGTCCTAACACATTGTAATGCGGGTAGATTGGCCACGGTGGATTATGGGACAGCCCTATCAGTCATACGCGTAGCCTGGGAGAAGGGGAAGCGGATAAAAGTAATTGCGACTGAAACTAGACCGAAATTGCAGGGGGCTAGATTAACCGTTTATGAACTGATGCGTGATGGTATTCCGGTAACGCTAATAACTGATAATATGGTTGGATACGTGATGTATAAGGGGTTGGTTGATAAAGTTATTGTTGGCGCCGATAGAATAGTTTGCGATGCCATAATAAATAAGATTGGAACATATACTATAGCTGCTCTAGCCCATGAGCACGGAATCCCATTCTATGTTGCAGCGCCCCTATCAACGTTTGACCTTAAGTCATCTTCAAAAGATGTAATTATAGAAGAACGGCCTCCGGAGGAAGTAACGAATATAGGAGGAAAGCGCATTGCCCCGCCGGGAGTTGCTGTGTTTAATCCGGCCTTCGATATAACCCCAATAAAATATGTTAATGCCATAATATGTGAAAGAGGAGTATTGGATAGAGAAAAATTTAGTGAGATTGTTGAAGGGAGATGGATGATTTAGGTGGTATGATCCATGCTTAAAAATGAGAAAAAAGAGGAGACTAGCAAAAAGATAATTGAGGCATTTCTCAGGAATAATGGAGTTCTAGTCAAGTCTTCCGAGGATTTAGAGGGATTATTTTCAAGGGGGTATGGTGTTCAGAAAGAAGATGGTCTTCTTCTAACATTTTATGAAGCCATGTACCTGCATAGTAAGGGATTAATTAGGGTGTTAGATGAGGAGACCGGCAACTACTTGAGCTTCCAGGAGCTTCTAGAAAAGTATAAGGTTATTGAGAAAAATGCTTGGATCAAGTATTTGATCTACCGAGATTTGAGGAGTAGGGGGTATGTTGTTAGGGAGGGTTTCGGCTTAGGTGTAGACTTTCGTCTCTATGAAAGGGGCGAGTACAGTAAGGATTCAGCGGACTTTTTGGTTTACGGAGTATTTGAGGGAATGGCCCTTTCCATCGAAGGTCTCATGCAGGTGCTGACGCGCTCTCAAAACCTAAAGAAAACGCTTATACTTGCCGTGGTGAATAGAAGGGGAGAGATAGTTTACTATACTCTTTCACGTTTAAATCTACAGCAAGATTAGCACCTAAAATCATATAACTCCGAAAAACAACACTTAAATGTTTTAATAAATCTTATCTTACTGCTCTTTTTTCTGTGGAAAGGCCAATGTTATATATAGTATGTTGCTCCCTCTAACCAGAACCTTACCATAATTTGCGATCAATTTATCATCATTGTATTCTTCGGCGCTATCCAATATTATATTCATGTAGTTGTCGCAGTGTATCATTATCCCTCTATACTCAATATTGTTTTTTAGCGTGATGCCAATATAGGAGTTTAGTTGTTTTATTAATACATTTAATGGTTTCTTACTTGGTTCCATAGGCTCATCCCGAGGATTGTAGGCTAAATACCAAATTTCATTGTTTATGCATAAAAACATTATCGTTAAGCTTTTAAAGGTTTAGTATGCTGGCGCGCATTTTCTAGGTTAAGGTATATTTAATAATGAGAAGTGGCACTATTTTAATGAGAGATTAAAGGGGATCGCTAAAGGATAATGGAGATAGAGTCTTCGGGAGAGGTTTTATTTAAGTTTCATGTTGAGGTTTCGCCAGCCTATTACAGCGAGATGCTATTATTTATTTACCAGAAATATATAGTTCCTCAGTATCATAGATTTGCGGATGTTAGACGGTGGATCCTTGACGGAAAGGAGACTTTGGCATTCACTTTTCTTGGGCCGAACAACTTATGGCATGTTGATGTCGAAGTTACGTCTGGAGACCCCTTGGAAATTAGGATGAAGCCAAGCAGCCCTCAGGTTCCCTATGAAATATTAAACAGGCTTAAAGAGGATCTCATTATTGTTGTTCAAATGTTCGAGGATAATGTCAGAAGAAATACACTATATTTTGTGTGGGGGCCGGAGAGACGCATTGCGGATGAAAAGGCTCTTACACGTAGAAAAAAGTTTCTTAGTCAAATATTCACTGGAAACATGCTCCTATTATTTGTGATTTTCATTTTATTTAGCTATTTTATTTTTGCCTTAGCTAGTTTTCTCGGAATGTTAGAGTATGCTCCGATTTTCTTATTATTATCACAGTTTATCTTGGTTTTATTCTCTGATAAAATTATAATGCAGATGGGAGACTGGCTCATAACAAAAGAGTATCCAAGAGTGCATATACTTCAGTATCATATTCCACCTGAGGATCTAGAGTATATTAGCCAGAATTACTCAAAGGAGAAGCTTCTCCAGATTAAAAGGGAAATTTACGAGAGAACGTTGGCTACTGGGAGACCAATCGACGTTGAGAGTGTACAGGATGTTTTCCTCAAGCATGGTATAAGAATTAAGCCTGAGAACCTTCTTATAAAAAGCATAGATGTTTACCGAATTGTAGAGAGTGTTACGAGAAAATTTAATATGCCGGTCCCAAAGATTACCGTGGCAAATATAATCGTCCCGAATGCCGCTGCAACTGGTCCGGCGCCCCGCTTTAGTCTCGTTCTGATAACTAGTGGGCTCCTCATTCAACTTGATGAGGAAGAGATAACAGCAGTTGTGGGGCATGAGATAAGTCACGTTAAAAATAGGGATCCCCTAATGCTCTTCATATTAACGTCAGCCGAGTACTTATTTAGAGTCTATATTCTTTTGCCATTCCTCATATTTATTGGTTTTATATACATCTTCTTCGCCTTAAGCATTATATACTTTATTGCAAAATTTTTTGAGGCTAGGGCTGATTTAGAATCGGCTTTAGTTCTCGGAAAAGCAAATGCCTTGGCAAACGCTTTGAGAAAAATAGGCTATAGGCGTCTATGGTTTGAGAGGGATGCAAATAAGGTTGGCGCATGGTTGGGGATGGATCCACACCCACCATTATCCTTTAGAGTTGATAGGCTAGAAAATCTAGAACCCCGCAAGATAAAGCATCCCTTCCTACAGTCAATTAGGGATTGCGTAAACGGTTTAATTAGAGAGATAACATAAGGAAACTAGAAACTTAATGTTCATGAGCTCTCCATTATTTCTATTTTTGCTTCAAAAACGTCTTTTTATTTAACCTCCAGACTATATTTTAACAGTGTCGGATTGTGATGGGGAGAGTATTAGCATGGCTGGAAAGGGGCAATTCGAGTTTTTAGAGCATACGGCTGACGTTTATATAGCGGCTTATGGTAAGAGTTTGGAGGAAGCCTTTGAGAACGCTGCTCTCGCCATGTTTGAAACCATGACTGATACAGCGGATGTTAAATGTGAGCGTGAAGACACTATTGAGGTTGAGGGGGAGGATAAGGAATCCCTTCTCTATAATTGGCTTGAAAGCCTTCTAGTGAAATTTGAGGTTGAAAATATACTATACTCTCGCTTCAAAATATTGAGTATAGAGGGGAGCAATGGGAAATTAAGGCTTAAGGCCAAGATTTATGGTGAACCCTTTGACCCAGAGAAACATAAGCAGAAGGTTGGGGTAAAAGCGGTAACATATCACAGGATGGAGATTGATGAAAAGCCTAGGAAAGTCATAGTAAAATTTATCCTTGATATATGATGATCCCCCATCGCCTAATGCGGATACTATGCTTTAAAGCCTAGAGAGATGCTTTAAGGCCGCTTATTATATATTGAATCGCTATAGCCGCTATTAAAAGGGCCATAACCCTAGCAATAATCGTGGATCCATTTTTCCCAAGCACCCTATATAAGGGTTCAATATATCGGAGAATCAGCCATGTAATCGTAAATACAATCACAACGGAAACCACTGTTACTGGTATATTAAATTCCTGTAGACTTAAAATGGTTGTTGTTATTGCCCCAGGTCCAACGAGAAGTGGAACGGCTATTGGCACAGCACCTATGCTTTCGGGGGTTAGCTTATGTTCCTCCCAGCCTACCACTAGTATCCTAATAGCGATTATTAGAAGGAGGATGCCGCCGGCAATCATGAAGCTCGGTAATTTTATTCCGAATACATTAAGTATCTGGTTACCAGCCACAGCGAATGCCAGAAGTAAAATAAACCCGGTTATTGTTGCTGTACGAAATACTTTTCTCCTCTCCTTCTCCCTGAGCCCCTCAGTTAAGCCTATGAAGATTGGTATATTGCCAAGAGGATCAACAATTATAAAGAGAGAGATAACGCTTTTAGTGAGTGCTGGTAGGAAAGCGGCTAATTCTTCTGCCATAAGATAGTTTCATGGGAAGCGGATATATTAATTTAGCTTCCCCCTCCATTAATTCAACATAAAAATGGAGGCACTTATTAATGACCTATGATTTAGAAATGGGTTCTGGGTTATAGGAATATATAGTGAATTGTTGCTTTTGTCTCCACTTAACCCTTCCCTCTTGATTATTTCATTGAGTGCCCCCCATAGGAAGCCATGCTTCCAGAGCAGAGCTAATCCATTGCGGAACTTTAATGACTGGTTTCACTAAGAAGATAAACCTCAAACTCTCCTTCCATCCTTTAATCCTTATTTCATACGCCCTCTTCTTAGCCCCCTGGGTAACCCCTATCTTTAATCACTACGTGAAATCCAAGCCTTGTAAGTGCTTCATAAGCAATGTCTATCAGCGTTAGATTCGAATTGTATATACGTATACTCATGGTTCCTTTGCCTTCATAGCACAACCCCTCACTTTCGTAAAATCCTCTTAAAAAATAGGATTCGTAGCCTTTTATCAACTCTTTTATATCCTTAGACTATAAAGATTTGTAAAATTCATAAAAGGTTTTCGAAAAAGCTCTAACAACATATTGTATTTTCCATCCAGGATTGTGTTTGCTTCTATCTTCAATATCAATTCTAGGTCTCATACCGAGCTTTTCAAGCGCATGGGCAAAGCTTTCAGCAAACACAATGCAAAGCTTTCAGCTCTGCCGCTTTGCCTCATAAACTCTATGAATGTGGTAAAGCCCCCTCAAGTCATATCGCTCTATTTTCCCGTCTATGAAAGCTGTCACATTTGCCAGGTTCACATCGAAAGAAGCCTAACCTTCCGCTTTTAGTTCCACTTCCTTTTTAATCACGATTACCAGCTCACTTTCAGTCATAAGTAGCCCACCGACTTTGTCAAAGTCTTTTGGAATCCACGAACACTTACTCAAGTCAACCTCAAGATACCGCTTATCCGGTTCAATGCTTATCTTCAGTATGCCATTTCTGAAGCTGAAGAGCGTGTTCTTGATGTAGACTGTTCTTTTAGTTATCTCAGGCTTACCTTCAGCTCTCCCTCTATTGTAGAGCGTTATCCAGCCCTTAACCAATCCGATAATAGAGTTTATCGCTGAATCAACGTAGTGTTTGGGGTATTTCCACTCTTGTAGCAATTCATCTCTAAGCCTTTTCCTATACTCTCTATCGAATTCAAGGTGAGTCTTCTTAGAAATTTTAACATGTGAGAAGATTGTGTCTAAAGCCTTATGCTTAACTTTGAAGTATTCTCTTCGATTAAATCCTTTGGAGCTTCTACTGGGATCCTGTAGCTCTTAATTGCCTCCATAATCTTTCGACCTCACTCTTAGGATAACGGAGCTTCCCAGTTGGAAGCCTGACTGCTCTAATAATACTTTTCCTTTGCCACTTCCAAAGAGTCTTAACTGAAATACCGAACTTCTTAGCAACCTCAGAGGGACGTAAGAGTTCTTCTTCCATCAAAGAGTTAATGGAGCTAAACAAATATTTAAACCCATCTATTCCGAAACTGCTGACTATGGCATCCAGCTTTTTGGACTCTAATTCTCTTAATGAATATTTTTTGCATGTCTGTATGTAAAAGAATATATAAAAGACCAATTTTAATATTAGCGCTTAATAGATCTCTCAGGGGTGATTTTTTGATCAACGAGGGGGAGAGACTACGCACAATTGATGAAATAAATGAGAAAATAAGGCGTGGAGATGCTGTTGTCCTGACAGCCGAGGAAATGATTAAGATTGTTGAGAGCAGTGGTCCTGAGGTAGCCGCTAAAGAGGTTGATGTTGTGACGACGGGCACGTTTGGAGCAATGTGTAGTTCAGGGGTATTCTTAAATTTTGGGCATTCTGACCCGCCGATAAAGATGACTAAATGCTGGCTTAATGATGTCCCGGTCTATAAGGGTCTCGCAGCGGTCGATGGATATCTTGGGGCAACGGCGATGAGTGAGACTAGGGGATTCGAGTATGGCGGCGGCCACGTTATAGAGGATCTTGTCTCAGGTAAGGAAATTGTCTTGAAAGCTGAATCGTATGGAACGGACTGTTATCCGAGGAAGTATATTGAGACGACAATAACCCTTAACGATATAAATCAGGCGATACTGGTTAACCCGAGGAACTGCTATCAGAGATATGATGCCGCAACAAATAGTTCGGATAGGGTTTTATACACTTATATGGGCACCCTATTGCCAAATTATGGGAATATAACCTTCTCAGGCGCTGGGCAGCTGAATCCCCTCTGCAAGGATCCAAATTATGAGACTATTGGAATTGGTACAAGGATCTTTCTTGGTGGCGGGGTAGGATATATAATTGGCGAGGGAACACAACACAGTCCAGGGGCAGGTTATGGCACACTCATGGTTAAGGGGGATCTTAAGCAGATGAACAATAAATATCTGCGCGGGGCATCCTTCCATAGGTATGGCACCACATTATATGTTGGCATAGGTCTACCAATACCAATAATAAACATGAAGGTTGCGAGAACCGCCGCCATCAAGGATGATGAGATCTTCGTGAGTATACGCGATTATGCGGTTCCCTCTAGACCAGACCTTAGACCAGTTGTTGGGCGGGTCTCTTATGCGGAGCTCAGGTCTGGAAAGGTTTATTTGGGCGATAGAAGAGTCCCGTCCTCCTCGCTATCAAGCTATAAAATGGCCAGAGAGATCGCCGAGACCCTTAAAAAATGGATTCAGGAGGGAATATTCCTTCTCACTGAGCCAATCGAGCCGCTCCCAAGAGAAAGAGAGTTTAAGCCACTTAAGGTTAAGGGGAGAGAATTGTATGTTGGGGATATCATGAAGCGCGATGTTATCACGGCTAGACCGGATGAAGATATAAAGGATGTGGCGGTCAGGCTAATTGAGGGGGGGATAGATCATCTGCCCATAGTTAACGATGAGGGCAAACTAATTGGAATAGTGACCTCCTGGGATCTAGCTAAGGCGGTGGCATATAATAAGAGGAGGGTTGAGGAGATAATGACTAGGAAAGTTGTAACAGCGTTTGAGAGTGAATCTGTGGATGTGGTTGCCCGGAGGATGTCTCAATATAATATTTCAGGGGTTCCAGTAATAGATGGGATGAACCATGTTATAGGAATCATAACAACGGATGACATATCAAGAAAAGTTGTTGGTGGCGGGAGTGTATGGCGAGGGTAAAGCTAGTTTATTCTCACAAGGTTGTCGATAAGCCGATCCTGGCGAGCATCGTTTTGAGAACCGGGGTGCCAATAAATATACTTGAGGCTAAGGTGAACGCCCAGAAAGGTGAACTTGTAGTTTCAATACTGGCGGATGGGGATAAGCTTAGGGAGATACTTGATCTGTTTAGAGAAGAGGGAGTACAAGTCCAAGAGATTACTGAAACTCTCAGGATAGACTGGGAGAAATGTGTTGCATGCGGCGCATGTATATCGCCGTGCCCCACAGGAGCATTAAGGTTCAAGGAAGATTGGTCATTAGAGTTTGACGAGGATAAATGTGTTGGGTGTAGAGTCTGCGTCACAGCCTGCCCTCTAAAGGCTATAAATATGCCTTGACGGAATGAAGCATGGTCTACGAATATGGCTTAACGATTGGCCACTCAAAAATACACGTAAAAACTGATAAAAGAGAAGCTATTCCAGAAGTCATTAAAGAGATAAAACATCACATTAAGGAGCTGCAGGAATATATAAAAGTGAACCCGCATTTCCAGTATTCCCTAGAGCCCGTTGACGAAGATCCAGATGCACCGTTAATTGTTAGGCTGATGATTGAGGCTTCAAAAGCGGCGGGGGTTGGGCCAATGGCTTCTGTTGCTGGAGCCATAGCTGATCTAGGTCTTAAGAAGCTATTGGAAATGGGCTCAGAGGTCTCTGTTATAGAGAATGGTGGCGAAGTAGCCGCCTACACTTCCGGCAAAGAAATAATTGTCTCCATCTCAACTGGTGAGGATAGGCTCTCTGGAAAGATAGGCTTATTGATTACGCGAGAAGATTCCCCATTAGGCATAGCCACTAGCACCGGAAGAGCTAACCAGCAGGCGATAAGCTTTGGGATGGCAGATTCCGTCACAATTATTGCGGAGAACGCGACGATAGCGGATGCGGCTGCAACATCCGTATGTAATGTTGTTGTCGGCAAAGACGTCTGGAAATCAATATCAAGGGGAATAGAGAGGGCTAAGAGTACAAAAGGCGTTAAGGGAACCATGATATTCTATAGAGGATACATTGGATTATTTGGAAAATTGCCAAAAATAGTTAAAATAAAATGAAATGTTAAGAAACTGGTATTGCTATTTTTATTTTAGTTATCCTCTATTTGTTCTCTGAGAGCTTTCATTCTTCTGTCAACGTCCTCCAGCCCCAATCGTTTAAGTTCTTCGGTGGATGGTATTCCATTCTCATCCCAGCCGATGATTTTATAGTACTCCTTTACTTCCTCCCGTATTTTATGCTCATCTAATGCTTTTCCGCTGTATGGCCCTTTAGATAATGGTTCATACCACCTTGATGGCACATTATCATGGATCCTAGGATCCCACTTTAGATCCGGTCCTCCAAGAAGAAGCATGGCTCTCTGGATATGAAGTATTCTACGTGCAGTAACATTAAACCATTCCTCCGGCGTAATCTTCCAGCCCGTGACGGCCTCTAGGAGACCCCATATATTCTCCCAGTTGCCTGGGCTGAAGAAGGCAAATAGGCATGCGACCGCTGAGTCGCATAATGTTGTTCTGTGCTCACTCATCCAGTGATCAATTGGTATATATGCGGTTGAGGTGTGGTCGCCGCCCTGAACCGAGCATGGATAAGATACATAGTGAGGATAGTCTTTACCGCTTCTTATTCCGTGGGCGCCTACAGCTACCCCCTTCACGGTTACCGCATACTTTGTAACGTCCACGCCCTTCATCTTGCTTATCTTTAGGGCGGCCCTATAAGTCCCTTCGGCCAGCACGTCACCTATGCCCTCACGTCTAGTAATCATTTGCATAAGATCTGCAAATGCTTTAGCGTCACCCCACCTGAGATCGATCCCTCCCAGATCATCTCTAGTTAATATTCCCCTCTGATAAAGCTCCGCAGCAAAGGCTAATGTATTGCCAATTTGTATGCCGCAGAAACCGAGCTCATCAGCAAGCCAAGTTAAGTAAATGTTGCCTTGTGGGTCGAATATACCGAGATTTGTGCCCAGGTAAGCTTGGTTCTCGTAATCCGGGTTGTCGGTGATAGCTCCTTTAAAAGGCCCGGATTTTATAACTGCAAGCTTTAGGCATGTGAGCGCGCATCCAAAATCGCCCCAGAATCTCTTCACCCAGAAACATTCAAACTTATCCACACCATAGCTTCTCTCGTTATGCCACTCTTCCTGCCAGTTCATGACTGGCTCAGAACTTAGCTCCGCGCCAATAGTGTAGCCAGCCGCTCCCGTGCCCCAGCGCCTGAAAGAATCAGAATTAAGCATAACTTGGACTATTTTATTTGCATATTCAATAGTTTTTTCAAGGTCGTATACCTCTGGAAGGGGGCCAGTACCCTTTGCAACAACGGCTTTAAGTTTCTTCGAGCCCATGACAGCGCCATAACCGCCATAACCAGCAGCATGCGACCACTTCGCAGTTACGGCGGCTGCTCTGCATAGTTTTTCGCCAGCAGGGCCAATATACAGTATTGAAGGCTCCTTCCAGAGGCCACGGCCACGATATTTATTCTCAAACTCTTTTCTGGTCTCCCTAACTAGGGTTAGAACAGTCTCTTTAGCGCCTTTCCCCCAGATGTGGCTTGCATCCTTTAACTCGATATCTGAATCCTTAATTAGGAGGTATGAGGGTTTTTCGGCGGCTCCAGTAAATATTATGCCATCATACCCAGCGCATTTAAGATCAATAGGAAATTCTCCGGCAACAGTCGAGCCAATAACTCCATTACTCTGCGGCGACTTGCCGGAGACACATATTCTTCCACCAGGCACAAAACCAGTAAGCGGTCCAGTAAGCATCAAGAGTAGGTTCTCTGGGCCAAGCGGATCTATCTCCTCCCATCTACTTCCCAGGCGATCCCATAAAATTTTGGCGGCAAGCCCTCTACCGCCAATATACTGCCTAAGAATATCTTCGTCGATTTTCGTCTCTTTTATATTGCCAGTTGATAAATCGACTTCGAGAAGTTTTCCAGAATATCCCCTCATTTAGATCAACTCCACCATTTCTTCACCAAAAAGTGCTTTTATTATCTCCATTGTTATTGTCTCAGGGGTCTTCGCATATAGCTTAGAGTTATAGCCAACTCTTCCCCTAATAAGCTGTAGAGCATTCCATCCTCCCTCACCACATACTTTAACGCACTTAGGGTCTCCATTACATAGATCGCATATAACAGCATATTTGCCTGTTGGATGAATATATGGAATTTTGCCCGGGCAAGCCTCAATACACTGCCCGCATGCTATGCATTTTTCTTTGTCCACTAAAACGGCACCAGTTTCCTTGCTTGCCGAAAGAGCCCCTGTGGGACATGCTTCAACACACGGATAATCATAGCATTGAACGCATAAATGCGGAACCTCTATTCCTGGAACAAGCATAAAGACCCTTACCCTCGAAGCCTCAGGCCAGATTCTCCCTTCATGGGTCAGCGAGCAGGCGATTTCGCATCTTCTGCAACCACTACAGTTTAAATAGTTTCTATAAATCCAAATTAGACCGCTTTGACTCATCTTCACCCCTCAAAAAGATGAATTTTTCATAATAACATTTTATGAGTTACGTTAATATATAATTTAAGTAAAGATTGGGCAGGAGTATACTGTTTTTAAGTCCAGTTTCTTAAGCTGATCGGTTGGAAAGAGAAAAGTTTAAATTTATCTTCCTTCTAAAAGGAAAAGATTTATATACTTAACTCTTCTCTTAAGAGTTTGCGTGTTGATGAGCTGATCGATTCCGACCGAGATATAATTTATGGGGAATCGATTTTGTGAAAACATTCATCAAATAATCCTCCTTTAGGGAGGTTAAAAGGGAGGGTGATAATATGGGTGAGGAGGAAGAGGATATTGAGATAAGGTCCACTCAGGTAATATTATTTGATAAATGTCCAGAATGTGGTAGTACTAATCTTATTAGTGATCCTGATACTGGCGAGGTTATTTGTAGTAGTTGTGGTTTAGTTGTTCAGGAATCGATTATGGATAAGGGCCCCGAATGGAGGGCTTTCACGCAAGAGGAGAAGAAGAGTAGAAGCCGCGTTGGTATACCAATATCATTTTCTGTCCATGATAAGGGTCTATCAACATCAATTGATAAGATAGACCGAGATGCCTTGGGACGAAAGTTGCCGCTAAATTCTAGATTGCAGATGTGGCGCCTAAAGAGATGGCAGATTAGGTCGAGGGTTCACTCATCAATTGATAGGAATCTTGCCCAGGCAATGACTGAGATTGACAGGCTCTCAGATAATCTTGCAATCCCCTTAGCTGTCAAGGAGAAGGCTGCGGTTATATACCGTAAAGCCCTTGAGCAGGGGCTTGTAAGAGGTAGGTCTATAGCGGCTATTGCAGCGGCTGCCCTCTATGCTGCTTGCAGATTGTCTGGGACTCCAAGAAATCTAAAGGAGATATCTGAGGCAAGTCTGGTTGGCAGAAAGGATATTGCAAGATGTTATAGGCTTCTACTGCGGGAGCTTAACCTATTCATGCCGATAGCGGATCCGACAATTTACATATCGAAGATTGCTGAAAAAGCGAATATGCCTGGGCACGTCCAGACATTAGCGCTTAAAATATTAAATGAAGTTAGACAAAAGCGTATCTCTGCTGGTAAGGACCCTGTTGGATTAGCTGCGGCTGCGCTATATATAGCAGCCCATCTTGCTGGCGAGAAAAGAACTCAGAAGGAGATCGCGGATGCTGCTGGTGTCACAGAAGTCACTGTTAGAAATAGGTATAAAACATTAAAAAGACAATTAAAGTTGGAAATACCAGACTAAAAATATAATATTTCCTTTCCTTTTATTTGCTAAGCATCGGGATTAAAGCGAAGTTGCCGTTTTATTTATTGCACTTCAATATTCTCTTTTGGGTAACCTAGTTGAATCAAGAACCTGTAAGCTTTTTCCCTCTGGTCTCCCTGAAGCATTATCTGTCCATTCTTGGCTGTGCCGCCACAAGCGCAAAAAGATTTCATTTTTTGTGCGAGTCTCCCCAGATCTACTTCCTTATTATTTAAGCCTTCAATTAAGGTCATTATCCTCTTAAATTTCCTAGTTTCAAGCCGTATTCTGATTTTCTGCTGCTCTTTACTTATTTCTCCACAAACACATATATCTTCGGGAAGCCCGCATACGGGACATATATTCGCCATTACTTTTATCTTAACTCCTTCCAGGTGCCTCAATATTTTACGTGCCAGAGAAATATTTAAAAGTTTAGGAAAAAGAGGCATTACAAGCTCCGCTCTATATTTAAATTCTTTTTATCATTCTTGTCCATTTCCCAAGGGATATTGTTTCAATAAAGCCATTCTTTCTATAAAACTCCTTTGCGGAGAAGTTCTTTACGCCAACCCATAATCCCATAAGATCCCGTCTCTTACTCCTTGCATAGTTTATTGCTTTTTCAAGCAGGGTGCGCCCTATGCCCATTTTCCTATAGCTTGGATGGACAAATATCTCGTGAACCTCACCTAAAACCCTGCCTTCAAAGGGGCTAAACCAGTTTGCGTCACATGCTATAAAGGCCACTGAACCACTTAATTCGGCTAGAAGAAATCCCTCCGGATCCCTCTTAAGGAGCCATCTGAAGTAATCTTTTATATCCTTTTCACTAATATACGCGTATTCTTCAAGCCCTCTGTAAGACAACTTATAAAGATCAACGAATGTTTGGATGTCGCTTAACTCGACTCTTCTAATGCGCATCCAATACGCACAACAATACTATTTTATTCCTCCCATGCTTAAAAATTTCTCGATGGAAGCCCTATCCCTTCTTGAAAAGCTAGTAAAAATAGAATCCTCCTCTGGGAGGGAGGAGAGGCTAGCCTCTTTTATTTTAGATTATCTTCATAGTTTGAAATATGGCGCCTTTATGGAGGGGGCAAATGTTCTCGTCTTTCCCGAAAGAGATTTTATTATTGCGTCTCACATGGATACCTTCAAAGTTTTATCTACATTCTCATCAGATGATGAATATGCCTATGGAACAGGCGTCTGTGATGCTAAGGCTAGTATAGCAGCAATTCTCCTGGCGCTGAAAAAAATTACTGTTGAGAAGATTAATTTTGGGGTTGTTTTCTTTCATGACGAGGAGGGCGAGGGCATCGGATCAAAGGAGTACTGTAAAACGTATAGGCCGAGTATGGCGGTTGTCATGGAACCAACAAACATGACTATAGCAAACGTGCAATATGGTGGGTTAGAGCTAAAAATCAGAGTTATGGGGAGGGCGGCGCACGGCGCTTTTCCGGAGATGGGTGAAAATGCTATAGAAAAATGTATGGACGTGATAAGGAAGCTTTTGGGTGTTAAGAGAGTTAAGGTTTCGGCACAATACATCAGAGGTGGAAGCCCAGAAGACTTCGTGATACCGGATGAGTGCGAGGCCCGCATAGAAATATTCTTTAAACCAAACCTGAAAGTCGAGGACGTATTATCAAGGGTTAAAAGGATTCTGGGTTCTAGGGATCTTGAGCTTATAGTTAAAGATGCTTATAGTGGCTTCATGAGTAATAAGACGCCCATGCTACTCAAAGAAGCCATGAAGTCTCTTGGCTATAAAGTCAAGTTTTCAGAGATGCCTTCGTGGACGGATGCTATTAATCTGCATGAAATGGCTGGATGCGATGTAGCAATATTTGGGCCCGGCGAACTATATTCTTGTCATACAAGAGGGGAACGCGTAAAAATCAAGGATGTTATTGCGGCAGCAGACATACTAGTAGCATTAAACAACCTACTAGCTAAGAAAAGATCGCACCTAAAATAGAATTAAAATAAATCTGAGTATAGAATTTGATTGGGTCTCGATGATGAGGGCGGACATAGTTATACGCGGCTGCACGGTTCTCACAATGGGTAGAATTGATGTGATAGAGCGGGGTTTAATCGCCATAAAGGATGGCGCAATACTTTATGTGGGGAGGGAGAATGAGGCGCCGAGGTTTGAGGCTGATGAAATAATCGAGGGGCATGGAAAAATCGCTATGCCGGGCTTGATTAACTGTCATACGCATGTCGCGATGACCCTCTTTAGAGGCATAGCCGAGGATAGGGAGCTAAGCGTCTGGCTTAGGGAGACCATATGGCCACTAGAATCTAAGCTAAGGCCCGAGGATGTATACTATGGCGCCCTGCTCGGCTTCATCGAGATGATTAAGAGTGGAACAACATGTTTACTGGACATGTACTTCCACGAGGATATGGTTGCAAAGGCCGCGGCTGAGTGTGGAATAAGATGCGTCTTATCCCCCGGAATATTTGATGTTGGGCGTAAGATGCTTGGAAGAATACTCCTCAGAAAGGCCTTAAACTTCGTTAAGGAGCATCATGGAAGGGAAAAGGGAAGAATACATGCCATGCTCGGGCCACACGCCGTTTATACATGCAGCCCAAACACCCTTAGAAAAATTGGTGAGGAGGCGATGAAGCATAGTGTTGGCGTGCATATTCATTTGGCTGAGTCAGAGGGGGAAACCGCCAATGTCAAGAGAATTTACGGGAAAAGCGAGGTGGAGATGCTGAACGATGTGGGCCTTTTAAGGTCAAATCTGGTCGCCGCGCACTGCATTTACCTTTCACGCGAGGACATATCTCTGATGGCTAAAAATGATGTTAAAGTAGTTTATAATCCAGTGTCCAACATGAAGCTCTCTTCCGGAATCCCGCGGGTAAAGGATCTATTAGACGCTGGTTTAGTTGTTGGGCTTGGAACCGATGGGCCGGCTAGCAACAATTGTTTAGACATGTTTGAAACAATGAAGATTGCAGCGTTACTTCAAAAAGCTTTATACAGGGATCCGCGGGTCCTCCCGGCTAGAAAGGTTGTTGAGATGGCGACCGTTGATGGCGCTAGGGTCCTTGGCCTCAATGGTATGATTGGCTCAGTTGAGGTGGGGAAGAGGGCGGACATAATATTAATCGACGTTAATAAGCCGCATTTAACTCCCCTGCATAATATTTATGCAGCGCTCGTATACTCGGCGCGTGGGGGCGATGTCGACACGGTTATAATTGATGGAAGAATTATTATGAGGGGGCGTGTAATAGAGACCGTGGATGAACATGAAATTATGAGGAAAGCCGTTGAAGTATCGCAGGATCTACTTTCTAGGAGGAGTTTAAGGGAGAGTTTTGTTAGGAGACTCAATAAAGAAAAGGGATAAAATACGGAAGATTATGGCTTCTCCCCGCAGAGCAATGCTATTCTTCTCCAGTTGTTTTCAACCCATCCTTGCAGGGCCTCAAGCTCGCACTGAAACTCCGGCTGGAATAAGTGCGCAAATCTTCCCTGCATTTTTAGGAAATCAATTAGGGGCTTTGGCTGAGGAACCTTTATGTTAAGCCTATATGTCCCTCCTTCAAACTCGTATACAGGCCAATATCTCGTTTGAACCGCTAATCTAGCAAGCTCTATGCTCTTTGATGGATCAAATCTCATGCCAGTTGGGCATGGGGAGAAAACATGTATGACGGCTGGCCCATCGACTTCCAGGCCCTTTCTAACCTTTGTTATATAGTCGTTCCAGTAGGCTGGCGAGGCTGTCGCGGCATACTCTATACCATGGGCAATACATATCCCAATCAAATCCTTCTTAAATTCCGGTTTACCGGGAATCCTTCTTCCAGCCGGACTCGTTGTTGTGGCGGCTCCATGCGGTGTTGCGCCTGACCGTTGTATACCCGTATTCATGTAGGCCTCATTATCATAGCATATGAAGAGAAAGTCATGCCCCCTCTCAAGGGCTCCTGAAAGGGCTTGCAGTCCAATGTCAAATGTTCCACCGTCCCCAGCTATCGCAATTACATCAACGTCCTTATCCCACAATCCCTTACGCTTAAGAACTTTATACGCGGTTTCTATCCCGGCTGCCACAGCCGCTGTATTTTCGAATGCTATATGGACGTATGAAGTCCTCCATGAAGTGTATGGATAGGGCGTTGTGGAGACTTGAATGCACCCAGTAGCATTTACGATTACCGTTGGCCTCCGTAGGGCCTTCATTGTCATCCTCATTATTGTTCCAGCGGCGCATCCGGCGCAGAGCCTATGGCCGGACGTGAAAAGCTCCTCTACTGGCAACTCATGGAGCTTAACCATTACTCTCTCACCCCTATAAACTTAACATGTTCTTTTACCCTTCCAGACTTGGCTGCCTCTAATGCCTCCTCAAAAATGCCTCTAATCTCCACAGGAGTTATGTCTCTCCCGCCCAAGCCGTAAACGCAATTGAAGACTTTTACGTCTTTTTCATAACAGTATAATGTTGCTATAATGTCGCTGCAGAGCGCGTTGAAGGGCGCTCCAAAGCTACAGGCCCTGTCGAGAACTGCTAAGGCTTTAACATCGCCCAGAGCCTTAATCAAATCCTCTTCTGGGAATGGTCTATACACCCAAGGCTTCACAACACCAACTTTCTTTCCCTCCCTCCTAAGCTCTCTGGCGACCACCTTAGCTGTCCCCGTAGTGCTGCCTAAACATAGTATCGCCGCCTCAGCATCCTCCATAGCATAAGTCTCTACGAGGTCATATCTTCGCCCAGACAACTTCTCATACTCTCCGTTGACTTCACGTATAACCTTATAGGCCTCCTTTAAGGCCTGAACCTGCTGGAACTTCACCTCAAAATAGTAGTCTGGGAGGCATATAGCTCCAACAGTTATCGGTTTTGTTGGATCAATCGTTATAAGGGGTTTTCTTGGAGGAAGAAATCTCGCTACGTCCTCATCCTCTAAAACCACGATGTTTTCTACACAATGCGAAAGTATGAAGCCATCAATATTAACGCTTACTGGCAGGAGAACCCTTGGGTCCTCGGCTATCTTAAACGCTTGGATAGTCCAGTCATAGGCTTCCTGAGAATTTTCGGCATATACTTGTATCCAACCGCAGTCCCTCGAGCCCATCATATCCGAGTGGTCACCGTGAATGTTGAGCGGCGCGGAAAGAGCCCTGTTAGCAACACCCATAACTATTGGGCACCGAAGACCAGATGCAATATAAAGCATCTCGTGCATCAGGGCTAGGCCCTGACTTGCAGTTCCAGTGAAGACCCTCGCGCCAGCCAAGCTTGCGCCTATGCAGGCTGATGTGGCGGAATGCTCAGATTCAACGCATATAAATTCGGCATCCATCTCGCCATTATAGACGTATTCACTTATAACCTCAACCATTATAGTCTGCGGCGTGATTGGATAAGCTGCCACAACATCCACATTACATTGCTTAACAGCGTAAGCTATTGCTTCATTGCCCGTTAAACCCATAACTTTAGCCATAAATTACTTCACCTCTTCTCCTCAACCATTGAGATGCATTTCACGGGACACTCATTTGCACAGATCCCGCAGCCCTTGCAATAATCGTAATCTATATTAACATACCTTTCAAGCCTAATTATGGCACCGTCTGGGCAATATATCCAGCACAAGAGACAATTAACGCATCTCTTCTGATCTACTACTGGCCTGAAGGCCCTCCAATCTCCAGTCTTATATTTTATTGCTGAACCTGGTTCAAGCAGATAACCACCTATTGGTATGTCTCTCCATCCCAGCTTTTTTATCTCACTCAATTCCTATAGCCTCCTCATAAGCCCTTTTTATTACCGCAAAGTTTTTCTCGCCAACGGTTCCGGGAAACCTCTCCTTTATAACTTTGGCTAGAGAGTCCATTGTAACTAGCGGCGAAGCCTTCACGAGGGCGCCTAACATGGCAGTATTATATATTGGTCTGCCCAGAACCTCAAGCGCTATCTTCATGGCGTCTACAGTGTAAACGCCCACATTATCTACCCCCAAAATCTTCTTCAGATCACCCGGACTTTTATCCGAGTGCGCTACGATTAGACCTTTAGGGGACAATCCTCTGGTAATATCAATTTTACCAATAAGTGTTGGATCAACAACTACTACTATACTGGGATTATATATTTGACTGTGGGTGAGTATTGGTTCATCAGATATCCGAGTATATCCAGTTACTGGAGCTCCTCTTCTTTCTGGACCAAATTCTGGAAAAGACTGTACATACTTTCCATCAAATAGGGCTGCTTGAGCGAGCAGCCGGCTGACGGTCACTATCCCCTGACCGCCCCTGCCATGCCAACGGATTTCAACAAGAACCATATTCTTCCTCCTTATGGAATGCTCATTTTACTCAAATAAAATAGGAAGATGAAGATAACCTTTTGGTTATCGTTAAATAAAACTTTTATAATTTTCACTTGGAAAAAGAGCATTTACGTTAGGTCACCGCATACGCATTTAATCTCATAAAGGATCGTTAGAATCTCGCCGAAGTTTTCTCCCGTCTTAGCGGATATAAACGGCACCCTTTTTGGTGGAAAGAAAGACTTTAAGGCTTTCAGGATCTCCATGTCCATTTCCTCCTTAACGTTAGATGGGCTCTTCCCAAAAAGGTTTTCAGGCTCCATAATGATCTTCTTGATCCCACCTATTTCTTCCTCTGATAGAAGATCAATCTTATTTAGTATGGCTATGGTCTCGGTTCCAAGGATATAATGTGCTGCCAACGCGTATAAAAAGAAGCTTACTAGGCTCCCCCTTATGGCTGGGAGGTCGCCAAGGAAGAGACAGCATGTATCCTCAAACTTGCCAATAATTATCCTGCCAGTATCTCTAAAAAGAAATGGCTCTAGCTGCCCAGGAGTATCAAATAACGTGTAATCAGCATCCTCAAATCTTGGCAGATCTATTTTAGTCAGCTTATTCATTGCTTCAAGTATCGCGCCATTAGGACCAAGGCCCATTTCCCGCATTATGTTCTCCACTGTAAACAGGGATCTAATATCGAAATCCGACTCATAGCCTGGATTAAGAACCCCCGGATCCAAGTTCACTATCTTAACCCTATAACCCTCATTAACCAAGTATGCCGAGAAGTTTTTAACAAAGAGACTTTTACCGGACCCTGCAGGGCCGAGAACGAATACATTCATTTTTCTGGTCCATCTCTCTTAAATTTTTTCTCTTTTATCAATTACCAGGATAAAATAAGTAGTAAGAGAGGATTTTAACTATTTCTCTGCGGTTAAACTTAAGGCATACTCTGCTTTTATGCCTCTATAAGGGTTCGCTTTGGTAGTCTCTCCTCTCCCAGTATCCAAGTGTCTCGTCTTCAAGATTCCATCCTATGAACCCACTTAGCCCATTTATAGCTATAAATTCACCAGCATTTTTCAGTTTGCTCCATTTAAAAACCCAATTTTCCCTAGGCTTAGTTGGGGGTGGGAGGGGGATTAGGAAATTTTTTCCAGAATTTACTCAAATTACACAGATTTACACAAAAAATACCATGGAGTATTACATAAATGGTTACACACAAATTACATAGAGTATCACATAAGCCAAAATTTAAGTGATTACACAACAATACACAACTCAACTTACACTATTACACTAATTAGTGTAAAAACTCAATTACATACTATTTACAGGGCTTTTTAGCAGCCGAGTCCTTAACTACAATATCTGACACATTTTATGTAATTGCAATTCATCCTCTCCTTCCCTTATATTATATTATTATACCTTAAAATATAATAATATAATTCTTGAGGAGCTTGGCTATTGGTCTAGTCGTTCTGCTTTTGTCCGTGAAGCTTGTCTTGAGAAGATTGAGCGTGAGCGCAGACGCCTGGAGGAGCTTAGAGGGAAGTCTGGTGGAGAGGGAGAGTAGGGTTGCGTTGGTTCTGCTCCTCAGCCCGGGGGACTAAGTTGGGGATAGGTTGCAGGACTAGTATATGCCCAGTGGAGCGAAACGCTCTATATTAATGGAAGTGTTTCAACTGGTGAGCTTGACGTTGCCATTATAAGTGCTACTTGCAATGATGAAGGAATAGACCCGGGTAAAAATAAGAATGTTGTAAGTTGCGCTCCACTCAAAAACGTAGATGAAACTTTCACGCCAGAGTTAACAGTAGCCTTCAAAACAGATGCTGAAAGGGAAATTACATATCTATTGGAAACTTAAACCAGACAAAAACGGGCACTATAACAGAAACGCGGCAGATCCCACTACCATGAGTTCAAAGCCAGAGAACCGCCTCCATCATAGCGGCAGCCGTATCAGCCACAGCCCTCGCAGCCTCAACGCTCCTATATGCCAAATATAAACCTACACCCCCACCAACAAAGAGAATAGAGAAGATCATGGATCCCTATAAGAACCTGGTAGCTAAAACAACCCAGAAACCACCGGAAACAGGGGTAACAATAGAGCTAGAAAACCTTGAGGATCTGGCGAAGATAGCTGAGATCCTCGCTAGACCAATACTCCACACCACAGAGAATGACGAACACGCATTCTACATAAACACAAAATACCTATACAAAATAAAGTCTGAGTTAAAAGAGAAGCATATAAAACATCAAAATCTAGTTTAAGAAGGAGATGCTCAACATTAAACCCTACTCTGAAAACATTGCTAGAAGATGTTAGGCTAGCTATCCTTTGCCAAGAACAAATATATTCATTTTTCAGCCTGGCCGCTCAGTTCTCCTTTTTCCACAACTGTTAATTACCAAGAGATTTAACAGAGAACCAATTTCTTAACTATTTCTTAACAATTAGGCTTAGGGCGTAATCGGCTCTTCTAATTTTTTTGAAGCCGGCAAGCCGAAGGCGCTCTATAATGCCCTTCAAATAATTTTTTCCCTGCCGCTCTCCGGCCCTTCCAACATAGTGAAGCATTCTTCCTCCCATCTTAAGGACTCTAAAGAGATGCCTATAAAAGTCAAGCGAATAGAGTTCCGGGGCAATACTTATCCTCGGAGGATCATGTATAATAAAGTTAAAGTATTCATCATTAAATTCCTCCAGAACATCTATTACGTCGCCGATTATAAGCCGAATTTTCCTATCCTCAAAAAGGGGTTTTGAATATGGATTTTGTCTAGCAATAAATATAACATTCTCATCCTTCTCAACGGTCACCACCTCCTTAACATTTTTAGCTCTAGCCGCCAAAATGGCAGTATATCCCAAGCCAGTACAACAGTCAAGAACTGAACCGTATATCCTCCCAAGAGCTCTAATCTTCAAGATGGCATCAGTCTTCGGGTCAACTTCATTAGCCCTATGCATACGTATTCCAGATATCTCGAGATAAGGCCATGTGCTAGTCTCAATCAGCCTATAGAATTTCCCGGTCTTCTCACAATAAAATTTTATTATAACCCTGTCTTCTCCACACTTATTAATCACGTTCACTCTAACCTTTTCACAAAATTTTTAGGATAAAAAAAGGAGAATGGAGAATCTACAATAATTTATATTGTTCACCAGGCTTAAGCAGAACAACCTTTATATGCGGTGCAGACGCTTCAACCTTCTTTCTAAATTCTTCTGGGTTGGTATCCCACCTATGCATTGGGATAACAACCTCTGGGTTTATCGCAATGGCCGCCTCAGCCGCCTCAGGGTTATCCATAGTATACGTGCCGCCGCTTGGAAGCAATGCAAGATTAATCTTTCTATTCCTAAGATCCCTCATCTCTGGAATAAAATCCGTGTCCCCAGCGTGATAAATTGTTTTTCCGTCAATCATTATCAAGTATCCTACGCCGAAACCCTTTGGATGAAAAGGCTGACCTGGAGCCCTAAAGCGCCTAACATTATATGCATGAGTAGACTCGATAGAAACGTTATCCAGCGTTATCTTTTCGCCAGGCTTAATAACCCTAACGTTACCACCTATCTTCGGGGCGCACTCCTCTGGCGCAATAACAATAGTTTCACTCTTTCGTATCCTCTTAATTTTAGGTATATCACAGTGATCATAGTGCGAGTGCGTCACAAGAATTATGTCAGCCTTATCCACATACTCGCCCTCATATGGATCAATGTACATGCTCTTCCCATCAAAAGTTATTTGAAAACTCGCGTGCCCAAACCACTTCACTAACATATCAACCACGCAAATCCCACCTTTCCCCTTTAACGAATTGTTAAATAGATCTTGCTCAAATAATTTATCCTCAACCATAAACAAAGAAAAACATATTTAAAGTGGTACATATACAATTTAAGAGTGGAAAAGCCCTGGTAGTATAGTCCGGCCTAGTATAGGCGGCTGTCGCCCGCCTGACCCGGGTTCAAATCCCGGCCAGGGCGCCAGTCCTCCGGGTTCAAATCTCTTCCCTCCCTTTTAAGTCTAGGAATAATGAGTTTGGCGTGAAGGGCGAGATCTATGATTATGAGGAGAGGCTTGAGCGCTACAGCGGATAATCGCTAGATTCGGGCATAACGGTGAGGTTGCGCTCCGCCTTCTGAAATAATCTTCTAAGCCTTGGCCTATCTATTGCCAGGGTTAGCGGCGTCGCCGGGCACCTGCCTGCGCTGCAATGCTTCCCGCATGGAAGGGTAGTCTCCTAAGGCTTATGAGCAAGGTATGCGATGTCGAGCGGCTCCCCTTCAGCAAATTCTCCCTCAAGGATTATGTGAAGATGTTTACGAGGAAACTGCGCAAAAACTACACAGACGCCAGCTACGTTGACGCCGTCGAGGCGTATGCCGCGATGCTTTGCGACGCGATCGCAGGCCGGAAAGAGATTGTCGGAAAGAACCCCGCTTGTGTAGCGGTATCCGTCATATGCGTTGCCGATGAGCATATTGGAGGCCGGATAGGGGCGGATAGAATAGTAAAGATCTTGAACGTTGGGTTCAACCAGAAAATAGTCAGACTGATTAAAAAATAATAAAGGATAAGCGCCTAAAGGATGGGTTAAGGGAAGTCTTCAGGAGGTAGATTGATAGGATAAATGGGGGCGTCAGACTTGGCTCAGCAACATTCAGCCTAGTGGTTACATCGCATCTAATCGGAAGAAATAGGTTATGGAAGAGGCTTGAGGAAGAGGATAAAAGGGCATTTAAGAGCGTTATAAGCGACATAGAAAGAATTCTCACAACCCTTAAAATTCAAAACTTAACTATCTTCGGCTCAACTATGAACTTTAATTCTCCTTTGCTGTTTACTGACGCCAAGCCTATCCCACTATCTTCAAAAACCTTTATATCTAGGCGCTCAGCCCTCACGCTGCTTGTCACTAGGAGCGCCTCATCGTATCCATGTGCTAAAGCCTCTAGCAGCTGTCCTAAGCCGCGTAGAATATCATCGTTGTCGCTCTTCAACTCAACAGCCATCTTGAAGCCGCGGTCATAAACCTCCCCATCAATCATGCCATTCCCGACGTGAATCCCCCCTTAGGGAAGAAGGTCTCACAGCCCTGGCTCCTAAAGTAGCGCTGAACCGATTTACGGAGGAAGTCGGCCCTCAAATCTGCCGAACCCAGAAATAATATTTTTGGCTCATTACACTTATTGTTTTTCGCTGAAAAAACATTTTTGATGCATTCAGCGTGACTATACCATTCTCCCTTTTTCCCTTATTAGCTAATCATGTAAAATTCATCGAGATAACAAGGCTTATAAATTCTCAAATGGTATAAAGTATTGTGAAGCATATGATAATAGAGATAACAAATATTGTAGCTGGGCTTATTCTTGCGATGGGTATTTTACCAAACATACCCGCTGTGGGCAAAAGCTTGGAAAAGGTTGCTAAGTGGCTTGGGAGATTCCAGACAATTATTGGCATTATAGCCATAATTCTCGGGATTTGTTTTTTGGGTTGCAGGGGATAATTGCGATTATAGCTGGACTGATACTGATTTTGGGTCTTTTGCCAAGCATACCAGCAATAGGTAAGGACTTGGCTAAAGTTGTTAAGTGGCTCGGCAGCTTCCAAACAATAATTGGTATAATCGCCATAATACTTGGAATACTCGGAATATTGGGAATACTCGTCTAAACATCCTTATTTCTTTTTTAATTTTCATGTTCCGATTCCGAATCTAGATCTCTAATTTCAGTCTAAATTATTTTTAGATTCTCTCCATATATATTCATCCTTCATAAATCTTAACTTAATTTCTCAACACCCCTTCAATCAGAGGGATTATTTTTGGGCTCAGCTTTCCGTTTTAATGGTAAAGTGGCGCTTATCGTAGTTCTGCTGTTGATCTTCACAGTCATACTATCTATGCCTGTTGTCTCCGCTAAGCCCAGTAGAGCTGAATTTCTATTGAGGTTTAAGCCTGGGGTCTGTAGAGGAGGAGGTGAGGCTTTGCTCCGCTCTCTAGACGCATGCGTTGTTGACGAGATACCGCAGATACGCGTCCTAGTCATATCGGTTCCGGGGGAGGCGGCGGATCGCGTTAAATCTGCTTTGATGAGGAACCCTATGGTTGATTTTGTTGAGGAGAACCGCCTGATTGCGCCTTCCCAGACGCCTAACGACCCATATTACTCTAGGCAGTGGCACCTGCCAGCTATAGGTGCACCGGACGCATGGGACATTTCAACTGGAAGCCAAAGCGTTGTTATCGCCATACTTGATAGTGGCGTTGACCCCTCGCATCTGGATTTGGCTGGTAAGCTGCTTTCAGGCTGGAACTTCTACGATAATAATGCTGACACAAGCGATGTTTATGGGCATGGGACTAAGGTTGCTGGAGTAGCGGCAGCCATAGCGAATAACGGGATAGGTGTGGCTAGCGTTGCGTGGAGCTGCGTGATTCTGCCGATCAGAGTTACTGACACTAATGGCTATACCACTTATTCGCTGTTGAGTAAGGGTCTTGTTTACGCTGCTGACCGCGGGGCTAAGGCTGCCGTCATGAGCTTCCAGATCTTCAGCGGCTCATCTCTTTCAAGCGCCGCCAAATACCTCATGGATAGGGGCGGCTTGGCTGTTGCGGCTGCCGGTAATACCGGTAAATATGAGGATTACGCTGACAATCCATACATCGTGTCTGTTAGCGCCACGGCTAGCGGCGATATCCTTGCGAGCTTTTCGTCTTATGGGCCTTACGTCGACTTGTCGGCTCCCGGCGTAAGCATATATACAACTATTAGGGGTGGAGGCTACGGCTCAGTCTCTGGGACATCTTTCTCGGCGCCTATAGTTGCCAGCGTAGCGGCCCTAATCTTCTCGGTTAACCCGTCTCTTAC
>JAWBXL010000012.1:0-35817 GCA_038867895.1 Bathyarchaeia archaeon | reverse complement strand
ATGGGTTCCGACCCCGAAAGGGGGAGGAAATCCCGAAACCCTGCCTCAGTTGGGATCGAGGGCTGCAACCCGCCCTCGTGAACATGGAATCCCTAGTAATCGCGGGTCATCAACCCGCGGTGAATACGTCCCCGCCCCTTGCACACACCGCCCGTCGCTCCACCCGACTGAGACCTAGACGAGGCGCAGTTTTCTTGGCTGCGTCGAGTCTAGGTTTCGGGAGGGGGGAGAAGTCGTAACAAGGTGGCCGTAGGGGAACCTGCGGCCGGATCACCTCCTAAGATGTGATGGTTGTGGGGGTGGAGCTGAGCCCATTAAATCCACAAGTATCTTTGGTTTTTATTGTTTTGTGGGATTTTAATCTCAGCTTTTGCTGAGAAGGGTTCTGTTCTCGTATAGTCTCGTATAGTAAGCATTAAATTTTGATTTTTGACTTAGTTTTATAAGAGATGTTAGCGGTGGTTTGGGTGAGTACGGTTAAGGGTGTGGTTCTATGTGGTGGGCCTGGCACTAGGCTTAGACCTCTCTCCTACTATTTTCAGAAAGCGATGATTCCTATCGGGAAAATGCAGAAGCCTCTTCTCGAGTATATAGTCAGGTTATTAAAGTTTTATGGTATAAATAATATAGTCCTTCTTGTAGATTATAAGGCTGAGCAGATAATAAATTATTTTGGTGATGGCTCTAGGTTTGATGTGAACATGATATATGTATATGACGACCCATCACTTAAGGGGACTGCTGGCTCAATCATTAACGCTTACAGGAAGGGCGCTGTTAATGCTAATGAAACATTGCTGATATATTATGGTGACATCCTGACGAATATGAATATAAAAGATTTCTTGAATTATCATAAGGGGAAGAGGGCAGATATTACAGTGGCTTTAGCGAGCGGTTTTACGGTTAAAGTTGGCGTAGCTGAGATGGGAGAGGATGGCAGAATAACGTATTTTCAGGAGAAACCCAAAATAGAGAAGCCCGTCAGCATCGCGATAGCCCTATTAGAGGGATTTCTCCTCGAAGAGATTAATAGGATGATTGGTGATAAACGTGCACTAGATTTCATGGGCGACGTTGTACCACACTTAATAGAGACTGGAAGAAATGTTTACGGTTATCTTACTGGCTCTTTCTGGTATGATGTTGGAAGCATAGAAGCATACGAGAAACTTGACTCAGACTTAGTTGAAAAGATATTTGCTTTCCTCTATGAGAGATCTTAGTGGAGACAAAGATGCAAGAGGATAATCATCCAAAAACTTTCATTTTACCTTATATTATTGATACTTCTTACGGTGAGACAAGAATAACATTAGAGGAGGAGATAGCGGCTATATCCTGTCTGGCATTTCACAGGCGCAAAAAAATTGGAATCATATCAAGTAGAGCCGAAGAAATAAAAGCCATCTCAAAAATATATTATCCTTTAGTGTGTCTCCCATGGGGCCAAGGCTGCTTTATTACCGATGGGCTTGAATTTTTAGGTTTCACGTTTTCAGACTTTGTTGTCCCCGATCTGCTACAATTTTTAGAGGGATTAAGGAAAAGTAGGTTCACGCTAAATAATTTTATAGAGACGTTAGATTATGGCACCAATTTGTTCTCGGATATAGTTAAAAATGGTTTTGGAGAAAACCGAATTAACTGTTTAATTGTGGATAGAGATCTGCTCAAAATGCTCTTATCTTTGAGCGATAAATTAGCGCTGGCCGATTCGGTTGGAGAGGAAAAGCCTGAATTAATACGGCCTAAACTGCAGACAAACCCTGTGGAGAGTATTTCCAGTATTTCTAGTAGATTGAAGACAGAAATTAGTATGCTAAGGTATACTCTTAAAACTCTGGAGGATGAGGTTAGTAGACATCTAGAGATGCTCTCTAAGGAGAGCGACCTCATAGTACGTGAATACAAAAGGAAAATATCTGAATTTGAAGCCAAGATAAATAGGAGAAGCAAATATCTAATTGAGAAGAAACTAAAGGAGATTAACGAAGTTGAAAAGAAATATGACAAGAGAATTAAAGATCTTTTGAGGGAAAGGGAAAAAGTTGAGAGGATTCTATTAAAAAATAAGATTTTTTTAGAGAAGCGCTCAAGGAAGGGAAATGAGGGTAAACGTAAATCCATAAAAGGAAGTAGGGTAGACTTATACTTGTTGCAGATAGAGGATCTTGCAAAAAGATCAAAAGAGTTGCGAAGAGCTATTGAAGAAACCGAGGCTGAGAAAAATAATAGGATTCAGGATATCGAAGAGAAATATAGTATGTTGATTAAAAATGGAATTGAGAAGATTGATGTTCTGAGGGAATCAAGAGATGCTGATATAGGAAGAGTAAACGAGGATACTGAGAAGATTAAGAAGATGTATCTAACTATTAAGGAGAATATTGCGCAGATAATTAATGAAAAAGAGCGATTGATAAATGCCCTTTGGGAAAGCTATCTCCCAATAAATATCAGGGAAAACGCGATAATTGGCCTACCATTCTACATGGTTATATATGAGGGACGCAGCGAGAGAAGGCTTGATTTTTATCCCCTGGTTAAAGTCTCAGGCTCAATAAAGGCAGCAGATAACCTTTTTAAGCTTAACTTAGAATCTAGAATAACGCTTCTCTTAACCCCGCTCAAAGAGCCCATAAATGTAATATTGAACGCCCTCGTGGAGAATTATAGCAGGGACCCATACTTAAATGGCGAGTTAAGACGCATAGTAGAGGAAAAAAATATTCTTTTTTCCAGAACTTTCATAGAGACTCTTAAAAGCGGGCTTGAGAATCTCAAACATAATGGATGGCTTAACAGCCAAGAGGAAAACACCATCGTGGACTTCTATGAATCGATATTAAAGGCACAATAAATACTTCATAAAAACTAACAGGTAAAAGTTAATATAAATTGAGCGCGCCGCTGGGGATCTACATATTCTTGACTGGTAAAGGTCTAATCTTCATCACATCCGGGTTCACTAGATTTGGTGGAACTCTCCCTTCAAAGAAGGCTATTAGGTTTTCGGCGACCATTTCAGCCATCCTTGAGCGTGTCTCATGGCTAGCGCTCCCAATATGTGGAGTCAAAACCACATTATTAAGTTTTATTAGGGGGTTATCTGGGGATATTGGCTCCTGCTCGAAGACGTCTAACGCCGCTCCAGCGATTCTCTCCTCTTTTAGAGCCTCATAAAGGGCTTTTTCGTCAATAACCTGTCCTCTAGAAGTATTTATTATAAAAGCTGTCTTCTTAACTAACCTAAGCTTTTCAGCATTTATCATATGGTAGGTCTCTTTGGTTAACGGGACATGAATAGTTATAAAATCTGACTCTTTAAGCAGCGTATCCAGATCCACGTACTCGGCGCCAATCTCCCTCTCTAACTCTGGCCTTCTGATAATATCATAATATAATATTCTCATGTTAAAGCCCTTAGCTCTCCTAGCAACCGCCTCGCCTATCCTTCCAGCGCCGATGATTCCTAGAGTTGCACCGTAAACGTCTCTTCCAAGGAGCATCATTGGGTGCCAAGCAATCTTCCATTTTCCTTCTCGTATATACTTATCTGCCTCAACGATTCTCCTAGCAATAGCCATTAGAAGAGCCCATGAAAGGTCTGCGGTGGTCTCCGTTAAAACTCCGGGAGTATTGGTTACGTAGATGCCCCTTTTAGTGGCCTCCTCAATATCTATATTATCGTATCCAACCGCCATTTGAGCAACAATCTTAAGTTTTGGCGCGGCATCGAAGACCTCCGCATCAATCTTATCAGTTAAGAGAGTTACAAGAGCATCCACATCTCCAGCTTTCTCGATTATAACCCGCTTTGGCGGTGGACCATACTCAGGCCAAACCTCGGCATCAAAGCGCTCCAATATCTTTTTTAGACCTCTCTCAGGTATCTCGCGTGTAACATAAACCTTCGGCCTACGCATTCTTTCTCTCCCCCAATTCACTCCCTTATTAATTTTTTAGGCTATCATTTTACCTAAATAAAAGTATCGTTATTTTTAATTATTATAGTGGCACTTTAAACAAGAAGCGAGAATCCCTGCCAGCATATCTACAAGCAGCAGGTTTTTCTGTACGTAAGGAAATTATTTTTAAGTTTTAAAAGAATCAATATTTTTGGGTGCATTAGCATTGGTTTTGCCAGCAAAAGTATTTGAGATTAAGGGGGAGGTTAATTTATTCTTTGCGGCTCAAAAGCTTAAGAATTTTCGCGGAGAAGAGATATATAAAACCACTAGTGGTGAGACCGTAACCCTAGTATCTGAGATATTAGACTTAAAGCTGAATGCAGACACAATCTCCGGGATCTTCTGTAGAGATTTTATCAGAAGTAGAACTTATAGGAGGAGAATTATAGAGACCCCTGTCACCGAGGAGTCACCATTTTGGATCAAAAAATTTGGTGATAGATTTTTCTTAATAGTGTTGGCTCCATCGACAGCCCGCGGACTAAAAAAGCTACTTACAAACTATATCGCAAACAGGCTCAGCAAGATCTTGTTTATAGAGCCTCATGCTATACTTGAAGTTGAGATCCCGCATGAAAAACTCAAGGCTCTTCATGAATCTAATCCGCAGGCAACTAAATTAATATGGTTTGATAATGTTGATATACCGGGCGTAGAAAAGCTCTGTCTAGCGGGCTCAGATCTGACGGATACAGGTCTCTATCAAGAGTATATTAAGCATGGAAAAATATGGTATGTTGTCTTCGAGGTTCAGAGAAGAGGCATCGTGATCGGAGTAACGAGAAACTGCGTTATAACGCTCTTTAGCAAGAGCTCAATAGAAGACTTTGTAAAATATATAACGGAGGAAATTATACCGCTGATACCATAGAAAAATGAGCCTAGAAGGTTTAGTTTTAGGAGAGGTGGAAAATCTTATTAAGATTGCTTTCATTTTGTAAAATCTATGTCTGATATGGAGAGTGAACTGGGCGAAACCGTTTCTGTAGGCAGGTATCGGGACAAGATCATTCACGGACCAATTCTTCGTACACTACTGTGGTTAGGTGTTCCTCCCCTCTTAAACCATATAATAATTATTGATTATAATACCGCGGACGCTTACTGGCTAAGTCAGTACAGTGATGCTCTTGTAGCAGTCCCTGATTTTTAGCGAGGTAATTAAGTACTCGAACGTAATAGCATTCGATATTCTTTTAGGCTACACATCGTTGATATTTACGGCCCTGCTTCAAAGTGTTGGTGAGACAAGAAGACAAGCTATAGTTAATTGCGTGGCGGCCAGCCTAAATATACTGTTAGACCCATTTTTAGTTTTAGGGATAGGCCCTTTTCCAAGATTGGGCGTTATAGGCGCAGCTCTTACAGACGTTATGGGAAAATTCCTGTCAACGCTGTTATTAGCATATATTATTAGGAGGAGTTATCCGGATCTTAGGATAACATTTACCAAAAGATATAATTTTTAAGTGGGCTACCTTGTTGCTCGCGTAGGTCTGCCAATATTCACTCTTAGATTGACAAATAGCTTCGCCTTTATAGCGCAGATAAGGATGGTAAACGAGCCCCGCATAGTTATCGCCACCTCCTATGCGATAGGATTTGTAATTATGGATATTGTTGATGGAGCTCTATTTGGTCTTACCAGCGCGGTGTCCATAATGGTTGGGCAAAGTTTAGGGGCTATAGATATTAGAGGGCTAAGGAAGTTGCATATAAGGCTTGTCTCCTGATATTTGCTCTAGTATCTTTAGGCGCCAATTATTTAACCCCTCTAAGGAAATTTTATAGGAGCATTTACCGATGACCAGAAAATATTAGCTGAGACTAACCTATTCTTGGAACATTATTGCCAACATTGCCGTTTTTCGGCCTGTTTATGGTTGCTATGATATTGGGTTATATATTGGCCTTTGCATTTAATATAGGTTCATGGGGTGTCTGGCTAGCTATAGCGGTAAGCAATGTTATAGGGGGCGTTGCGGCACTCCTCTGGATAAAATATGGCAATTGGGCTAAAACCGATCGTTAAAAGGGATCTAGAGAATGAAGGATAAAATTGGATATTTTTCCAGGAGAATTATAGAGTGCATACTCGCTTTAATAGATGTTGTGCCATCGCTAATCGTAACATTTAATCCACTACTCTTTGTAATGTTTATTCCAGTGGGAGTTTATGCTATCCTCACGTGGCCCTGGACTCTCCTTAAGGATATTCCCGACCCGTTTCATTCGGGAGAAAGCCTATATTGGCTTACATACGCGATCATACTTGATAGAGATAACATTCTCTTCCCAACACTTTTTAGATGGGGGCTTATAGATTTATTCCTGCTAGCATCTGGCTTAGCAATCTTTTTGATATCTTTCATCTCTTGGATGATAAATTTAAGGAAAGATGGGGGCTTAATCACTAGCGGAGCTTACAGGTTCTCTAGACACCCACAGTATCTTGGGATAATACTTTTGTCGCTTGGAATAACTATTAGGTCTCTTAGGCCAATATCTCTTATAGCGTGGATAACTCTACTAATCGGATATCTGATTTTAGCAAGCCTAGAGGAAAGAAACTTATTTAAGGTTTACGGGCAAAAATATGAAGAATACGCAAGACAAACAGCCTTCCTCATACCACATTTAAGATTTAATTTTCCAAAGTGGCTATCTGCGGAAAAACCATACAGGTATATACTTCTCATGCTCGTGTGGGTTATTCTGGTTATAAGTGTAGTAATTAGTACAAGAAACATTGTCGTTGCGCTAAGAAGCTTAGCATATTTAAAAATGATCCTTTTATATAATGACGCTGCGAATCTTATGGAAACATAATAATTGCGATATAAAAATCAAAATAATTAGATCTAAAGTGAAAAAGCATGACGTTACTCATTCAGATGGAAATAATCAATGCTATTAGGACAATAATCGCTGAGATAAGGCAATAATAAGGATAAAATAGTTGTTTCACGTAAGAATTAAATATCAGGTTAAAAAGCAGAAATATTGGTCTTAACTGCTGGGAGGGGAAAAATGGCTAAATCGGATTCATCCTCTATAAATACTTTTCTGTCTTTTCTAGAAAACCCTGTCCTGCGCCATGTCATCCGTTTTTCATGCGGCCACCACTTTAATGATGGAAAAAGTTATCTTGAAGCTGCGCTTGAGGATCTCGCCGGAATTGGCGGATCTAATCATTCCATCACCAGATTTATTTTTTCAGGCATAATTAAAGCGGCAATATACCTTGGCTGTATTGGGTTGAACATTGATAGGAAAATTTTGATAGAATCTCTAAAGACGCCATATTTCAGGAGGGGATTAATGAATGTTTTAAGCGGCATTGGCATTTACGGCGTCACTAAACCATATAGGACCCCAGCTCCATTTCTTGTAGTCTGGAACTACACTAATGCCTGTAACCTTCAATGCAAGCACTGTTACCAGCGCGCTGAAAGGCCAACCCCTGACGAGCTTACAACCGAAGAGAAACTTGCAATAATCGATCAGCTTGTTGAGAACAATGTTTCTATGATAGCGTTTTCGGGTGGAGAGCCGTTAATGTGCGAAGACTTCTTTAAGGTTGCTAGATATGCTTATGAGCGGGGATTATATGTTTCAATTGCCACGAATGGAACCCTACTTACAAAAGAGAATGTTGCCCGTTTAAAGGAGGCTGGAGTTGGATATTTAGAAATAAGCTTAGATGGAGCGTCAAAGGAGACCCATGAATCATTTAGGGGCATAAATGGATGTTTTGAAAAGACCATAAGGGGCATAATAAATTCTGTTGAGGCTGGAATGTTCACGTGTATTGCGACAACTGCTACAAAACACAATATTGATGAGATTCCAAAGATAATCGACTTAGCTAAAAAGTTACGTGCGAGGAGAGTTATAGTTTTCAATTTTATACCAACTGGCCGCGGAGAAGAAATTATCCAGTTAGATCTTACTCCGGTTGAAAGGGAGAACCTCCTTAAATCCTTATATAAGGAGCTGGCAAGCGGAGGGATGGAAGCTCTTTCCACGGCTCCTCAATTCTCAAGAGTTTGTCTACAGCAATCATTGATTGACGGAACAGACATACTTTCTCCAACACATTTCGCAGCATTAGCTCTCTATGGAAGAGCTAAACAACTAGCTGATTTTTTGGGTGGATGCGGTGCTGGAAGACTATATTGCGCGATCCAGCCAAATGGCTTAGTCACGCCATGCGTTTTTATGCCGATGGTTGTAGGCGATTTAAGAAGACGGTCTCTAAAGGAAATCTGGTTAAACTCTCAGGTCATGAATGATTTGAGGGATAGAGGCAAGCTTAAGGGTAGATGCGGCCGCTGTGAATATAAATATGTTTGCGGTGGGTGCAGAGCGAGGGCATATGCCTATCATGGAGACTACCTCGCGCCAGATCCGGGATGCATCAAAGAGCTTGAGGAGCCAAGTCTAAACCCTGAGCCGAAAGCATTGGTTAAAAGAGCATAGAAAAAGGACGGTAGGCGATCTTTCTTGAAAGTAATCTTGATAAATCCTCCATCTAACAATGCTGAGCTATTTGGCATTGGAATTAAAGCTCCGCCCATAGGTTTAGCGTATCTAGCCTCTATGCTTGAGAGAAGCGGATATGAAGTTAAAATAATTGATGCGCCAGCTCTGAATCTCTCGGCGTCTCAGGTAAGAGATATCATTAATATGGACCAGCCGGAAATTATTGGCGTAACTGCGTCAACGCCCACCATTTATAATGCCTATAGCGTGGCTAGGGCGGCAAAAGAAGTCTGCCCAAACTCAACAGTAATCCTCGGGGGCCCGCACCCAACTTTTCTTCCCATGGAAACTCTTCAAGAGTGCCCGGCTGTCGATATTGTATGTATAGGTGAGGGAGAGGAAACTATATTTGAGGTTAGCGAGGCTATAAGGAGGAAGATGGATTTATCAAGGGTTAGGGGGATAGCCTTTAGAACTGATGATGGAAGGATTGTGAAGACTGAGTCCCGACCGCTCATAAAAGACTTGGATTCGCTTCCATTTCCAGCATGGCATCTCCTACCCATGGATAAATATACTGTTCTCGGGAAAAGATCTATAGTATGTCATGTAATGTCCAGCCGGGGCTGCCCATTCCGATGCATCTTCTGCTCCTCATCACAAATATTTGGAAAGAAGTATAGAGCTAGAAGCGCAAAGAATGTTGTTGATGAAATAGAATATTTAGTATCCGAGTATAATCCTGAAAGCATCGAGTTCTCAGATGACGAGTTTACATTAAATCAGAAGAGGACTGAGGAAATATGCAATGAAATTAAGAAGCGTAAGATAGATGTCATGTGGGCCTGTGGATCGAGAGTTGATACAATCTCAAGAAGTCTTTTAAGAAAAATGAAGGAGGCTGGCTGCTCTTTTATCTATTATGGTATTGAATCCGCATCCCAGAGAATACTTAATTTCATAAAGAAGGGAATAACTATTGATCAAATCAAAAGGGCTGTAATGCTGACAAAAGAGGCTGGTATAAAGATGATGGGATCCTTTATAGTCGGCTTTCCAGACGAAACAAAGGAGGAGATCAAGAACACCCTTGCTTTTCCAAAGAAATTGAAAGTTGATTATGTCCAATTCACTATTGCAACCCCATACCCTGGAACAGAACTCTACGAGATGGCCAAAAAAGACGGCTTATTACTTACAAGGGATTGGTCGCAGTATACCACACTTAAACCGGTAATGGCTTTGAAAAATATAAGTACTGAGGATCTTCAGAATCTCATTAAAAAAGCCTACATAAGCTTCTATTTATCACCCAAAACTTTAGTGAAAAACTTTGGCAAATACGCCCTCCCAGCTTTCAAGATGGTTCTAAAGGGACTTATAAACTACTTAAAATCCTGGATTCGCTAAACAGCCATAAATTTTCAACCTATCAAATAAATCTTCCACTTTTCATCCTCGCTATGATATTCGCCAGTATACTGACATATAAAAGAAGAAATTAAACTTAAATATTTGATTATTATAATAAAATTTAATATCCATATCTAAAATATGGAGGGCTAATAGATGGGGGATTATGGCATCTTAGTCTCCTCAGCCTTCGCAATGCTCAACCTCCTCATAATTCTACTCGTAGTCGCAGGAATAACAGCAACCATAATTGGGCTAAGAGCCAAAAGATAATTTAAAAATAAATAAAAATAAAAAATAAAATATATGTGGTTAAAGAGGCGCGGGCCGAGAAAGTTAGCCAACTCTTAATCTATGGTATAGAGCTTGCAGCTAAGTTCGAGAACCTACACGAGATATTAGCCATTACGGCTTTTGCAATATTTAAAGCCCTTTAAAAATTGTGGAGATAAATGAAAATTATCATTATTTCAGTCATAAATTTTCAAATTATTAACTAATTACGAGATACAAAATTAGTTTATAACAGAAAATGATAAATTTGGCTTTATTCATCAAATTAAGGTTGGGGCCCGTAGCTCAGCCAGGACAGAGCACCGGGCTTTTAACCCGGGGGTCGGGGGTTCAACTCCCCCCGGGCCCGCCAGATACGGGCTCAGAGTCGGCTTAAGAGTTTCAATATTCAGAAAAATTATGAGAGAGTATAAGCATTTAAAAATGGGATATTAAAGAAGAAAAGAGCGGCTTTGTAGAGAACCGATTATTAAAAATGTTTATGGTAACAATTTTTCTCAAGATGATCTTCACTAATTTTAAATACTTGTTCTCGTAATATGCGGGATTTATGAGGCTTTTGGGGTTATGAGGGAGATGCCGGAAGTCATTCATGAATCCATTGCTTATACCTTCTGTGACGCCTGCAATCAGGTACCGTACTGTGGAGTAAAAGTCTACTTGAGGGATGATCAGATAGTTAGAGTAGATAGCTGGGAAAATTATCCAAATACACCCATATGCTCTAAAGGTTTCGCAACCTTGCAGAGGCAGTATCATCCACAGAGACTCGGTTATCCGTTAAAAAGAACCACGCCAAAAAGTTTGCCAGACCCGCGTTTTGTCAGGATAAGCTGGGAGGAAGCTTACGAAATAATCGTTTCAAAAATGAAGGAGATTAAAGAGAAGTATGGGCCGGAGGCAGTATTATTTTATTGTGGGGATCCAAAAGAGATGAGACCAGCGGTTTCACGTTTAGCCACCGTTTTTGGCTCCCCAAACTATGGAACAGAGAGCTCAACATGTTTTAGGGCTGCAGCGCTCGCGTCGCAACTAACATTAGGTTTAATCGCGCTTGGTAATCCGCCGACCAAAGATACAAGGACAGTTCTGATATGGGGAACGAATCCGGCTTGGTCAGCACCATTCAACATGCGGAAAATATTTGATGCTAAGGATAGAGGGGCAAAATTTGTTGTGGTGGACACACGTAAAACCCCAGTAGCAGATAAGCTAGCTGATATTCATCTTCAGCCCCGCCCTGGAACTGACGCTGCCGTAGCGCTGGGAATAATAGATGTAATTATAGAAAGAAAATTGTATGACCGGGAATTTGTAGAGAAGTGGGTTTTTGGATTTGATTCTTTAAAAGAATACGCGAGGACATTTACGCCGGAAAATGTGGAGAAAATAACGTGGGTTCCGGCTGATAAAATAGTTGAGGCTGCAGTCCTCATTGCCGCGTGTAAGCCGACCACCTTAATGGCCGGTTTTTCAACATTAACGCATTCAACCAACGCGGTTCAAACGGTTCGATCGATACTGGCTTTAATGTTATTGACAGGTAATTTCGATGTGCCAGGGGGGATTATCGTGCCAACTCATCCTTTACCTTTTAGGTCACATGACATGGGAGACTCCACCTTCATAATGGAAGATAAAAAGATTGAAATGAAGGATAAGAGAGCTGATAAAGAATACGTTCCGGTTTGGGCTGAAGTTGTCCATGAGCAAATACAAATGAATTTCCTCCCAGAATACGTAAGAAATGGAAAAATTAGGATGGCCATATTATTTGGTGCAAATGTGACAATATGGCCTCAGTTCTATGAGTACCAGGAAGCTTTAAGGAATATGGAGTTTGTGGTTGCGGTCGACTATTTTCTCAGGCCTTGGACACATAATTATGTGGATATATTGTTGCCCGCGGCGACCAATTATGAGAGATTCGAGCCCTTCATCTGGTTTGGAAGAAAAATTTATGCTCGACGACGCGTGGTAAAGCCATACCTAGAGGCAAAATCTGATTGGCAAATAGTCTTTGATCTGGCGGTCAGACTAGGTTACGCCAATGAATTTTGGAGTGGTGACACCATGGAGGGGCTCAACTTCATCCTGCGAAAAGCAGGCGTAACCCTTGACGAAATTCCAATACCGAATGGCATAGAAATACCGCCGCCAGGTCCAGAAGAATACAGAAAATTTGAGAAAGGTTTATTGCGGAAAGATGGAAAACCAGGTTTTCCAACACCCACAGGTAAGGTTGAGATTTGGTCAACTATTCTGGAGAAATATGGTTATGATCCGCTTCCCGTTTTCAAAGAGCCCGCAGAGTCGCCGGTCAGCAGACCTGATTTAGCTCAAAAATACCCGCTTGTTTTAATGACTGGTTCAAGGGTTCCAGTATACACGCACTCCAAATGGAGGGAACTCTCGTGGTTGAGGGATCTTATGCCTTATCCAATAGTTAATATAAATCCCGAGGATGCTGAAAAAAGAGGTATTAAAGAGGGAGACTTCGTTGTGGTTGAGAATAGACATGGTAAAATAAAAGCGCATGCGCATCTCACTTACCTCATACCCCCCGGGGTGGTTGACGTCTTCCACGGCTGGGCTATGATCCCAGAGGCTCATGCCAACATGCTCATTCCTAGAATCTTTGATCCTATTTCAGGTTTTCCTGGTTATAAATCGGTACTATGCGAGGTGTATAAGGTGTAGGGTGAAATTTTATGGTTAGATATGGTTTCATAATAAACTTGGACAGATGCGTGGGCTGCCACACGTGCACCTTAGCATGCAGGGTATGGACTTACGACAAAAAGGAAGACTGCTGGAACACAATTTTAGAATTTAATTCACACAAAGAAAAAAGAGTTTTATGGATCCCCTACATCTGCACACAGATGAAAGATCCAGCATGCACCCCAAATTCCCAACAACCTCCTTGCGTTAGAAATTGCCCATGCAATGCCAGAATTTATGGTGACTTAGATAATCCTGCTGATCCGGCTGGAAAGTTTGTGGCAGAGAGTAAGGCTAAACCTCTTCCCTTTGAGACAGAGAAACCAAGGGCATATTACGTTGGAAAGTTGCCTGACGATATAAAAGCCCTACTACCTAAGCCTTCAAAAATATTACCCAGAAAATATATACCTTTAACACATGTTCCACCATAGCACAGGCAAACGAAAAAGTCTAATCTCTAGACTAAAACAAACTCGATTGCCCATAGAAACATGAAATATAACGTTACCTTTCCCATATGCTCGTAAAAGATATGGTAGCGGAGGACGATTTAAACGTTTTCCCAAAAGTATATAAATGAAAATTATACGTCCGATCACTTTAAATATGGGTTTAGTAATATTTTTTATGTGGTGTTCCCTGTTGGAGGAGTTTCCGTTTAAGTTTAGGCTTGAGGAAATTGAGGGAGATCAAAGCGTCCAGAGGATGCTTTCCAGGAGAAACTTGAAGGAGGGAACCAGAGAAAATTATGTTAAGGGGATCCGCTTCTTCTGTGAGTATTACGGGAAGCGGCCTTCCGAGTTGATTGAGTTTTTCGCGGGGCTCTCCCCTGATCTGATTGTTGATGAATTCGCGGGCTTCTTTGCCTGGGCTAAGGATAGGCTTGCGGCTAAGACTATGTGGGGCTGGCTTCCAGGCATAAGGGCCTGGTTTGTTGAGAATGGCATCCGCGATGTGGACCGCGTTGGGAGGGAGATCGCGCGGGAGTTCCGGAGGAAGATTGGCAGCGCAAAACCGCTCCTCAAGCGTGATGTTCTAAGCAAGGAGGAGATTGTTAGGCTCCTTAAAATCGCGGGGCTGAGGGAGCGGGCGATTATATGCGCTATGGCGAGCGGGGGCTTCAGACTTAGCGCCTGCCTAAACCTGCAGCTTAAACATATTAAGGATAAGATTTGGGATCCAACCCTGCCATGTTATGCGGTTGAGATACCTGAAACGTTAAACAAGGAGGGGGAGCCATATATTACCTTTATAAGTAATGAGGCGGCTGAATACGTCCGTGCTCTCCTGATTGAGCGGCAGAAGGCTGGCGAGCAAATAGGCCCGGAATCCTACCTGTTTACTATAGCGAGGGGGGAGAAGCCGCTTTCACCCAAGCGGTTTGAAAATATGTGGAGGGAACTATGCCAGAGGGCTGGCTTGGACCTTAAGCCAGTTCCAATCAAGGGTTACCACCCGGTTGGAGGGGGAAAGGAGCTTAGGAAGAACTCGCTTAGATATAACACGCGGGTCCACAGTCTCAGAAAGTTCTTCAAGACGGCATGCAGCACATGCGGGGTTGATAGGATGGCGAGCGAAGCCTTCTTGGGCCATAGCCTAACAAAGTTTGGGGTTGAAAACCTATATGACTACTGTGTATCTAACATTGACTGGCTTAGAGACGAGTACCTCAAGGTTCTGCCAACCGTAACGTTCCTCAAGGAACTGCCGATACTCAAGGTTATGAACCATGAGGCGCGGGAGAGAATAAACCAGCTTGAGGAGGAGAACAAGGCGCTTAGAAACGAGCTGAACGAAATAAAGAGGCAGATAAGCGAGATACGCAAGGTATTTGAGAAGCTCCTTAAATAAATGGATAGAAAAAATGTCCAAAATAAGGGGTTCTGAGCTACATAGTCTTAAATAGACTTACGTAGCTCTTCCCCCTCGATTATTTCATTGGGGGCTTTCGGGGTGAACCCGATTCCCCACATCCTGAGGATGTTGATGCAAGCTACAAAATGTCTGTCTGCCTTAAATCCGCAACCTTCGCATTTAAAGACCTGCCCCCTTGTCTTGGACAAACGCCCCCATCTTGGACAGGTCTTGCTCGTGTTCTTAGCTGAAACATAGTGTGTTTTGTAGCCATGCCACGCCATTTTGTACTCAATAAAGCTCTGGATTTTCCTGTAGGGTAGGGAGGAGACTTTTCTATTCTTACGCTTAGCGTATTTATTCCTCGTCGCGTTATAGCTTAATCCCTTTAGTTTCTCGAGGATTGGGCTAACGCCGTTTTCAATGAATTCTTTAACGATTGTCGTGGTTACTTTATGAAGGATGTCGTTGACCCTTCTCTTCTCACGCTTAGAGTATTTCTCCATAAGCATCTTCGAAGTCTTGGGCTTGAATTTAGACAAAGCTTGGATTTTTCCACGCTTCTCAAAATAATGAACCCTTACGCCATACAGTTTCTTAAGGTCGATTTTCCGATATTTTAGCTCATCCTTTGCTTCAAGTATATCTAAGCTCATTAAGTTGATGTCTACTGAAGCGTAGCCGCTGGGCTTTTTCTCTTCAACCTCTTTCTTGAAGGTTACAATCGCTCTATTGTTGAGTAACGTGATTTCCCCAACCTTTAACTTTCCCTCTCTCCATCCCTCAACAAGGTGGAGGGCGGCCTCCTGCTTCCCAGGCAAATAGCCATCCCTGTCCCAAAGGAAAATACTGGGGGCGTTAGGCTGCAGCCTCGCCTTAAACAGCTTCCACTCGACTTCAAAGGATTTTAGTTCACCATCCACAACAACCGGCGGCTTAGCCTTAACATAAAACGGCAGGGGAGTACTGTAGAGCTGCAGGACATTGCGTAGAGGGCCCTCGCTAGCAGAGCCTGAAAAAACAGAGCCGCCGCACTTGGGGCAGGTTGAAAGCCCCTCGGAAACCTCAGCCAAGCACCTCGCGCACCTCACTCCCCCTCTTCCCCCTTCTGGGACTTGTGGATTCGATGCCTCTCGAAAACGCAAATATCCCCCGCATTCATTAGCCGCCCGCTTACGGGGCAGACATAAAAAATGCCTGGTATGAAGGGATTACCGCACTTTTCGCACCACTTCATTTCTGCCCTCCCCCTGCACGGGCCTCTGAGCCGCCTTCTCGAAAGCCCAACGCGCAATAACCTTCGCATCTTCCTGGACCTCGGTATCCGGTGCTCGGTAACGCAAACCGGTAACCAAGCCATTATGGTCCCCGGGTAAACTCATACAGTAGTTCCTTCCATTCCTTTTGCCTCCTTTAACGACTAAAGATTTATATATTACCGATGGATAATAAGTTATCGGTGAACAATTCGAACAAATCGGATTTAAATAGCGAAAATCGAATTGTTCGGAGAAGACAGGAGAAACATAAACGAAAAATGATCATACATTTGATTGGAAAGGGGAAAATCGACAAGAGAACATACCGGAACCTGAAGGCTATCTTTGGTTTTATAGGAAAATGTGAAGAGTTTACGGGTCCACAGATCCAGAAAAACTTGGGTTTGAAGGGTTCAGTTCTCTATGACTTACTTGGGGCTTTAGAGCGCAAGAGACTGATTGAGGAGGCGGGGAGGATCAAAAGCACGGGGAGAGGGGAGACCAGGGTTTACCGTTTAACCCTCGTAGGGAAGATGGTTGCGAGTTACGTTAATGATGATATGGATCTTTTGGTAAGCGCGCTTAAACAGATTGCGGAGAAAACAACTAACCCAATTAAGCGCTTTATAATTGAGGCCTTCATAAAGAACTATCCAAGCAGCATGATGAGGGAAATCTTAGAAGCATCCATCATCAAGACGGTGGGTGCAGAAGAGGAGTTTGATATTATAGACTTGCTTAGCAACGTTTTTGAGGGCGCTCTTATTATGTTCCCCCTACTTGAAGACGGGGACAATGAAATCGTGCAAATCTTCAGGAAAAATGCTGAATTGATGGAAAATACGCCATTAAGAAAATGGTTTTTCCTATATGTCAAGACGCAACTGGAAAGTTTCTATTTATATCATCTTGAGGGCGAAAAAATAGCGAAGTATATCAAATCTCTGGCACAAAACCCTGATCTCTTTAATGTACCGTGCCGCAGCCCAGAATGTACCAACGTTATTACAGCCAGCAGCTTGCTTGAGATAAGCATACCTCCATATTGCGAAGAATGTAAAAAACGAATGCCAACAAAGGCTTGAGCGGGAGATGTGATCTTCTGCCTCCAGAGAAGTACAGGCGCCTGAGAATGGTCGTACGTCCTCTCGCAAAGTATGTGGTAGCGGGGGTAACATGCTTTGTTTCGGGAGAATGTGCTTGGGCGCGGGCGGACGTACGAAAAGATTTATATGGTAGCGGGGGGACGATTTGAACGTCCGATCTCTGGGTTATGAGCCCAGCGGGTTAACCTGGCTACCCCACCCCGCTTCCTTTTACCACAAATTTGTCTTTTCAAAATTATTAGGAGAATTCTGGCTTAAAAATTTATCTCTTAGGGGTGATTTTTATCGGTTTTTGGATTTAGAGGGTAGTATTTATGCTATTGTTTATCATTTTATCCCCGCTAATTAATTTAAGTTGAGCTATATTATGGTTTTAAGTGGTGATCTCTGTTTGGCTTCTAGGTATGTTGAGGCCGGAGTTGATGTTAAGAAGAGGGGTATAGAGGTTTTTAAGGATCTCTTAGATAATCTTTTTCCAAGCGCATTCTGTGTTGTTAGCGGTGATCCAGATTTACCCGGTTTCGGTATAGTGACGCATACTGACGGGGCTGGCAGCAAACCAATTCAGGCATATCTTCATTGGAGGGAGACTGGCGAAATAGGGTGGTTTAGAGGTCTAGCTCAGGATGCCTTAGCAATGAACTTGGATGATATTATTTGTGTGGGTGCTGCGCCGATAAACTTTGTAGACTACGTGGCGGTAAACCCCGTTAGAATTGATAAAGTTGGCTTGCTAAGGGCTTTAAGCGAGGGCTTTAAGGAATGCCTACATTTGCTGGAGAATCTTGGAATTAAAGTTCTATTCTCCGGCGGCGAGACGGCTGACCTACCAGATCAGCTTAGAACTCTGGACGTCGCGGTGACAATGAACGGGCGTGTGGATCTCTCCAAAGTAATAACTGGCGACAGAGTTAGACCTGGCGATATAATTATAGGCTTTAGAAGCGGTGGGAGAACAAAGTATGAGAGGAGAGATAATAGCGGAATAATGTGTAATGGAATAACCCTAGCGCGTCTATGCTTAATAAGAAAAAGCTACCAGGAAAAGTATCCGGAGATAGTTGAGTGCTGGAGTGGGAGGAGATCATATTATGGAAGGTTTAGACTCGATGATTATGTTGATAATCTTGGCATGACTATTGGCGAGGCGATACTATCGCCAACAAGATTCTACGCTCCTGTAATCTTAGAGGTGCTTGAGCGCTTTAGAACATATATTACTGGGCTAGTTCATAATACTGGCGGCGGATTAACAAAGTGTCTACGCATAGGTAAGAATATTCATTATATAAAGGACAATCTGTTTGAGCCAGACCCGATTTTCAAGCTTATACAACAGGAGTCGGGTGAGAACTGGATGGCTATGTATGAGAATTATAATATGGGTGTTGGCTTCGAGGTAATCGCGAGCCCAGAAGTCGCTGATGACATAATCAGTCTCTCAGAAAAATATGGTTTAGAGGCAAAAATAGTTGGGAGATGCGAGAAAAGCGGTGATGGAAACAAGTTGACTATAAAAAGCCCTTATGGCGAGTTTCAATACTACCTTAAAAATGAAAGAGCGAAATAAGCAGCTCTTGGGAGGAAAATCTTTTAGTGGGGATAAATAGGAAGCTCATGGAATAACCTGCTTAGGTCGGCCCCCATATCCGTTATTTACTTCCTTCACGTACATGATCAAGCAGTTTCTCGCGGGCCTTCTCAACTTCCTCTAAGACCCAATTAACCCTAACAGTCTTTATCTCTCTGTTCTCCATAATTATTCTCCCATTAACTATGACCGTCTCGACGTCGGAGGCTTTAGTTGCATAGACTAGGTGGCTTACCTCGCTGTATACTGGTTTTAGATGGGGCTTCCGAAAATCAACTATAATTATGTCGGCTTTCTTCCCAGCCTCAATCGACCCTATCTTATCATCCCATAAAAGTGCCTTCGCCCCATCTATTGTAGCCATTCTAAGAACAGCTTCTGCTGGAAGAACGGTTGGATCTCTATTAACTCCTTTGTGCAGGAGGGCGGCAACCTTCATAACCTCAAACATGTCCGCAGAGTTATTTGAGCATGGGCTGTCTGTGCCAAGGGCAACAGTTACACCAGCCTTAAACATGTCTGGCACCGGGCTTACTCCAGAGGCAAGCTTAAGGTTCGAGATGGGATTATGCACAACCTTAACGCCCCTTAACTTCAATATCTCGATATCTCTTCTCGTCAAATAAACACAATGCGCTGCAATCACATCCTCAGCCAGCACCCCAAGCGAGTCCATATATTCCACAACGCTAGCCTCAACTTGAATATTAAATGAGTTCTTGATCTTCTGCACTTCATCCTCAGTCTCCGCCAAGTGAGTGTGCCATACTATTTGGCCTTTTTTAAAGGCATATTTCTCATTCAGCTCCGCTGTTAAGTCTCTGAGTTCCCTCATATATTTTGGGTCAACAGTATATGGCGCATGTGGATCAACACTGACACGTATCTTCCCATCAGCCTCTCCATGCCACCTTCCAGCCAACTCTTTTATGGCTTTTATATCCTGGTCTCTACGCCAAGAGAAGCATACGTGGCCAACAACCCCACGCAGCCCAGATTCAGAGATGGCTCTGGCCTCATTATAATTCTCTATGTAATGATACATTGTGTTAATTGTTGTTGTCCCGCCCATAATTGATTCGATGGCTGTTAGTAGGGAGCCTACATAAATCTCGTATCCAGTCATATGTCTCTCAATGGGCCAGACCCACCTCTCAAGCCACTCTTTAAGCGGATAATCGTCTGCATATCCTCTTAGCAGGCTCATAGCCATATGTTGATGGGCATTGATCAGCCCAGGCATAGCAACTTTCCCTTTAGCCTCAATCCTCTCATATCTCGGATATTTACGCTTGATCTCGTCGCTTCTTCCAACGTCAATAACGGTGTCATCTTCGATTACAACGGCACCATCACGTATAATCCCCTTATTCCCCATTGTAACAACGGTCCCGCCATATATCACGATACCCATAAAGCATTTCAACCTCAAGCAATTAAGCCGCGTCTTCTCATCTTAACATGGCTATTTAAACCTAAGAATAGGAGGGATAAAAGGCTTAAGATGCATTTGCCATTTATTCCTTATGGAGGACGATTTATGGAGATATCTCTTTCAGGATTAGATAGTTTAGCACGGTATTTTCGCATGCTCTATGGGCCTGATGCCATGGTTCTTAGGGTTATGGAACTAACTTCTGGGAGAGAGAAAAGGCGGGAGGAGCTTAAGGGCTTCGGCTATGGCGTCCCATACCTCATCGAAGTCTTAGTTAACGGGGAGGTTAAAAGAGTTGTTTTGGAGACTATTAAGCCCGGCGGCTTCGGGCATGAGCACTTCTCTGATAGAGCTCAGATACTCCTCTGGCAGCACTCAGCCTTTAATAACCTCCCAAGGCACGTTAGGTCAATCGATGTTGGCGCCTTCACAGTCAGCGGAACATTAAAGTCCCTTGGGGACTGCAAAGAATTTTTTATAGTGACGGAGTTTGTTGAGGGTAGACCGTATTATCTGGATCTAGAGGATATAAAGGCCCGCGGCGAATTAACTAAACTTGATTTCGAGCGCTGCCTGGCATTATCCGATTATCTTGTTGAAGTCCATTCAGTTAAGGGTGTTAGCTTAGAAACGCTTTATGTTAGGCGTGTTAGGGATCTTGTCGGTCATGGCGAATGCATAATGGGCTTAATAGATAGCTATCCACCAGGGCTGGATTACGCGGACGAGAGGACCCTAATGGAGATCGAGCGAAAATGCGTTGAATGGCGCTGGAGACTGAAGAGGAAGGCTTATAGGTGCACTAGGATTCACGGAGACTTCCACCCATGGAACATACTATTCCGCAAGGGAACAGACTTCACTGTTTTAGATAGGAGCCGGGGTGAATGGGGCGAGCCAGCAGATGATTTAGCGGCTATGACAATAAACTATATATTTTATTCGCTACAAGCCTACGGCGAGTTTAGAGACCCATTCAAAAGGCTCTTCGAAATATTCTGGGAAAACTATTTGGACAAGACTGGAGATGAAGAGATCCTAACAGTCATACAGCCATACTATGCTTGGAGGGGATTAGTAATAGCATCACCAATATGGTACCCAAACCTAACAAAAGAAACAAGGACAGAAATATTCAACTTCATAAAGAAAACGCTTGAAACTGAGATGGTTGATGTGAAAAAAATAAACTTTTACTTTTCTGAATGAAGCACGTTAGGATTTTTCAAGGGTTTAAGCATCTTAAGGCTACCTTAATGTCTCTGATGGGTCTATTAGAAGTTACAGTTTTTATGAAAAAATTTATTAATAATGAAGTCTAAAATAAAGTTCTTGAGGTGATTTTATTATGAAATTTAAAATGAGTTTATTAGCAGCGTTTCTTTTGTCTTCGCTCGCCCTCAGCATAGTGCTAACGAATATTCCAGTGGCTTTGGCTCAAGCCGCTCCTAAAGGGCCTTGGGTTGATGAAGTCGTATTTTCTGTGGAAACAGATGAGGCGAAAACCGTAGATATGCTGCTTAAGAACGAGATTCAAGTGTATTTTAGGGATATAAGAGATCCAGGATTATTCAAGAAGATAAAGACTTCACCAGATCTTTGGTACGTTACATCTTATGGATTATACTTTGAATTGACGTTTAATCCAGTTGGACCGGAGTTTCCTGCTACTGGTAAATTAAACCCATTCTCTGTCCCGCGAATAAGGGAGGCAATGAACTACTTAGTTGATAGAAAGTATATTTGTGATGAGATAATGGCTGGAATGGCTGTACCCAGGTACACGACTCTAACACCAGCCTTCCCAGACTACGCAAGATATGCGGACGTAATTAAAGGGATCGAGAAGGAATATAGTTATAATTTTGAGAAGGCCAGGGAGATAATTACTGAAGAGATGATTAAGCTCGGTGCTGAGCTGGTTGACGGAAAATGGTATTATAAGGGCGAGCCAGTCACAATAATATTCCTCATTAGAGTCGAAGACCAGAGAAGAGCAATAGGTGATTATGCGGCCTCACAGCTTGAGAAGCTAGGCTTTAAAGTTGATAGACAATATAAGACTAGTAGAGAGGCATCACCAATATGGATAAGAGGAAACCCAGCGGATGGGAAGTGGCATATTTATACTGGCGGATGGATAACAACACTTGTCTCTAGGGATGAAGCAGATAACTTTGGCTACTTTTACACGCCAAGAGGCGCTATGGGCCCATTATGGAGCGCTTATAAACCAGCACCAGAATTCGATTACGTGGCTGGTAAGTTATGGGCTAGAGATTTTAAAACCATCGAAGAAAGAAACGACCTCATGAAGAAAGCCTTAACGCTTTCAATGAAGGATTCTGTAAGGGTATGGCTGGTTAATCAGATAGCTCCATGGCCTGCTAGAAAAGAGGTATCGCTAACGTATGATCTGGCGGCGGGCTTCTCAGGCGCAAGATTATGGCCATACACTATTAAATATTCCGATAAGGTTGGCGGCACAGTAAAGATAGTATCTACAGACCTACTTGTAGATCCGATAAATCCGGTTGGCGGAAGCAACTGGGTATATGATGCCATGTTCTATCGGGCGCTATCCGACCCAGCTGTTATGCCAGACCCATTCACCGGGCTCTACTGGCCTCAGAGAGTTAAGAGGGCAGAAGTCTATGTTGAGAAAGGGTTGCCTGTCGGAGTTATATTGGACTGGGTGTCCCTGAAATTTGTCGATGAGATAACGGTGCCAACAGACGCATGGTATGACTGGGATCCAGTAAAGCAGGAAATAATCTATGCTCCTCCTGGAACAAAGGCAAAAACGAAGACAATAGTTTATTATGACGATACCCTATTTAACACGAAGTTCCATGATGGTAGCAAGCTCTCACTAGCGGATATAGTACTTGATTACATACTGACTTTTGATGTAGCTAAGCCCGAAAGCCCAGTTTATGATGAATCAGCTGTTCCCGCGTTTGAGGCCTTCAGAGAATACTTTAAGGGCTTTAAGATAGTGAGCACTAACCCGTTAGTTATAGAATACTACTCAGACATGTTATATTTAGACGCTGAGTGGATAGCTGCGGAAGCTGCGACAAGGTTCTATCCAGAAGATCAAACTCTACAGTGTCCCGCTCCATGGCACATGGTTGCCATCGGTTGGCTCGCAGAGGCAGACAAAAAGCTAGCCTTCTCAGCCGATAAGGCCGAGAGCCTTAAAGTTGAATGGATGAGCTATGTCGCAGGCCCCTCAATACCAATACTAGCCGAATACCTGGAGAAGGCTATTAGGGAGAAATTTATACCCTATAGGAATGTGCTTGGCAAGTATGTTAGTGATGCGGAGGCCCTAGAGAGATATAATAATCTGAAGAAGTGGTATAGTGCGAGGGGCCACTTTCTCATCGGTAATGGGCCATTCTACTTAGATAGGGTTGACCCAACTGCTAGGATAGTCGTGTTGAAGGCTAATAGGGAATTCATTGATCCCGCTGACAAGTGGCTCAGATTCTCTAAGCCAATGATACCAGAAGTTAAGATAACTACGCCAACGATTGTACCCGGCCTCCCAGCGGAGATTACTGTTTCTGTAACTTTTGAGGGCAAACCATACAAGGCAACAGATATGAGCTACATTAAATATATTATCGTTAGCCCAACGATAACATTGGTCGGCACTGCTGAGCCTGTAGCGGACGGTAAGTGGGCTATTAAGCTTAAGCCAGAAGAGACATCGTTATTAGCCGCTGGGACTCTTAGCGTAGATGTTATAGCTGTATCTAACCTCGTTAGCATGCCAGTATCAATAAGCGGGACAGCTATAGTTATGAGCGAGACAGAGTATCTGATGAGCGAGCTGATGAAGGCTAAAGCCGACTATGAAGTGAAGCTATCGGATCTAAAAGCTGGAATAGAAGGTAAAATCAAGGATCTTAGCGCAAAGGTCAATGAGCTAGCGGGTATAGTAGGTACAGCTACAACAGCTATGTGGATCGGAATGGTGGCCATAATCCTCTCAATAATAGCAATAATCCTCTCAATATTAAGAGGAAAGAAGTAACCACTACCTTTTTATTTATCTCCTCTACACTATTTTTTCTTTGGAATATGAGGAAAGAATGAATGTTTACAAGGGTAGCGAAGTACGTATTAAGGCGCGCGATTATACTCTTTATAACAGTGGTTATCGCAGTTTATATAACTGTTTGGATCGCGAATATGGGTGGGTATGTTGATGAGATAGTTAAAGGAGACATACTCCTCTCGGTTTCTCAGAGCGTTCGGCAGAACCCGGCATATAAGGGATTAAATGAGACCCAAATAACGAAGATAATAAACGAGATTTATGAAAATGAGCTAAAGAGGATAGGTTTTGATAAACCATTCCTATATAGAAGCTTCATTTACTTGAAGGATGCTATAACGCTTAATCTTGGGCGAGCATTATTTTTAAGCAGCGACAGTGGATCAAAGAACGTTCGCATAATAATTCTTGAGAGACTACCAAATACTGTTCTTCTGTTTACGACCACGCAGATGATCCTATTCTTCGTAGGACTATTTTTTGGGCTATTCCTCTCTAGGAGATATGGAAGTCTTCTAGATAAGATTTCTGTTATGCTCGCCCCCCTCTCATCCCTGCCAGGATGGTTTTACGGAATATTCCTCATCCTAATCTTCGCATCCTTTCTAAGGCTATTGCCATATGGGGGGATGGTTGATGTTCCACCGCCAACAGATAAGCTGACATATGCCCTAAGCGTCCTAAAACACATGACTCTACCAGTCTTATCGTGGCTAATAGCCTATTCATTTATAAATGTCTATGTGAGGAGAACCTTCTTCCTAATGTTCTCAAGCGAGGATTACGTGGAATTCGCGAGGGCTAAGGGTTTGCCTGACTCCCTAATACAGAGAAGATATGTACTTAGGCCGACACTACCACCAATAATAACTGACTTCTCATTAACGTTAATCGGCTCATGGATGGGGGCAATAATAACCGAAAGAGTATTTAATTGGCCAGGAACAGGAAGCTTATTTTATGTGGCATCCGTAATGTTTGATACGCCCGTACTTGTGGGGCTCGTCGTCATATACGCTTACCTCCTCGCAGCGACAGTATTCGCGTTAGAGTTCGTGTATGCAATCCTGGATCCAAGGATAAGAGTCGGGGCGACCTAGCATGGCGACAGCTAAGCGGGTCTTTAGCCAACTGTTAATTTATAAGTCCGCGCTCATTGGGATGCTCATCATACTATTTCTGGTAGGAATTTCTGTTTATACTGTCATAACTATACCATATGAGGAAGCCACTCAACTCTGGAGAGCTGGCGAGCAACATTGGCTAGATAACCCACGTAACGCTCTACCATCCTGGGTGAATATATTTTCGTCGAAAAAGCTTCCGGAGACAATAATATTAACAACAGAGAGAACCCAAACTGAAGTATCAAAAGCGGTAGTTCCAGATCCAGCCGGAAGATTCAATATAATCAAAATAAAATTCACATTCAATTATGAGTACGATGATTTTCCAAGCGAAATAAACCTTTTCTTTAAGGCGAGATTTAACGAGTCGAGGCCCCATTTAACAATTTTCTGGGTTAAACCTGATGGGGGGCAGAGGACGCTGAAGACTCTTTTAGTATCTGGAGAGGATAGATATTATATATCAAATGATGAGGATTTGGCTGAGGATCTTAGAAGCCTCATCTCAGAGAAAATAAACCATCCTATAGAGTATGAGACGCCAGTAGCCCTCCTACTTTTTGCACAGGAGGACACAAGTATTCTAAGCCCTGACACGGCTAAAACTATGAAAGGAACATATGAGCTTTTAATAGAAGGCATAGTTTTTGAGACAGATGTAGACTTGGATGCCAAATTAGTGGTGTATGGTAAGGTTTATGGGTTGGCTGGAACAGACCACCTAAGAAGGGATCTAAGAATAGCGCTTTTATGGGGCACACCTATAGCGCTCTCCTTTGGTGTGACAGCGTCAGTAACAATAGCATTAATACAGATGCTTATTGGAGCGATCAGCGCCTGGTTTGGAGAAAAAATAGATTCTATTCTACAGAGGATCACGGAGATCTTTATGGTCCTCCCTTTTCTACCACTACTAATAATGATATCCACATTTTATAAATTCAATATATGGGTACTCTTATTGGTCGTTATAGCGCTCACAGTTTTCGGTAGTGGTGTTAAAAATTATAGGGCGATGTTCCTACAAATAAAAGAATTTCCGTATATAGAAGCCGCTAGAGCCTACGGGGCAGGCAACCTTAGAATCATATTGTTCTACTTGATTCCAAAAGTTCTCCCAACGATAATTCCATCAATAGTTATTTCAGTTGCAGATTTCGTCTTCCTGGAGGCTGCATTAGCGATACTTGGTTTGGGTGACCCGTTAGCTCCCACATGGGGGAAAATAATTGATGATGCTTATACTTATGGAGCGCTATATAAGGGATTATACTACTGGGTTTTACAGCCTTCCATAATGTTAGCGGTAACATCACTAAGCTTCGCGGTATTAGGCTTTGCACTAGACAAGATATTTAATCCAAGGCTAAAGGAGATGTAAATTGGGCGGAGAGCATCTAAATGTAAAGGATTTAACGATGTATTACAGAACCATGAGGGGGGAAGTTAAAGCCGTCGACAATATATCATTCTCGCTGTCAAAAGGGGAGACCGTAGCGATTATTGGTGAGTCTGGCTGTGGGAAGAGCTCGCTTGCAAAATCAATAATAAGACTGCTGCCTAGAAACGTATCCGTGTACAAGGGCATAATTCTATTCGATGGCATAAATCTAATGGATTTAGATGAGGAGGAATTTACGAGGAAGATTAGGTGGAACAAGATCACATATGTCCCGCAGGCAGCACTAAACTCTCTAAACCCGGTCATCAAGGTTGGAGAACAGATGATAGAGCCGCTTCTCCTCACACGTAAAATGAGTAAAAAGGAGACCCTTGAAAAGGCTGCCAAAACATTAAGAACGGTTGGAATAAGCGAGAGCTTCATAAATTGTTACCCATTTGAACTAAGCGGTGGAATGAGACAGAGAGTTATTATAGCAATGGCCCTTCTCACAAACCCGGAACTAATGATCTTAGATGAACCAACCTCATCCCTAGACATATTGACCCAAGCAAGCATCATGAACCTTTTGAAAAGCATTAAGAGGGAGATGGATATAAGCATGGTATTTATAACTCATGATATTAGTCTCTCAAGCGAGATAGCGGATAAAATTGCAGTCATGTATGCTGGCCAGATAGTTGAATTTAATATTGCGGAAAAATTTTATAGTGATCCAATGCACCCATACTCCCAAAAGTTGATGGAGAGCGTCCCCACGCTTAGGACTGATAAGGATCTGGTCTTCATACCCGGTTCGCCGCCAAGCCTTTTGAATCCGCCTAAGGGATGCAGGTTCGCCGATAGGTGCCCCTTCACTTTCGAGAAGTGTAGTGGAGACCCTCCAACAATCAATTTAAATGGAGACTTTTATGTTAAATGCTGGCTTTATGAGAAGGAGTAAGCATGAGGTCCCCTTTATTGCTAGTTGAGAACCTAAAAAAGTATTTTGAGATAAAAAGAGGTTTATTCGGCAAGAAATTGTATTTAAAGGCTGTTGATGGAGTGAACCTAACATTGGCTAGGGGGGAGGCTGTCGCAATAGTTGGCGAGAGCGGCTGCGGTAAAACCACCTTGGGCAAAACTATACTTAGATTATATGAGCCTACCGATGGGAGGATAATATTTGATGGTAGAGACATAACCCATTTGGGGTGGAAAGATCTAAAGTGGTATAGGCGGGAGACCGGGTTAGTTCAGCAGGATCCATTCGGGGCATTACCACCTTTCATGACAGTGAAAAGAATATTGGAAGAGCCGCTAATAATTCATGGAATCAAAAGTGAGAAAGAAAGAGAAGAAAGAGTCCACAAAGCCCTAGAGAGAGTTAAGCTGACCCCAGTTGAAGATTTTATCAATAAATATCCACATATGTTGAGTGGGGGACAACAGCAAAGGTTAGTTATAGCTAGGGCAACGATCTTAGAGCCAAAGCTAATAGTTGCTGATGAACCTGTTTCCATGCTAGATGCTTCGGTTAGAATAGAAATACTGAGGCTGCTTCAAGATCTACAGCAAAAATATAATCTAAGTATAATATATATAACACATGACCTCTCCACAACAAAATACTTCTCGGAGAAAATACACATAATGTATGCGGCTCATATTGTGGAGAAAGCGGAGACAAGAGAGATACTAAATAACCCTCTACACCCGTATACTAAGGCATTACTCAACGTCATACCGGACCCTGACCCAGCGAATCGCCTCGTGATCAGAAACGTACCTGCAGGCGAGCCGCCCAATTTAATAAGTCCGCCAGCAGGCTGCCGCTTTAACCCAAGATGCCCAAACTTTATAGAGGGAATATGTAATCTAAAGGAGCCTCCAATGATAGAGGTTAATAAGGGACATTATGTGAAGTGTTGGCTTTATGGTTAATATACAAAGGGAACATGCCGAAATAATCGTTGGAGGAATCATGCTAGTGGTAAGCTTTCTCATATCATTCTCCATGGTTATCGATATTATAGAGAAGTCATTTATCTTATCAATACTAGCATTCTCCACATCATTTATGGGTTTACTAATAGGTTTTCATGGAATATATGGGCTGGTAATCTCGCGCCGAAAGAGGAAGTGATCATGCCCGAGAATGGATGGTGCATTTGGGTTACCGGCCTGCCTGGTAGCGGTAAGTCTACTGTTGCGCATTTACTTGCAGATAGGCTTAGGACGCTTGGAACACAAGTCTACGTCCTATCCTCAGACGAACTCCGCAGGGTTGTAACGCCAAAGCCAAAGTATACTGAGGAGGAGCGTGATATAGTTTATAGTACGCTTGTCTATATTGCTAGGATTTTAACCGAGAACGGTGTGAACGTGATTATTGATGCAACTGGCAATAGGCGCAGATATCGCGATCATGCTAGGATGGTGATCCCAAGGTTTATGGAGGTCTATTTAAGGTGCCCTCTAGATATCTGTATTGAAAGGGAATATAAGCGCGGTGTAGACATTTATGGGGCGCCGGGCGGAATATACGCTAAGGCATTTAGCGGCGAAAGCAAAACAGTTCCTGGACTGGGAGCTCCATATGAGGAGCCAGTTAACCCTGAAGTTACAATAGACTCGGATAAGCTCAGCCCAGAAGAAAGCGCAGAAAAAATATTAAAGGCTATATTGGAGCGTTTTGGGCCACACCTTAAATAATCTATGCATTAAGAATTTATTTTTGGCGAGCTATGGCCAAGACCCCAGTTGCCCTAAATGGACTAGATTTTAGCGTCTGGCGGCACGAATCTTCTCAGCTTCTGGAGCATCACTAGGCGCTCTTTATCCCCCATCTTAGCCTTCTCAACAGCCTCCCTCAGGACTCTTATAGATTCATCCATAGCCTTCTTATTGACTGGATATGGGACGCTGTCCTTTCCACCATAAGCAAATGAATATTTCACTGGGTCTCTCCAGCTTGGCTTGCTACCATAAATTATCTCTGAGATGAGCGCTAAACCCCTAATAGTTGAGGGCCCTATACCCTTGATGCCCAGTAGCTCTTCATAGTTTCTGGGTTGTATTTCATATGCCCTCTTTAAAGCCTTCCAATTTATTGACAGGGGCATCTTAAGAAACTCAACAACGTATTCTCTATCCTCCTTAAACGCTGTTTCAGGAATCCATTCTCTAAGGGACCTCTGATATGAGGGCCGTATCATCTCCAGCATTCTTGTAACCCTTTGAGGCTTTTCTTTAACTATATCCACAGAAGTCTTTCTGCACTCTTCACTCTCTTTTGCGGTCATATCAAGCGCGAATGGGCGCTTAATATCCCCTACTATGGCACTGTGAGGCTCAACAACAAAGTTTTCAACATGATCTGAAAGCCAATGGTATCTACGCGCGGTTCTATCATTTATGTTCATGCCCTGCTGAATAACGGCCCACTTTCCCTCCTCAGTGACGAAAAAAGTGTGATGATAAAGCTGGTAGCCAGCCTGAATGGCAGTATTATCAACTTTAGCGCTCATCCTACTCGCATATTGTAGATAATTTATTTTTGATGTTGAGAGGTTAAAAGCTTCGCCAACACCAATTATTTCTGAGAGGGTTTCTCTAGATGCCTTCCCCTTACCGCCACATACAGCTATACCTAAATTCGCTTCCTTAAGGGCTGTTTTTAAAACTCCGGTAACAACTGTTGTTACTCCTGAGGAATGCCAGTCATACCCTAATACGCAGCCAAATGCCTGAAACCAATATGGATCCGAGATTCTTCGGAGGAATTCCTCTCGCCCATACTCATCAACAATTATTGTAGCTATCTCCCTTGCCAGCCCCATCATACGCTTAACTAGCCACTGAGGAGCCTTACCATTATGAAGTGGGAGCTCGGCTAAACCAGTTCTCCTCAACACTAAATCACGAATATATCTTCTGGATAATCAAAAATTAATAATAAGTGGTTCTTCCTTAAATCTTTCTCTTCCCGACTAGACGGCCCTCATGATCTATCTCGCCGCGCCTGATTCTTGTAGTCGATATTGGAATCTGATCTTCTGCTAAAACCATGTCGATGACAATTATTCTTAGCGGCTTAAGCCCTCTCTTTTTCCTCAAAATGTTTATTTCCCCGGCTCTAGCCTCGGTCTCCCGGCTGACCACAATTGCCTCAATTTCCGGACTCGATGCAGCTGGGCCATACGGGTCATTTAACGGCACTATTTTAGCTCTATTTGAGACGCCTAGATTCTTAAGGAAACGCATGAGGTTTCTGAGTCTATCCTCGTAGGGCGCTATCTCGTGGTTTTTACGTAAACTCCTCGCAAACTCGTCTGTGGATAAACCTATCCAGACAGTCTCGCCGATCTCAAAGGCTACTTTTAATAGGGTTTTATGTCCCCTATGCAACTCATCGAACGTCCCGCCAACTGCAACAGTCTTTAACAAGTCTCCTTTCCATCCTAATACTGCTGGAATATCAATGACTAGAATCTCTTTAGAATTTAACATTATTTGTTCATATCCTCCCAGAAATCTTCAACGCTCTATTTTTAACGGGTTTAAGTATGGAAAAGCTCGGAGACAGACCTTTAGGATTGGGGGGCCAAGAATTATGAGGAATGGGATCTCTGTTGCGAATGTCCATATTAGCCAGATTAGGGCTACATAAAGCGGTAACTGGAATCCACCTCCAACCGCTGCTGGAAGAATAAATATTTGGCTGTATGCCCAGACAACAAACCCTATAATTGTGCTTCCGACCAATAAGCCGATTATCGAGGCTACGCAATAGCTTCTCCATTGCGGGTAGAGATATCCTATGGCGACCATTGCCGCGTAGCTCGCTACCGAGAGTCCAATGAAAAGGATTGCAGCATTAAGGGAAAAGTACGTTAATAAAGTGTATTCAAGAATTGAGAGCCCAGCTAAGAGAATCACGCTTACTACGGATATAATTTTAGTCCAGTTTAGTCTCATCCTAGAAATGTACCCGAGAAGATAAAAGCCTATAAAGTTTGCTGTTACACCAGCAGACAAGCTAAGTAGTGGATCACCATGTATCAGCAAATCGCTGATGAAAATTCCTATGGCTGCTCCAAGCCCCCCGACCAATGGCCCGAAGAGAACTGCAAATACGGCGGGTATAACTACTGAGGGCCAAAACCTAACGACCCCGATGCCGGGGGTTGTTATTGGGGTAAACAAGAAAATTATGTAGCCGACTACACCATAAAGGACCCCGCAAACGGCGCTGGCCATCAAATCTATTGATCTCATATCAACCTTAACTCCGTTTTTAGAAAAAGATTAAAATATGGATAAATAAGATTTTTGTATAAAATGTTTAAACATATTTAAACATATCAATTTATTATTGATATAAATTTAGTGGTTGTATGGAAAAAGTGATAGTTGGCTTAGACGTCGGCGCAAGCTTAACTAAGGTTATCCTCGTAGATGAAAATCTTAAGATTATTGACTATAAGATCCTTCCCTCAGATGATCCGAGAGAAACGGCACTGAGGGCTCTTGAACTCCTTTTTAAGACAATAGATCCATCCTATAGGGGGAAAGTGAGGGTTATCGCGGCCACGGGCGGAGGATCAAGGTTCCTTGGGGACAGGGTTCTCGGGTTACCTCTCATGCGGATTAATGAGATAGAGGCTATAGGGCTAGGAGGATCAACCCTTTCTGGAAAGGGCGATTGCCTGGTTGTGAGCGCTGGAACTGGCACAGCTCTCGTCGTTGTACATGAGAATGGAAGAACTATAAGGCATGTTGGCGGCACAGGTGTTGGCGGCGGAACAATTCTGGGGCTTTCTTGGAGAATGCTTGGAGTGCTAGATTTTAAGATCCTGGAAGAGATGGCTTTAAGGGGGGATCCAAGCAGGGTGGATCTGACGGTGAGCGACTTAATTGGGGGTCCAATTGGCATATTGCCGGCAAATGTGACTGCCTCAAATTTTGGGAAAATTTTAGGCGGGGCAAGCGCTGAGGATATTGCTGCCGGAATATTTAATTTAGTCTCGCAGACGATCGGCGTTGTCGCCTCTATGACTGCAAAAGCGTATAATCTGGAGGATAATATAGTTATCACTGGTATGCTGGCTAAAAGCAGGGTCTTCTCTAGAATTATACATGAAACAGCAAGATTACTTTCCGTTAACGCTTTTATCCCCGAGAACTGCGAGCTAGCGAGTGCTCTTGGATCTATTGTAGCGTATCTTCGAGAGAATATCTATTAGACAAAAGCGAAAATTTAATAGGGTTGATATATCAATGCTTTTGCTTGAGAGGTGCCGCACTTGCCCATAGACCTAGTACTTGAGAGAAAAACAAATGTGCTGATCGAACTCAGAAACTATAATGTTTTGGAGAGGGAGGAAAGTGAAAATGGTATATTTACTTTAATTGAAGATAGGGAAGGAAAGAAAATTCTTCTATGGACTACACCTCTGGCCGATATTGGCATTAAGCATGTGAATCAGATGGTAAAGTGGATGAGGGAAAAAGGCACAGAGGGCGGTATAATAATAGGTAATAAGTATACACAGTCCGCCAAGTCCCAGGCTAAAAAGGAGAATATAGAGTTAATTCCGCAGGACTTTCCATCATTTAACATATTCAAGCATTATCTTGTTCCAAGACATGAAATCCTCTCACCGGAGGAGAGGCAGGCTCTTCTAGAGAAGTATCGTGTAGAGCCATATAAGCTGCCGCGCATAAAGGCTTCAGATCCAGCAATCCGCTTAATCGGAGCCAAGCCTGGAGACATTGTGAAGATAATAAGACGGAGCCCAACGGCCGGGGAGAGCGTATATTACCGATATGTCGTTGAGGGCTAATTTATTCATAATCCCTTTATAGCCTTAATTACGTCTTCGGTTCTTCTGATCCCGAGCTCCGTTATCCTATATTCTCCCTCACAAACCCTCTCAACTAAACCGTTCTCTATAAGCTTTGGTAACTCGTTGGTCACTGTCTTCCTAGCTTTACCAGTCAACCTAGATAAATCGCTTACGGATAAAGTATCTTTATTGAGCTTCCCAATTCTATTACCAATGTAGGCGCCTAAAAGGGCGAGACATATTGCGTTTCTCGTAGATAAGTCTAGGTTTGGGTTGATTATCGGTCCCTCTGAAGATATCTCCACTAGACCTAATATTTCGTTCATTATGTTCACTAAATCTGGCGTATACGTAACTTTTCGCAGTATCTCTATGTTCGGGTAAACTTGCGATATAAAACGTAATAGTGACTCAAAAACCTGCTTTGAGTCCCCTTCAAAATCCACCTTTAAGTCTCCAGTCTCCAGATGGACTCTGATACTATCCCTCCCACTCAACTTTTAGACTCCCTCCGGCTTGATCTTTGGTAGTATTTCATCAAGAAAGAATTTTATCCCTAGTGTTGTCACCCTATATTCTCCGCGCCCAACCCTTTCAACCATCCCCATATCTGTTAACTCGCTTAAGCGGGCGGCAACAGTTCCGCTTTTACATCCGGTTGCAGAGACTAGATCGGCTACTGAAAGGGAGTCCTTCTCTAATCGGCCAACTTTATAGCCAATATATGCCTTAATTAGATTGATCATCACTGCGTTTCTGTCCCCGCCCATCTTATCACGTGAAATAGTTATAACTGGTCCCTCCGGTGCGAAGGCTATTAAACCCTTAACGCTCCTCAAAAGACTCTCTATGTCCACGGAAAGCGTCAGCTGATTGGCTAGATCATAGGTTGGCAGAAACTTGCTTATGAAATTAAGGAATGCTCTTATGACTTCATCTGGTTTACCAACAAATTTTGTCTCAATATCCCCATACTTCACAATTAATTCTAAATTTCCCCCGTCGCCCTGCATTGCTCTTCACAAATCCTTTTCTATAATAATTCCAAAAAATATATATGACAATTAAATCTAAAAGATTTTTGTTAAGCGGTCATCTTAATGGAACAAATATATATTCAAAGGGAACTATTAGCTGTGGAGGCTGCCCCAGGGCTTAATATATCTGAGGGTTAAAGATGGGCTCATCAAAGGTTCTTCCACGGCGCCTAAGTTTTCCTAAGATATGTGAGGTGTTAATTGCCTATTTAAATGCTGGCGCCGACAAAGAATATATTAGTGTAAGCGAGGTTGCCGAGAAAACCACGGTTACCCTACACAATATTAGCCGTAATAACGGTTTTTTTAGGAGCTGGGGGTTTATAGAGGAGAGCGAGAAGGAGCAAGGGAAGTATAAACTGACCAGAGAGGCTGCGGAATTCGCCCACGCTTACCGAATCGACCCGAATGGAAATTTAACAAGAACTATTCTAAGAAGCATTCTTTCAAAGGATGAAGTTCTAGTTAAATTTGTTGAGCGAATAAAAAGCGAGGGGATTGATAGAGAAACAGCCCTAATTGATCTGCCAAGAATTATCGGTGATTTAAGGGCTGATAAGGTTGGATTAAATGCTTTCCTAGATTTGATAGCATATGCTTTCCAGTTAGACTGGATATCTATCCCGGTGAAGAAGCCAGTTAGACCGCCAAAAAAGCTGGCTTCCACAGAAGCTAAGGTGGTGAGGGTCCACGACAAGAGGGCTGAGGAGAGAATGCTGCCAGCCTTCGGGGTATCCATGGAGCCCAGAACAAACATAACAATAAACTTAACTATGAGCCCGGAGATTACCCCCACGATGCTCAAGGAGTATATTAAGGCATTATTGGAGGCCTATGACGAGTACGCTCAGGAGAAGGCATCAAGCGAGTGACCGCGTTTATTCACGCATCTTTCTTATCCTTGGTAGAACCTCCTCCTCAATCCAACGCTCACCTTTTGGAGTTAGAGCCCACTCTGGCTCCTTGGGAGAGGGCTTAAAGACCAAACCTTTTCTAAGCATCTCATTTAGCCTTGAAGATACTTGTGCAGATATCCCTGAGTATTCAAGTAGACGTCTTATTTGGGAGGGCCTGCAGTATTTATCTCTGGAGAAATATAGAAGCAAGCCGATCGCCTCATAATGTGTAATAGAATTAGAGTTTTTTAGTACTAATACTGGTCCCTCATCAGCATATTTCACAAGATTATTGTTACTTTTTTCATGACCAGTTCT
>JAWBXL010000011.1:0-41971 GCA_038867895.1 Bathyarchaeia archaeon | reverse complement strand
CGAGAGACAGCATATTGCTGAGGAATGTTTCTCTGTTCTCGGCGAAGCTTACATATACGCCCCTCTCACCATAATTGACTATGCCATTGTAGAGGAATGTTGCCGAGAATATCGTCTTACCTGTTCCCGGGTTTCCGGCCAGAATTATTAGGCTGCCCTTAGGGAAGCCTCCGCCGATAACCTCGTCTAATCCGCTTATCCCAGTTGGAACCCTATTAACACCGCTCATTCCACACCCCCGCCCCCACTTTTACATGCATCAGCCACTCTCTTCATGAAGGAGCGTATTTCTTCAACTGATCTTTGGTCGCCGCCGCGCATAAGATTGAGAAAATACTCTGGATCCGTGTTTAAGCCGTATTCTCGGTCAATACTTGTTATTAGAACGCTGATTAAAATTTTTGCTCCGACACCAAGAATCCTCTCTATAGAGTTGTAAAAGGCTCTTGGATCATCCCAAAGAGATTCAAATGGATCCCGCCCCAAATCCCTCCCCAGAAAGAATAGAATTGCTTCTCCAGCAGATTCACCAAGTGAAGAGTAAAGAGTCCTCTTGCAAACCTCACTAAAAACTCTGATAAAATCATCTTTTGACATAATTAAAATCTTCTTTAAAATATGATTTAAGCGTTATCTAACATCAGATATATATAATTAATCTAGGGCCAATCTCTGAAGATGCTATAATTTATATATTTAGCGTTAAAGGAATTATATGCGGAGCTGATGCTTAGGAGGAAGGGGGATTGGATCAACGCCAAGTACATTAATTATGCCCCACCTCAAGAAGAAATTTGCAGATCTAGAATACTTAAAACTAAGCCTTAATTTTTATGGTTGGTGATCTCAATGGGAGAGGAGGACTTGGTTTTTGAGCCTAGAATAAAAGATAAGATATGGGATTCATCTAAGGAGATAATTCTCTTCAATAAGTGGCAGGAGAAGGGCATCTACAAGTTTGACGAGAACTCCCCAAAGGAGATTTTTAGTATTGATACTCCACCCCCATATGTTAACACACCAATTCATATAGGGCAAGCCTATACTTACGTTTGGATGGATATTTTTGCACGGTATAAGCGTATGACCGGATACAATGTGCTCTTCCCCATCGGCTTAGATAAGAATGGACTGCCAATAGAAGTTCAAGCCGAGAAAACCTTTGGCATAGTGATGCATGAGATCCCGAGGGAAGAGTTTATAGAAAAATGTAAGCAGCTGCTTAAGGAGAGCGGGGACATATCTCTGGAGATATTTAAGCGGCTCGGCTTAAGCTGCAACTCGTGGAGCCTTGAGTACAAGGTCGGTGGGAGATATGAGACGGATGATCCAGAGTATAGGCGTTTAACACAGGAGACATTTATAGAGCTCTGGAGGAGAGGCTTAATCTATGAAGATGAGAAAGTAACAAACTATTGTCCGGTATGCCGCACAACAATATCTGATGCAGAAGTCGAGTATGATGAAGAGGAAACACTACTAAATTATATTAGGTTTAGAGTTCAAGAGGACGGTGAGGAAATAATTATAGCCACAACAAGACCGGAGCTCCTATGCACATGCCGAATAGTCCTCTATAATCCAGGTGATGAACGCTATCAGCACCTAAATGGTAAACATGCTATTGTCCCAATATATGGATATGCGGTTCCAATAATGCCGCATCCATACGCTAAGCCAGAGTTTGGTTCAGGCTTGGTAATGATCTGCAGCTTCGGAGACCATAGTGATATTAGAATATTAAGGGAGCTCGACATAAAGCCCATCTTCGCAATAAACGAGAAGGGCGAAATGAACGAGAACGCTGGTAGGTATGCTGGCTTAAAGGTTGAGGAGGCTAGGAGGCGCATAATAGAAGATCTTAAAGCTCATGGCCTCCTAGTTAAGCAGGAGAGGATAATCCAGCGTAGACCAATCTGCTGGAGATCCAAAAACTCAATAGAATTTATCCCAATGAAGGAGCTCTACTTAAAGCAGGTCGAGTTTAAAGATGAGATACTTAAGTTAGCTGATAAAATGCGATTCTTCGCCCCAGAAAGCAAGCAGATACTCGTAGACTGGATTAACTCGCTCGATATTGACTGGGTCATATCAAGGCGAAGATATTATGGGACAGAGATACCTCTCTGGTACTGCAAGGCATGCGGTTACATCTATGTGCCTGAGCCTGGAAGATACTATCAGCCCTGGAGGGAGAAACCTCCAATCGACAAATGCCCCAGGTGCGGCGGGACAGAATTTAGGGGGGAGGAGAGAACATTCGACACATGGTTTGACTCAGCCACATCAGAGATCTATATACTCGGCTATCTATGGAACAAAGAGTTCTTCCAAAAGAAATTTCCATGCTCCCTAAGACCGCAGGGAAAAGAAATAGTTAGGAACTGGCTTTACTTCACGATCCTAAAATCCTTCCTGCTTTTCGGCAAGGAGCCCTTTAAAAATGTCTGGATACACATGCATGTTGTTGATGAGCACGGTAGAAAAATGAGCAAGAGCGCTGGGAACGTTATTGACCCGCAGGACGTCATAAAGATGTTTGGCAGCGAAGCTTTTAGAGTATGGTCTGCCCTTGAGGGAAACATAACTAAAGGCGATATAAGATGCTCCTTTGAGAGGATACGTGGAACATCAAAGTTCCTGACAAAGCTATGGAACATAGCCAGGTTTATATCCTCATTCCCACAAGTAAACGATAACCTTGAGCTAGCCCCACTAGACAAGATGATCCTCGCCAAACTAAACGAGGTTATAGCGGAATGCCGCAAGGGCTATGAAGAATTCAATGCTTTCCAAGCAGCCACAGCAATAAGATTATTCACGTGGAACATATTTGCGGATCACTATATTGAGGCTGCGAAATCAAGGGCATATAACAAAGATAAAACATTCGATGTGAAACTCCAGCGTGGCGCATGGTACACACTACATAAGTGCCTAGAGACAATACTTAAGCTGCTGGCGCCGATATGCCCATTCATAACAGAGGCCATATGGCTTGAACTCTACTCTAAAGAGAGCATACATGTCCAGCGCTTCCCAGAGGAGACGAAGGAGGAGAGGGAGCTCATAGTTAACCTATTGCCAAAGTTTATGGAGTTTAATAATGCTATATGGCAATATAAGAAGAAACATAAGATTGCGTTAAGCCAGGATCTCGACGCGACAGTTTATGCTCCGCCGGACCTAAAGCCGTTTGGGGATGATTTAAAGGCAATGCATAGAATCAAGACGCTTATTTTCGGGGAGCCTGAGAAAGAGGGGGCTGAAAAGATCTCTGATGACATCTACATATTAGCCAAAGAAGCTAGTTAAGTCCCTACCTCTACCAGTTCGCCCACCTATAAATATCTCCTTACCCAAAAGGACATGCATCCCATCAAAGGCCGCTCTAGTCGGTACACCAGTCTTCTTCTCTATTAACCCAGCCTCCTTCTCCGGCCCCTTAAAGATCATCTGCATACCGAAATGTGTTATTATAGCCATCTCCGGATGCGTCTCTTCAAGTATCTTTATGGCATCATCAGTCGTCATATGACCCTCCCAAGACTGGCCTGATGGTCTTAAGACTGAGAGTATCAGCAGTCTCAGCCCACTATAAAATTTTGATACATCACTAAAGTATTCTGAGTCGGGTATATATGCGAGTTCGCCGAAATCCCTAATATTAAAGCGGAAGCCCACTGTATCCGGGTCTGAGTGAACAGCCTTGCAGATAGAGACGCTTATCCCATCAACTTCAAATGAGGAGCCGACGCTCGCCTCAATAACCTTCTCTGGCATAGCCTGATGATACCTTGAAATAGAGTTCTCGCATATCTCATTGCCTCTTAGAACACTTTTTGAGGCTACAAGAACACCACGTTTCCTCGTTGTCCCCTCGCTCATAGCCTCTATCAGCGGCTCAGCATCATTCACATGATCCAAGTGCGAGTGTGAAACAAATATCGCCTTAATCTTCTGCGGATCTAAGCCCATCCCAAGAGAATATACCAGGGCGCCAGGACCGGGATCTATATGAAAGTTAACTTTATTCTGCTCAGAAATCAGCCTTATTCCCCCAGTTCTCCTCCTTTGAGTTACCATCGCAAAACGCCCACCACCAGTCCCAAGAAAAATTAGCTCCAGCATCTCTTCCACAAACCTATGATGGGATAATATATCCTAAAATTTTAGGAGAGAAATAAAGATTAATTTTTCAGAGACGCTGAGAAAAACTTATGAAGAGAGGTCCTTTAGGCGTGGTGCGATGAATGAAGATAGTTATAAGAGTTGGGGGTTCGGTTATAGCATCCCCCCTAAACCCGAACCTAATACGAAGATACGTGGATCTAATCATGGATTTAAGGGCTAAGGGACACCAAATTGTCGTTGTAGTTGGAGGGGGCGAGCTAGCCAGAGAATTCATTGAGCTAGCGCGTTCCCTAGGATTATCCGAGCAGGAGCAGGATGAGCTAGCTATCTCGGTCTCAAGGCTCTTTGCTCAGGCTTTCTCGATGAAGATCGGCGGATACCAGTGGAGAAAGGTGCCAGTAACAATCGAGGAAGCCGCGGGAACACTCAGCGAAAGAGGAATAGTTATTATGGGCGGCATTAGACCAGGCATGACGACAGATGCGGTAGCCGCATTAATGGCCTCGGAAGTTGGAGCCGACTTAATTGTTAAGGCGACAGATCAAGAAGGGATCTTTACAAAAGACCCAAAAAAGTATTCGGATGCGAAAAAGCTGGATGAAATCAGCCTTAATAATCTGGAAAGAATACTGGGCGAGAATAAGCATAAGGCTGGAATACATCAGATAATAGATCCCGAGGCTATCCGCATATTAAAAGAGAAGCGTATAAAAACTATTGTGGTCAATGGATTTAACCCAGAAAATATCCTTTTAGCGATTAACGGGGTAAAGGTTGGAACAATAATTAAATAAAACAAGGATAGAAATATTGTCGTCCAGAAGGAATTCTCAAAAGAGTTAGCTACCCATCTTTAGCTGCCAACAATCTCGGCTTCAGCAAACCTTCTACTTATCTTGGTTATCCTAATCCTTACGCGGTCTCCCGGCTTCGCATTTGGTATAAATGTCACGAGACCCTGTATCCTAGCCACACCATCTCCTCTTTTACTGACCTCTCTAACCTCAACATCATATTCCTTTCCGAGCTCTACTGGTTTTGGTGGAAATCGTCTTCCATAACCCCTCTTGAATCTCCTTTCTTCGCCTCTCTCATTTCTCCTTTCACTCTGCATACTTTTTCTCACCTCCAAACACGTTTATATTTTCCGCGCTTTACAGGACGGTTAATTTCCCAAACCTACCAACGTTGAGCTGCTTCTCACCCTTAAAGGATCTCACATAGCCATTTTCAATCTTTATTGTATCATTAACATTTACGCGCCCAATCTGCTCATTCCACAAAGAAAGCTTTATAGTTCCAGTGTCATCGCCTATGAGTATATCAGCAACTTTATAGACGCGACCATCAAACCTTGAGACGACCTCCCGCGGCTCAGAGACCTCTAAAACCTTCGCTACAATATTTACCCTGCGCATACCATCCTTTAGATCTCTAATCTTCACCTTCAACTCACCCTCCCTTTCCATATTTCTCCGCGATCCCAGGAGCGGAAAACATTGTCCAGCAACGAAGAACCATAGAATAACGACACGAGCCCAGATCCTCTTACAAAAGTTAAAGAGACTGCTACCACAACCATCTTTCTCAGCGGATTTAACTTAATCAACATCTATTTTTCGTCCTGTATCGCGGAACTAACACCAAAGCAGAAAGCCGAGGAAGCAACTCCCGACTTAACTGCCTTGATGTTAGCGATAAAAAATAGAATAGCAGGGTGGATATAAGCTTTATTCCTTGCTTATTGGCAACTAAAGCCCTTCCTTAAACATTCTATAGGTTGCGTAATCAATATATCTTATGAATTTATTCTCCGCCTGATACTTAACAGTAAACTTCTGTCTATTCCTCTTGTCTTTAATTTGGCTTGTTGTTACAAATATATAGGCATCGCTTCCTGCACCTGAACCGTAGCTAACAATCATTATCCTTTTATGTGGCTCAGCCTGATCTAACACCGCGGCCAAGCCTATCAATGAGGAGGAAGAGTAAGTATTACCAAACTTTGTCACTTGTATTCCTGGCAGATACTGCTCTGGCTTAAAACCTAAACTTGTCGCAGCTCTCACTGGAAATGTTGGGTTAGGCTGATGGCAGACAAAATAGTCTATATCGCTTGGCTTCAGGTTCATTTTCTCCATAAGTTTTCTGCCAGCCTTTAAAACATGCTTAAAATATGCTGGCTCCCCAGTAAATCTCCCACCATGCCGAGGGTATGGCTCAAGATCTCTCCTCCAGAAGTCAGGTGTATCAGATGTACAGGAGCACCAGCCTTCAACCTCAGCGATGACGTCTCTTCTGCCGAAAATGAAGGCTGCTCCCCCATAGCCGACAAAATAGTCCAGTTCTCCGCCGGGTTCACATCTAGGCGCAGCCTGGGCATTATCGGCACCAATAACCATCACATATTCCATTGGATCTTTAGGATAATACGTTAGGGCAACAGCATCCTTAAACATGCTTGTTGCGGCCTTACAGGCAAACTCCGTGTCAACGGCATCTACCTCTTGTACTCCATCGGCACTTTCTTCACCAAGCTTTAGAACCTGCGCGACTTTTGAGGCTATTGGATTAACAACATATGGATTTGACTCCGTACCGACATAAACTTTGCCTATAAACCAGCATTCTATGCCTGAATATATCAGTGCCAGCTTTCCAGCCTCCACAGCGGCTGTTATCGCGTCTTCATCTATAAATGGAACTGAGCGCTCCACACCCACTTCCTTAATTCTGAATCTTGAAATATATACGCCGTAGCCCACTATCCCCGGAACATCATACTCCTTATTTGGATGGAAAATATCATATCGCTGATATGGGTAATATTCGTCGGCGAAGGTAAAGGCTAAAGAAATTGTTGGTATAATATCACTCTTACTAACAGAGCATCTACGCCTAAACCTCGGCACAACCTCCCTGCCCTCAAGATCATCTAAATTTATTTCCTCGCTCCCAACGATAATATCGGTTAATCTGCCGGGAACCCTCACTTTCCCATCATGAAATGACACTGTCCCATATATGAGGGGAGCAAGCTTCGTAAATCTGTTTGTTGGCTCTCTGATAACCGTGCATGTTTCAAGCACGCCCTTCTCATAAAAGAAGTCTATCTCCTCCATCTTTCCGAGACTTTTTCTGCCGCAATTTCCGCAATACCTTTTTGGCTTAAAATACTCCTTTCCACAAAATGGGCACCTACTTCCCTTAAGCCTATCGCCAACATAAGTGACCCTTCTCTCTATCGGCTCACTACTCACGCTTCTCCCTCCCCAATATATGAACGAAAACCTTTGTTCCGAAACCCTCGATCTCCTGAACACAGCCGTAAAGTAAGTCGCCGTCTGGCTTCACCTGTCTCCGACCTGCCTCGCCCTTAAGCTGCTTAACAATCTCAAATATCTGGGCTCCACCGGTCGCGCCAAGCGGGTTTCCATCAGCCTTTAATCCGCCATCCGTATTCACATAAATCTCCCTTCCACAGAGGTTATAGCAGCCGTTAAAACTCTCAAAATTCTCATAGAGTTTTCTCCATGCTGCTCCACTCTCAACAAAACCGAGATCCTCAAGCGAGATCATCTCAAGCACAGTTGACTGATCGTAGACCTCCAGTAATTTTATGTCATCTAGACTTATGTTTGCCATTTTTAGGGCTTTTTCCATGGCTATTCTACTCGCTATGAAGCCTGTTCTATATGGCCTGGATGGATATGAGATGTAATCTGTCGCCAAAGCTGATGCAAGCACGTAGATCGGCTCGTCAATATATTCCTTAGCTTTCTTCTGGCTCGCTAATACTAGGGCCGTTGCCCCATCAGAGATTGGAGCGAAATCATAAGTTCCAAGAATTCTACGCTCCTCCCTCCTAGCTGCCAAAACCCTATCAACATTAATCTCCCTTCTAAAGTGAGCGTACTCGTTCCATAGGGCGTTATTGTGATTTTTAACGGAGATATACGCTAATGTTAGCATAATCTTTTCTCGGTCAGCCCCCTCAATCTCATTCTTTTTGATATATTCTCTAAGAAGAAGCTCGTGATTAGATTCTGGTGTGCCACCTGCATAATAGCTCCAGCGGTCCACAAAGAGCATAAGATCATCTCTTATCTTGCTCCACCTATCAGTCATCTTCTCAATCCCGCCGACAAGAACAATATCATATTTGCCGGCTTCTATAGCGTGGCAGGCGTTCATCAGCGCCGAGCTGAATGATCTCATCCTCTCGACCGGGATATTCATTTCTAGCAGCTGTGAGACGAAGCCCTCTTCCAAACCCATCTTATTAGTAAGCTGCAACAGATAGTCCGAGATATAGCATGCCTCTAAATCTTTCCGTTCGATTCCAGCGGACTCTAAAGCCATCAATCCAGCCTCATCAATTAGATCCTCAGGATCTAGCTCGTAATGCTCACCAAACCTGGTTCTGCCAACACCAATTATTGCGGGCAGGTCACCCATAACCCTTTTCTCCAGCATTCTTTTTCTAAACACAATATTCTTAAAAGAGTTCCTCCATTTTCAGGAATCTTCTAATATGCCAGGAAAATATATTTACTTGTTGGTGACGCTTATGGAGCGCGTTGGCATTCTCATAGTCTCTTACGGCTCTAGAGAGGCTGCTATGGTTGATGTCTTTCTGAGAACTCGTGAGTATAAGGTTGATCTCTATATAGTCGATAGGCAGAAAAACCCCTTTAACCTCCGTAGAGCAAAGGAACATATCGTCATCCCAGATCTTAATGTTAATGCCATATATAAATTTGCTGAGAAACGCAAGGATGAAATAAATTTTGGCATAGTTGGTCCAGAAAAGCCGATAATTGATGGAATAAGAGACCTAATTGAAAATAATCTCGGCATACCAATGATATGCCCAACAAAAGAGTATGCCCTTGAAAGGAGTAAAGTTTTGCAGAGAATCCTCTTCCAAGAGGTTGTTCCAGAGGTAAACCCGAGGTTTAAAGTGTTTGACCCAAAAAGCTATACCAGCATTGAGGATGTCAAAAGGGATCTATATAAGTGGCTTGATGAACTCGATAATAAAGTGGCTGTTAAACCGGATGCACCAGCGGCGGGTAAAGGTGTAGGGGTCTGGGGGGACCACTTCAACACCCGCGAAGAACTTTTAGAGCATTTTTTAGCGAACTTTAAGGTTGGACCAGTCATAGTTGAAGAGAAGATTGAGGGTGAGGAGTCAAGCTTCCAAGCCTTCTGCGATGGGAAACATCTTGTTCCTCTACCTGAGACAAGAGATTATAAAAGGGCCTTTAATGGGGATAAAGGACCAAATACTGGTGGAATGGGGACATATAAAGATAGAGGTTATATTCTGCCCTTCATGAGACCCGAGGATTGGGAGAAAGAGAAGAAAATAATTGAGAGACTTTTTGAGAGACTTAAGGGCGGGGGATCAAACCCAAATCTACGTGGGATGCCTTTCTACGAGGCCTTCATGCATACTGGCAGGGGGCCAATGATACTAGAAAATAATAGTAGGCCAGGTGACCCGGAAATAATACCAATATTAGCCCTACTAAAAGATGATTTTGTTGAAGTATGCTTTAGGATGATTGAGGGAACGCTAACCCGCATAAATTTTGAAGAGAAGGCAGCCGTGGTAGTTTATAAGGTTCCGCCAACCTATGGCGGATATATAAACGTCTTTCCACACCTAGTTAAAAGTGATGAAGTAGGAACACCAGTTATATTAGAGGATGCTGAAAGACTCTCGGAAAAATATGGTGATAACATTAAGATTTATCCAGGTTCAATGGAGCTACGCGATGACGGAAAGAATTACGCATTGTCTTCTAGAGCCGTCGCGGTTCTGGGAGCAGCTGATGATATACAAAGCGCGCGGGAAATAGCCATGGAGGGTATAAGGGCTATTAAGGGGGGAGCGTTGTGGTATAGAACTGACATAGCCTCAAGGGAGCATATCAAGCGAAGCATAAAGCATATGGAAGCTTTGAGGGAGGAGCATAATGCCAATCTTCATAACTGACTGTGAAGGGCCAGTCTCAAAAAACGATAACGCATTTGAATTCACGAGCTGGCTTATACCTAATGGCGATAAGCTCTTCACAATAATAAGCAGATATGATGATATTTTATCTGACATTATTAGGAGACCGGGATATAAAGCTGGCGATACACTTAAGCTTATAGTTCCCTTCCTAAAGGCTTATGGCGCAACCAATGAAATCATGAAACGCTTCTCGAAAGAAACGCTGCTGCTGATGCCGGGATCGGCTGAGACGCTGCGCTATATTATGTCAATAATGCCATCTTTCATCGTAAGCACTAGCTATGAGCCCTATATAGAGGTTCTCTGCAAAGCCATAGATTTTCCAAGGGAGAACGTTTACTGTACAAGGATAGACATAGATAAATATGAGATTTCAGAGGAGGAGATGGCGAGACTGAGAGAATTAAAGGAAGAGATAAATGAAATGCCCATGATAGAGGTCCCCGCCAGCGCTAAATCGCTGGAAGATCTTTCACGGGAGACCCGGGAAGTCGTTAGGCGTCTCGATAAAATCTTTTGGGAAGAAATAATGAGTATGAAGATAGGACGAGCGTTAAGAGAAGTAGATCCGGTTGGCGGATATGAGAAGGCTAGGGCTGTTATGGAGATAATTTCATCACATTATGGGAGACTTTCATCAGTTATTTATGTTGGCGACAGCATAACTGACGTGGAGACATTTAAGCTAGTCAGAAAAAACAATGGCCTAACAATATCATTTAATGGAAATCAGTATGCTATCCGGGAGGCTGAAATAGCAGTTCTATCACATGATGCCATCGTTCTGGCGGTATTAGCCGAGCAGTTTAAGAGGTATGGAAAGGAGCACGTGCTCAGTCTAGCGGAGGATTGGGATATATCCTCTCTAGAAGGATATTGTGATCCCCTTTTATTAGAGCGCCTCAAAAAACTTTATCCGGAAAAGGCACCGTGGATCGAGAGGATAACGCCAGAAAATATGGAGCGCCTAATACAGGAGAGCACCGTCTTCAGAAAAACGGTTAGGGGAGAGGTCGTAGGGTCTCTGGGCTAACACCACAGCCACTATCAGATTTTTAGAATGAAAAATCCTTAAATAGTCTCCTTCCAAAAGAGAAAAATTTCAGATGATATCTTTGCGAGAAGCAGCGCATCAAAGCGGAGAAAGTAGCATTTTACACATATACACTGTTAAACATTAAACATTACAAGTATCTTTTATCTTTGTTTTATTTGGGGATCAGTTTGAGCGTGTTTATTGAAGATACTTATGCCGAGGCTTTCGAGGGTCTCTATTTCAGGATACTCGTCACAGCAGATGATATGTGGATTCTTAAGAGGGCTGCTGAGGATTCGACGGCTACGCCCTCAACTGTTATAGGTCGAATAGAGGGTGGGATAGAACGCTGGGTTCCAAGGAGCGAGGCTCCGGATGGGAGGCCAGGCGTAATACTACAGTTCTGGAGCGGAATAGACAAGAAAAAACCTCTAAATGAGGCTGTAAGAAGATTTTACAGGGAGTTCTCTTATAGGGTTAGGCAGGACATCCTTGTCAAGCCCTTCACAGCGGTTTTCGACGCATGTCCAAACCCCATAGGTAAAATTGACACGATGGAGTTTATAGGGCACTGCGGGGATGGCTACGAGTGGATTGAAAACTTATATGGCCGGGAGATGATAATCATCCCAATAATGGTTCCAGACTTCAAGATAGAGCGTTATTTGGGATATGGGCGCGGGGTCATGGGCGGAAACTTCTGGTACATGTGCCGGACAAAAAGGGCTGTGCTTGAGGCTGGAAAGAGGGCTTTGAGGGCCATAAGCCAAGTTGAGGGGGTAGTTACACCATTTGATATATGTTCAGCTGGATCGAAGCCAGAGACAAGATTCCCACATATAGGTCCAACAACAAATCATCCTTATTGCCCATCACTCAAAAGTAAGCTTGGCTCGGACTCAAAGGTTCCAGAAAAAGTTCATTATATCCCGGAGATAGTTATAAATGGGCTTAGCCTAAACGCTGTTAAAGAGGCAATGAGAGTTGGAATAAAGGCTGTCTCTTCAGTTAATGGAGTTATTAGAATATCTGCTGGAAACTATGGTGGTAAGCTAGGACAATATAAAATCTATCTGAGGGAATTGTTCCCATGACTTTAGATGTTATCTGTTTTGGCGCCTTGAACATGGACAGGCTTTATAAGGTTGATAGGCTGGCTGGGGCTGATGAGGAGAGCATAATACTTGATTTTAGGGAGACACCGGGCGGATCTGCCGCTAATACCGCTGTGGGTTTGGCGAGGCTTGGCGTTAAAGTTGGCTATATTGGCAAGGTCGCGGAGGATAGGGATGGAAAACTCCTACTTAAGTCTTTTATAGATGAGGGGGTAGATGTAGGGGGAATAATTATCTCAAAAACTGGTAGAAGCGGAGCTGTTTTAGGCTTTGTAGATCAAAAAGGTAATAGGGCACTTTACCTAGATCCAGGAGTAAATGATACATTAGAGTTCGGGGAGATTAATTTAGAGTATATTAAGGGCGCCAAAATATTACATTTAACATCATTTGCCGGTGAGAGACCCTTCAAGGCGCAGAAAAATCTTCTGGAAAATCTTCCCCCAGAAATTAAAGTAACCCTCGACCCCGGAGCGATCTATGCCCGCAGAGGATTGCTAGATCTTAGACCAATAATTAAAAAGTGTTATGCTCTTCTGCCAAGCGAGGGGGAGCTACGTCTCTTAACTAGCGAGGAAGATTATAGGAGGGGGGCCGAAAACCTCCTGAGGGAAGACGTAAAAATAGTTGCAGTTAAGCTCGGGGAGAAGGGTTGCTACATTACAAATGGATTAGAGAGCCATCTACTGGAGCCCTTTAGAGTTAAGGTTGTCGATACGACTGGCGCGGGGGACGCCTTCTGCGCAGGCTTCATATATGGGCTCCTTAAAGGGAAAAGTCTCCGGGAATGTGGGATCCTTGGAAACTTTGTCGCTTCAAGATGCTTGACAAAAATGGGGGCTAGGGATGGACTACCAAGATTAGCCGATTTACCCAGCAGCCTCCGCTAGAAATACTGGTATCTTCTGCTTCAAGCAACACTTTTAAATTCTTGTCCACGAGTATAAATAATGTGTGAGTGTATCTGATGAGCGTGATGAACTTTCGAAGCAAGCTATTTACGCTCCTAGTTAAAGAGTTTGAGGTCTTTATCCCCCAGTTTAAACCATATACTACGGATTATCAAATGGTTGTCTACGCCTCAAGAGATTTAGAGAGCTGGCTAAAAGTTAAGATGAATATTGATGATGTAAAGGTTATTTATAAAAGGCTTGAAGAAGCCTTCAGAGATAATCCAAGAGACTTCAGAATTTCATTGAATTTCTGGGCTGGTATGTGGCTTAAAAAGTGGCGGGAGCGCGTTAAGATTCTTTCAACAAAATTTGAGACACCGCAGGATCATGTTGAGAGGATTAAGAGGGCTAGAAAGATTTTACAAGAAGTGGACTGGAAAAATGATTTGAAAGTCATGACCATTAAAAAACTTATAGATTATGGCGAGATTTGCATGACGGAATTCATAGCCGATAACTTGATAGTTGAGGAGATCGCAAGACGTATACAGAGAGCCGATAAAGATAGCATTATAGCGTTAGAACCGCTAAGCATATACAATGCGGTTAGCACAAGAATCATGAGATTATCCAAGGAGAGGGGGCCGCTAGTATACCTTAATATAAAGCCCAATCTATTTCAGCACTATTATTGATTCTTTAAAGATTTAGATCAACTAAAAGGTTGAAAAATTATGCGCATTGAGCGATTATCAACCGGTATTCCAGAATTAGATGCTATGCTTGAGGGTGGAATACCGAAGGGTTTTATGGTAGCCGTCACCGGCGAGCCTGGCACCGGGAAAACAGTATTTTGCATACATTTTATTGCCCAAGGCGTTAGCGAGGAGGATAAATGTATCTACGTTACAACAGAGGAGAGCAGGGAGTCGATTATTGCGCAGGCAGCTCAATTTGGCTTTGATTTCTCCAAGGAGATCGCTGAAAAGAAAATGATAATAATTGACGCCTTAATGGGACGCCAAGATGAATGGTCTCTTCAGAGCCTAGATGTCGAGGAGCTCATAAACAAGATTATTGAGGCAAAGAAGGCTCTAGGGTATGGCAGGGCGCGTCTAGTAATAGATTCTCTATCCGCGTTCTGGCTTGATAAGCCCGCAATGGCCAGAAGATACTCGTATTTCGTGAAGAAGGTTCTAGCGAAATGGGACTTCACTATCATGGCAACCTCACAATATGCTATAACAACCTCTGAAGCGTTCGGCTGGGGTGTCGAGCATATAGCTGACGGAATAATAAGATTTCGGAGATTCGTTAGAAACGGCATTTTAAGGCGCTATATTTTAATCGAGAAGATGAGACAGACAAATCATAGCCTACAGTTACATGAGATAATGATTTTGCCGGGCAAGGGACTAACAATACTCGGCCCAGTCGAAATGCGGAGAGAGGACATAGTTTTACCTAGACATATTATGGAGAGAATCCAGAAGAGGATGGAAAGAAAAGAGGTCGAGGCTCCTTAGGTCATCTACAAAAATATGAACAAAAACTTTACTACTTCTTTCTCTTTTATCCTTAAGAGGGGCTAAACAGTTGTTTTTGGGATCATCTTTTGAGCCCTATCCCGTTGAATTTTATGTTAATGGCCAGAGGATCCGTGGGAACCTTCATCTACCATATGTCGGGGCTCCCTGCGTAATCACCCTACATGGCTTAGAGGGAAACAAAGATTCTGGTAAATGGCCAATCGTTGCTTCAAGGCTCTTCAGCGAAGGCTACGCATGCTTAAGATTTAATTTTAGGGGGTGTGGTGAGGGGCCTGAGAGGAGCGACGGCTTATTTGAGGATACAACTTTAACGGGGAGGATTAGGGACTATAGGGCTGCCCTCCGCTTTCTATGGGAGAGTGGCAAAATCGATGCTGAGAGAATTGGTGTTATAGGCTCGAGTTTCGGTGGGATGGTTGCCATAGCAGCCAGAGAAAAGAGGATAAGAGCTATTGTCTTAATCTCAACTCCATATGTTATTCCAAGCCTATGCGAAAGGAAATTTATATGTGAACAGGACACATATTATGAGCTTCCTTCAGGAAGAAGATTAAAAGCTAAGTTTTATGAGGATTTAAAAGAATATAATTTGCTGGAGGCTGTGAGGGAGGCGCCTCCCATTCTGATCATTCATGGCAGCGCGGATGAAACTGTTCCAGTAGATCATGCATTAAAGCTCTACGAGAATGCAAGTAAACCGAAAAGGATAGAAATTATAGATGGGGCGGATCATATCTTCACAAGAGCGGAGCATCTAGATAGAGCAATAAACTCGGCCATAGAATGGTTTAAAAAATTCCTTTCTTTTAAGGATCCAAAATATTGAGTATTTTTATCTAAACACGTCTGGGACCTCTTTTTCAGCAATATATTGCTGAGACCATAAAACAAAGTTCTTAATAACAAACTAATTAAATTTAGATATTAAACTGCGCTTATAGTGGAAAGTATGGTTGAAGCCAGTTTTATGGATGTCGCGCATGAACATTACTCACGCAAAGATGTCCAAAGGGAGATTATGGATTTCTGTAGGGGGAGGTGGATAGCCATACATTGTTTAGATGCTCCGGGGAAATTTGTCTTGAAAAGGTATATTCGGGGGAGACCAATAAAAATAGAGAGGTTGGAAGATCTAGGAACACTATATAATTATAGGGTAAGGTCTATTTATGCCACCGCCAACGTTTATAGGAGAATCGAAAATTTCTATGATCTTTATGATCAAGGGAATATAGCATACTGCACACCTACATGGGACATTGATAGTAACTTGTCAAACTGGAGGAACACTATTCGAGTTGCAAGAGAAATTGTAGAGTTTTTAGGTGGTTGGGGGGTCAAAAAATCAGTTTATGTCAAATGGTCTGGGAATGGATGTCACATCCATATAAACGAGAGAAGCATTTCAGAAAGCTTACTCAAAAAATATAATCCCCTAGACCTTGCATATGCAATAGTTGAGTACGTGAACGCAAAGCTTTCTCAAAATCTTGTGGAATCATCAATGTGGAGCGAAATAAAAGTGGAGAATAAAATTGATCCAGCAAGAGTTTTTACATGTCCATTAAGCCTACACCGAGAGCTGAATACTGTATGTGTTTGTATGAAGCCAGAAGACCTCGATAAATTTTCTCCCAGCTGGATTGCCCCGCAAGAGTTTAGGCATGATTCCAGATGGCGCGAATTTAAAGAGGGGGAGACAGATAGGCTTGCAGAAACCTCCCACAGAACTATGGGAGGATACCCGCTTAAATTTGGGCGAAGAAGCCGGAAGACAAAACCTCTGGATAAGCAGATAATGGAGTGGCTGCAAAAAGAGTGGGGAGAGTGATTTACTCATTTTTGGGTAGTTACTCTTAAATAGGAAAATTTCATATTGTTATTCAAAAAGGTGATTTATACAATGCCATCAGAAAAGAGAAATCTTATATTTGGAGCGAGGAAAGCTGCTCTCATAGCAGTTTTCGCGGCGCTTACAATAGCACTTAATCTTTCACCAGTAAAATTTCCAGCACCATACGCGCCATTTTTAATATATCAAATATGGGAGATCCCAATAACCGCGGTATTCTTTTTCTTTGGTTTCCTGGCAGGAGTTTTCGTTGCATTAATAAACACGCTTGTGCTCTTAGCAGTATTTCCAGGAATGCTGCCTACCGGACCATTTTACAATTTTGTTGCAATAGTCAGCATGCTGTTGGGCATGTGGCTAGGCACGCATTTAATAAGCAACTTGAAATATAGAAGCCGTCTAGTCATGATTTTAATTTTAACTGTACTTGGGATAATATTTAGGGTTGCGGTAATGAGCTTTGTTAACTGGGCGTTTCTTCGATATCCCCCACCAATTGGATTCAGTTTTACTGAGGAAGCTATACGACTTCTCCTGCCATTACTTGCAGTATTTAATGCTACACTATCACTTTACACGATTCCTCTGGGCTATGTAGTGACAGAAGCTATCAAAAGGCGCGCAAAAATTGTTCTAAGGTTCTAAATTCCCAAAAATATTTCTTAACTTCTTATATCTTAGATATTTCCGGTGAGGAGCCATTTGAAGGAAGATTTTATAGAAAATATTATTAAAGGCAGAAGGAGTATAAGATCCTTCTCATCTAAGAGTGCCCCCCAAGATCTTATTTTAAAGTTGATTGATGCTGCTAGGTGGGCCCCATCAGCCCATAATGCTCAGCCCTGGCGCTTCATAATAATAGCTGATCCAGAGGTGAAGAGAAGATTAGCTGAAGCGATGGCCTCAGACTGGCTGAGAGACCTTGAAAAAAATCATGTTCCCCCAGAAGATTCAAGAAAGTTGGTTGAGGGGTCTATTAAGCGCTTTTCAGAGGCACCAGTCCTTATAGTTGCCGCAATAACCATGAGGGAGATGCATAAATATCCTGATAGGAGGAGACAGAGGTTTGAGCATTTAATGGCGACGCAGAGTTTAGCAGCTGCAATACAAAATATTCTCTTGGCCGCTCATGCCGAGGGTTTAGGCGCATGCTGGTTCTGTGCACCCCTATTCTGCCAAGAGACTGTCAGAAAGATTCTGAAAATGCCACGTGATATTGAGCCTCAAGCCTTAATAACAGTCGGCTATCCAGCCGAGAGCCCCGAGCCCCCACCTAGAAAGCCACTTAAGGAAATAGCCTTTAAGGATTATTGGGGTGCAAATCTATGATAACGGCTTTAGCTGGCGGTGTAGGCGCCGCAAAACTTCTTTCAGGGCTCATTAAAGTGATCCCGGAAGAGGAGTTAACTGTGATCGTCAACACAGGGGATGATATAGAACTTTATGGGCTGCATATCTCGCCAGACCTTGATATAATCACTTATACTTTAGCTGGAATAGTTGATGAAGAGAAGGGCTGGGGTATAAGAGGCGATACATTCTATTGCCTGGAAATGCTGCGGAAATATGGCTATGAAACCTGGTTTAATTTGGGCGATAGAGACCTTGCAACACATATCCACAGGACGCTTCTTTTAAAGAGGGGCTTAAAGCTCTCTCAGGTGACAAGAGAGATATGTAAGAGATTGGGTGTAAGAGCCAATATAATTCCGATGACGGATGATAAATTTGAGACATGGATTGAGACTGATGCTGGGCTAATGCACTTTCAAGAATATTTAGTTAAGAGGGGGGCTAGGGATAAAGTTTTAGGAGTAAAATATCTGGGAGCTGAAGCCGCTAAGCCTGCCGATGGTGTTATTGAAGCGATAGTTAACAGCGAGTTAATAATCGTCTGCCCAAGCAATCCTATTGTAAGCATAGGTACAATATTATCCATCAAGGGTATAAGAGAGTCTCTAAGATCTAGCAGGGCTCCTAAAGTGGCCATAAGCCCAATAGTGGCGGGAATGCCAATAAAAGGTCCTGCAGATAAGCTTATGGGGGGACTCGGGCTAAAAGTTTCGGCGCATTCAGTAGCATACCTCTATAGAGATTTTCTAAGCGCCTTCATACTAGACTACGCAGACAAGGAGGAAAAGAATAAAATAGAACTTCTCGGGATAAGAGTAATCTTAGCCAACACCATAATGAGGACCCTAGAGGATAAAGTAAATCTTGCTAAACTAATTATCGAAGAATTTCTCCCAAAGAAATAAAAACTGTTTTTGATGAGTCAAAAGAGCAGCCAGCAACTTTTATCTGACCCGCCTCTAAATTTAAATATTATACCAGAATAAAGAAAAGTTTATTAGTAAATTGTTCCTAACCAAAATTTAAGAAGATATATGAGGTCTATTAAGGACTCCCCTCGTTCAGGTTGTGTCCACGTTGTCTGGAGTAAGAAAATGTTCTTCTAAATGTAATAAGTTCAGATGCGGGAAAGACTTTTTGGTGCTCCGCGGAAAAAATCCATGGTGCCGATTAACCGATGAGCCATGTAATCCCGTAAACTGTAATTACGCCATATGCACAATCAGGCGCCTGCTTCCACAGGGCATTTGCGGAGAGACTGTAAGAAGGAAGACTATTGAAAGAAGCCCAGAAGAAATGGAAATGCCGACAGTAAAAGTTAGAGGGAAAATCTTCAGGAAAATTGGTGAGAAAGAACTATTTTAAAAGGTATGTGGACGGCATTAGCAGCAGATCAATCTTCGGCTAAAGTTCTTTTGAAGTCGTCAAATCGGATATATCAACGCTATAATCATATATGCGGTTAAGTAATGATAATATTATTACTAGATCCTGCGCTCTCTCAAAAGGCAACGTATTTGCCAATGACTCAATTTTATTAATCAGTTCTCTAATTTCGGGTTCCTTATCTCTTATAGAAGCAGCCCTAGAAACATTATGTGAAATGAAGGACTCAACGGAATCATTAAAGATCTCAAGGATACTTTTATGGAGACTGCTTAAAGTCCTTGATATATCATTATTTATCTTTAGATCCTTAAATTTAATCGCATATTTGGCTATCTGTGATGATTGATCGGCAACTAGCTCAACAAAACTTGCCACTAACCTATAATCTAAACAGTCTATTGGATATATATTGAGTTTCTCACTAAGGCTTGGGTTTTGTATAATCGTTCTTAAAACCCTAACTAATAGAAAATAGAGTCTGTCAACCTCATTGTCTCTGGCAATAACGTTTCTGGCTAAATGAACATCTCTCTCTAACAATGCTATAAGGGAGTCTTTACACATGCTTGAAGAGATCAAGTGCTCACGACGCAGAATTCTTTCTGGAGAAAGCGCAGTAGGCTCTAGGAGACATTGCATAACAATTTTACTTTGATCCTCCTCAGTTATTTCTAGACCTACAAGCTGACTTGACGTCTGTTTGACGATCTCCCTCTGCTCAGGTGTAATTCTGTCCTTTGACTCTATCGTGATAATATCGTAGCCGAGAAGGTACTTACTAATGATATCACGACTGAGATGCGGCCCGACTTTAATAGTTGCTTCCCGTGGCACGGGCTCAGCCGTATATTTTGGATCAATTATGATCTTATCATCAGGAGTTATCAAATTTACAACGATCGAGCCACGATGTATACGATTGCGAATAGCCCAGTCTTTAGGCAATGTAATGAAGAAGGTTCCGCTTCTGGTCATTTGCACTTTTCTAACTTCTAACATTTTGCACCGCTCTAATAAATAAAACTTTGATCAAATTATATATACAAGGGAGTGTAATATAAATGTGTTTAAACATCACCCATAGCATTCCCATGGGATTATACTCGTACATTTAAGCATGATATAAACCACTATTTATGAAAGAATTTATTAAAGGATAATGAAGGATGATGTCGGAGAGTGAAGAGAGTCTTAAAAGGGCAGTATCCATAATTATCGAGGCTGGTTACCAAATTGATAAAGAAGCCTTTGAATTTCTAAAGAATATACTTTTTCAGGTAGAGCTAGATTCCCTCATAAAATGTGTACTTGAAAAAATGAGGGCTCTTTCAGATAAACCACTATTCATAACCCGTGAGGTTATAGAGGAGGAGATAGATAAAAGGGGTTTACTGAAGAACTTAAAAACCACTCATGAAGTTAGCAGTAAAACTTCCTTTAAGCCCTATGCAAAAGAAGTTAAATCTGACCTAAAAATCATAAGTGATCCAACCAACGAAATAAGTGCAACTGGATCCCTTAGCGATTGCATAGAATATTTCAGGAGCCGGTTTAAGAAGATAAGCAGAATATTAAGAAACCGAGTGGATGTAAAAGATGCTGGCACCATAGCAGACGCTCTGAAAGCTTCTGAGAACTCTGAGATAAAAATTATTTGTATCATCATGGATAAACGCGAGACAAAACGCGGAATCTTCTTTAAAATTGAGGATCTGGAGAGTCAGGCAACAGCTTTTGCCCCGGCTGAAAGCCGTGAAGTATATGTAAAAGCCCAAAGAATTCTTCTAGACCAGGTTATTTGTATAAGTGTTGTTAAGGGGAGAGAGGATCTCCTCATAATAAAGGATATAATACTGCCAGATGTACCTATGAGAAAACCAAACAGATCCCCTATACCAGTTCACGTAGCACTTTTATCTGATCTACATGTTGGAAGCAAGATGTTTATGAAGAAGGTGTTCGGACGGTTCATAACGTGGTTAAGGGGGGAAATCGGTAATAACCAACTTAGAGAAATTGCCGGTCATGTTAAATATTTAATTGTGGCTGGTGATATTGTTGACGGTGTAGGAATATACCCGCAGCAATATGATGAGCTTGAGATAAAGGACATCTACAAACAATATGAGGCTGCAGCAGAATTTTTCAGAAAAATACCAGAGTATGTTGAGATTATTATTATACCTGGAAATCATGATGCGACAAGAAGAGCCTTGCCGCAGCCAGCCATTCCAAAGGATTATGCTAAACCACTCTATGATTTAGGAAGAGCTCATATGCTAGGTGATCCATCAGTTATAAGCCTACATAACGTAATCTTCCTTTTAAGCCATGGGAGAAGCTTAGATGATATTATAGCAACAGTCCCAAACATGAGTTTCCAATCGCCAGAAGAGGCGATGAAAGTTCTCCTTCAATGCAGGCACCTAGCACCAACATATGGTATGAGGACTTTAATAGCCCCTGAAAGAATCGATCATTTAGTAATAGAGCATATTCCAGATGTATTTCATGCAGGGCACGTACACTTAATGAAATATAACGCGTACAGGGGGGTACTCATAGTTAATTCAGGAGCATTTCAAGAGCAAACAGAATATCAGCGGGAGATGGGACATATACCAAACCCGGGCATAATCCCAATAGTGAACCTGAGCACATTGGACGTTACTCCAATAGATTTTACCTCTTTCTAAAAAGGTTAATTTAAGAGGAAAATGAGAACCTAGGCCTATAGTTCAGCATGCTCTTAAATATTTCATCTTCAGAGAAAACCTCTATGAGAATTTTTCGTGGAATGCCTAGGCTTATCTTTTTTGTTCGTCCATATCTCCCAAGGCTTACAACCCGCGAGTTGAGGAGCCCCATAACATCTAGTTCATTTATCAGCTCGCTTACTCTCCTTTGGGTTAGCGGACTTATACCAATTTGCTCACAAAGTTCCGAGTACAAATTATAGATTTCCCCAGTCATCGAACGGTCAGGATCAAACTTACTAAGCAGAAAAGCGCTCAGAAGAACTATCTTTGAATGCGTTGGTAAACTTTTTATGCTCTCGTAGACCCTATCGTGCTCTATCCGCTTTTGGGCCTCCCTAACATGCTCCTCCAAAATTTTCGTATCCCCCCTCCGCTCAGCTACCTCACCAGCAACTCTTAAAAGATCAAGAGCCCTTCTAGCATCGCCATGCTCAGCTGCCGCTAGGGCAGCGCATAATTTAAGGGCACCCTCACTCAAAACACCATCATAAAAAGCTATTTTAGCCCTTCCCATCAGAATATCTTGGAGTTCCTCAGCAGTATAAGGCTTAAAAACCATTTCCTCCTCACTTAATGTGCTTAGAACTCTCGGGTCAAGAAACTCCTTAAATTTTAGGTCATTGGATATACCTATAATCGAAACTTTACTTCTACTAAGATTCTCATTTATTCTAGTGAGCTCATAAAGCAGTGTATCACCACGCATTTTGACTAATGCGTCAATTTCATCCAATGCAACAAGAAAAATTATTCCCTGACTTTCCAAGCCTTTTCTAAATCTATCGAAAAGTTCTCCAACAGCTAGGCCCGTGAAGGGAACTTTCTCACTTATACTTGAACATAATGCCGCTAGGATCCTATATTCTGTTCCAGCCAACCGGCAATTTACAAAGCAGACTTTAACTGGTGAGTTAACCTCTTTGGCTTTTTGAGAAATTTTTTTTAGGACGAATCTGACAACTGCAGTCTTCCCTGTGCCAGTTTTACCATAAATAAAAATGTTAGAGCATGGTGAACCTTTGAGAGTGGGAGCGGTAATCTCACCTAAACGGAGAATCTCTTCCTCTCTATGTGGAAGATAATCTGGGACATAATCGTGTCTTAAAACCTCTCTATCTCTAAAGATTTTTGAACCTTTAAGGAATTGTGCAAACACCTCATCTAGAATATCAGCCCGCTTTCCCATTTCCTCTAAATCCTCCTCTCGAAAAGATATAAAAGAGGTCTACTGAAATTAAGAGCTCTCATACAAAAAAATAGATTAAAGAATTAAAAGTCCTAAAGAAAAGAGTCTCCTACCCCTCTATTTCTATTGGAAAAGTCTTCATTTATTCATTATCTTTATTTATCTTTAGAAAAATAGTCTCCCAATTTTATTAGGGAAAAGTCATATTTAATATCACTTATACAACTTTTTATACATAATTCTCAAAAACTAGTTCAAGAAAATCTAGAAAGCATTTTTAGTGAAACCATAATTCTTCTCTAACTATCTTAAAACTAACCTTTAGAAAATCGCTCAATAATTTCCAATAGAAACAATGGGGTCCCCCCGATATTCTTTTCGTCTTAACGACCTTAAAAGACGACTCGAAGAAGCGGCAAACTAACTTTTATGTGAAGTAACTGTTAAACTATAGTCATAATTAACATTTTTTATCAATTTTTTCTGATTAAGAGACATTTTTAAGTTTAACTTTTTGTTAAAAAACTACCCCTTCGTTTCTAGTGGAAAAATGGAAAGAAAATATTTTTTTCTTTTTTTGATAAGTTTTCTAAGATGTTAATTCTGTTAACATAAATTCTTGAAAATTTTCTTTATTTTACGAAAATAACAAAAATTTTAGTAATTCTCAAACTCACAATTAACCGAATAATTTATAACTTGTGAAGTAGTTAAATGTTAATGGTTCTGAATGTTACTGGTGAAGGTTTAGTGCCCGTAAGAAAGATGAAAATCGAGGTTTATGATGAGACTGGGAACAGATATACAATAAGTTTTGAGGGAAGGGTTACTAGGGAGAAGGTTCAAAAAATATTTGACATGGTTGAGTTACTCGGTGGTATACCCATTGCGGAATCTTCTAGTGAATATTCGCAGGATCTATCAAAAATGGATAAAATCCTGCTTATTGTTAAGAAGAGTTTTCCACTAACGTGGTTCTCAGCCAGAGAAGTTCAAGAATCTTATGAGAGAGATGTTGGTGAGCCAATTGGTTTAAGCACCGTTCTAACATATCTTTCTAGGCTTGCTGAAAAAGGGATACTAATTAAAACTAAAAATGGAAACAAAGCATTCTTTAGGCTTGTATCACGGGAATTAAGAGAAATAATGAAGCCCCTATAAAAAGAAAGGATTGCTGCTATTCCTTCTTCCTTATTATCTCTTCCATCTCTTTAGCTAAACGATATACAAAGGGTATTTTATTATCTCTTCTCTCCACATATCCCCTTTCATATAAACTCTTCATCAAGCGTGCCGTATGTTCCCTTGTCAAGCCAATTCTCTCCTTTATCTCCGGAACAGTTTTCTCCCCCTCTTCCGCCAGAATCTCCAAAACCTTTAGCTCCGTAGCCGTTAGGGAAGTAAGAGCTTTATTCCTTTCCATAAATCTGGTTGGGAAAGACTCCGCAGGCTTCTCCTCATAAAACCTTAATTTTCTGTCATCAGCCGCCCTCAAATTCTCTATTTTCACTTCAATCTCATTACACTTAGCAGATAGTTTCTCAATCTTTTCTTTTAATCTTTCAATCTCCGTGGCGACACTTTCTTTAAAACTAATTAAATCCTCTAATTTTCCTTTTAGTTCGGCGAATAGAATGTCCCCCTCATCTTTCCTCCGGCCTATATCCTCTACTCTTTTTGTGATTTCCTGGATCTGTCTTTCGATCTTCTGGAGATCTTTATTGAAACTGAAGATTATATCTTCAAAAGTTCTTCTTAACTTTATATACTCAAGATTAATGTCTCTAAGCCGCTTAAAATAGATCAGAAGAAAGATCGATGTTATCGAGAAGAGAGCTGAATAAACTGATGTTAATATGACGTCCATGATGTCACCTCAAACATCATGTGATTTATATGCATCACGCATGGATCACACCTATAATCACAATGATCATTAAGTAATTTAAGCTTTAAATTGCTTTTGTTTCAGAAAATCATTTGACAAATGGGTTTTTGATTTTGGTTCTTCATAGCGTGATGTTACGTGATGTGATGCGTGAGGTCACGGTTTGCCTGAAAGAGCCCTAGGTTTCGATAGGCGAAATAATCTTTTCTCTATTTCATCTTGAAGTGTCTGCAGTATTTTTATTTGATCTTCTCCTATTCTCTTTGTCTCCCAAGTTTCCCTATGTTTTTCACTATAAGCTCTAATTTTATTAGCTATTTCAATATAGGGTTCTAGGCGGGGATCATCAAATATGCCCAGATAACCTAGGAGGATTACCGTATAAATAGATCTAATTATGTTTTTTCTCGCCTGAGCTAGGGTTCTATTAAATGATCCGCGGCTTACACCTGATTTTATCAACCTTAGCTTTGCTTTCTCTTCATAAACTAATTTCTTGCTGATTATTTTTTCGGCTAAAATATCTATTAGGAATGTTTCAGCCTGAACTTTGGTTAAATTGCTATTTTTTAGCAGCATTTTGAAAACCGGATCTTTATTGAGGCTTGTTAACCAAATTTGTATTTCCTCTTTCAATGAGGGCTCTTTCATGCTGCATCCTCCTTTTCGGATACGATTTTGTATACAGAAAGAAAATAGATTTTCCCAAACCTCCCTGAACAATGATTCCCTAAACTTTTAAGAACTAAAAAAGTTAATATTATTATTTATTAGTGTGGGGCTGAAGATGGGGAGAAGGCGGAGAAAGGTAGTACGGATACAAAAAAAGAAATTGCCTAAGTTCTTCTTATGCCCTAAATGTAATCAGCAGTCTATTAGAATTGAAATTGCCGATGAAAATGGGGGAGAGAGAAAGGCGATAATTCGTTGCGGTAATATGAATTGTGGATATACAAAGGAGATGTTAGTAAAACCATATTTTAGGGAAGTAGATGTATACTGTCAATTTATAGATGAATTTTATGGAGCTTAAGAGCTAGGAGAGTAATTTGATGATTGGTAAAGTGGAAAAGTATTTGTTAGATAAGATTAATAATGAGGGAGCAATTCACATAACACTTATAGATCCGGAGAAGACCGATCCGAAAACCGCGGCCTTAATATCGAGTAATAGCGAAACTTTAGGATCATCGGCTATAATGATTGGCGGTACAACTATAGTATCCCAGAACCTACTTAATAGCGTTGTTAAGCAAGTTAAGGAGGCCGTGAGCATTCCAGTTATATTGTTTCCAAATAATATAATTGCTATCAGCGAGTATGCTGACGCAATATGGTTTATGTCGCTTCTTAATTCAGCTGACCCATATTTTATATCTGGCGCTCAGGTTCTAGCAGCGCCTCTAATTAAAAAGATTGGTCTAGAAGCAATTCCGCTTGGATATATAATTGTTGGTGAAGGTGGATCGGCTGGTGTTGTTGGTAAAGCATGTCCAATCCCATATAATAAACCTGAGCTGGCTGTTGCCCATGCGCTTGCTGCCGAGTTTTTTGGTATGAGATTCGTTTATCTTGAGGCTGGATCGGGAGCCAGCCGTCCAGTCCCCGCAGAAATGATAAAGATGGTTAGGGAGACAATAAGCATAAAGTTGATCGTTGGCGGGGGTATAAGAAATGGTAATCAGGCTAGGGAGGCCGTTAGGTCTGGCGCCGATATAGTGGTTACTGGAACAATAGTTGAGGGGAAAGAAAAAGAGATTGTTAAAAGCAAGCTTAATGAGATAATTGGGGGAATAAGAGAAGGAGTCAGATCTAAGTTGAAGGAGGCGAACCCCTCTTGACATCTTTTGAGAGGTATTTTGAAGCTCTTAAGAGGGTTTTGGGGAAAGAAGATATATATGATATTTGGCCTGATTTTGAACCGGAATATGATGAGCGAGAGTATGCCTGGACAACTTTAAGGGGTCTGGGCGAATCCTTACTTCTGAATTGTGGTCAATGTGATGGTCCCTCAGACATGAGACATAGTAAATGTAAAGCATGTGTTGAAAAGAGAAAAGAAATTGCTAGGAAGACATATGAGAGGATCATGGGCCGCCCAATAGAAAAGTGGAATACAATTATTCTCTGTAGAATCCATACTGAATGAAGATGATCCGTGATGGGGGTTCCAAACAAAATAAGCCGGGAATATGAGGAATACTTCACTAAATTGTTTCAGGCTTTAGAGGATCTTTACGAGGTTGCTAGAAGGGCTAGGGCTAAAGGTGTTGATCCAAAACCATATCCTGAAATAGAGGTTGTAAGCGACTTAGCCAGTCTCGTTGAAAGCTTCATTGGGCTGCCTGGAGTGGCGAATAGAATAAGAGAGTTAACAAAGGTTATGTCGAAGGAAAAGGCTGCCTTCAAAATATCGGAGGAAATAGTTCTTGGAAAGTTTGGTGATTTAGGCGAAGAGAGGTCTGCGGATTTAGCGACTAGAGCAGCCCTTGCAATATTAACCGAGGGCGTGACAGCAGCCGTATATACTGAGGGCATCGCAAAGGTTGCAATAAAGACAAATATGGATGGATCAAGATACCTCGCAGTGTACTTTGCCGGGCCGATCCGCTCGGCCGGCGGGACGGAAGCAGCTCTAACACCAGTCATCACGGACTTTATTCGCAGGCTATTACAGTTGGATAGATATAAGCCCACCCAAGAAGAAATAGAGCGCTTCATTGAGGAATTACGTCTCTATGAACGCGAGGTCGGTAATTTCCAATATAGCGTCTCAGACGAACAGGTTAGATTCGTCTTAAATAATATTCCAGTTGAAGTTACTGGCCCTTCATCAGATCCTATTGAGGTTACTTCATATCGAAATCTGCCGCGCATAGAGACGAATCGTGTTAGGGGAGGAGCCCTCAGAGTTATAAATGATGGGATTATTGGAAGGGCTGCTAAAGTTCTTGCGGTAGTAAGGGATCTTGGGATTCAGGGTTGGGATTGGCTTGAAGAGGTTAAGGCGAGCGCGGCGAATAAATCTTCTACTGGTTTTATGGAGGAGGCCCCGGCTGGGAGGCCTATATTGTGTTTCCCCTCGGCTAGAGGCGGCTTCAGGCTCCGTTATGGTAGATCAAGAAATACTGGGCTCTCGGCCGTTGGCGTTCACCCGCTAACTATGATAACCCTTCAGAATTTCCTTGCTGGTGGAACACAAATTAAGATCGAAACCCCTGGGAAGGCTGGCATTATTATGCCAGTAGATCATATTGAACCGCCAATTGTTAAATTAAGAGATGGCTCCGTCGTTAGGGTCTCTTATGAAAATATAGAAATTGTAAAGAGAGAGACTGAAAAAATTCTTTTCCTTGGAGATATTCTGATAAGTTTTGGGGATTTTCTCTATAATAATAAGGAGCTTCTGCCGGCTGGCTATACTGAAGAGTTTTGGTCTGAAGAGCTTAGAGAAATAATTCTGAAGAGATTTAATGGAAATATTGAGGAGGCTGCTTTAAAAGCTGGGCTTCCACCATTTTCTCTAAAAGTCTTCTTAGATGACCCATTCAATAATAAGCCCAGCATTCGGGAAGCCATAATCTTAAGCAGAGCGCTTAACGTTCCCTTACACCCCACATACCTATTCTTTTGGTCAAACATTAGCGTCGAGCAGCTTAAGAGAATTAGGGAATGGCTGCTAGCGTCAGATATAAATTGTGAGGGCGACTTAGTAACCAGCATAAACGGGATACTTAATCCCGAAGTAAAAGAAATTCTTGAGGAGATATGCATCCCCCATAAAATTGTTAACGAGAGAATAGTTATTGAAGGGGCTAATGCACATGCATTTGCATTCTCCCTTGGAGCACACGATCCGAAACATAAGATCTCTGAAGATTTATCTGTCCTAGAGAATCTGATGGCGCTCAGCGGGATCATCATTAGAGATAAGGCACCAACATTCATAGGCGCTAGGGTCGGCCGGCCTGAGAAGGCAAAAGAGCGCGAGATGAAGCCACCAGTCCATATTTTATTTCCAGTTGGTTTAAGTGGTGGGGCGCAAAGGGACCTAATGAAGGCTTATAATAGAGGAACCATTAAGGTTGATCTTGTCAGTAGAATTTGCCCAAAATGTCAAAAATTAACCTTCAAAAGGATCTGTCCAGAATGCGGTTCAGAGACGAGTCTTAGGCTCGTTTGCCCAAAATGTGGTAGAAGTCTCCCCATAAATATTTGCCCCATATGTAATGTCGAGGCAAAGAGCTTCTGTCCACAAATAATATCTATTAAAGATTTAATCGATGAGGTCTGCCAGAAGGTTAGCTTTAGACCCGAACAGGTTAAGGGTGTTAAAGGTTTAACAAATAAGCACCGCATTCCTGAATATATCGGGAAGGGAGTTTTGAGGGCCAAGTATAACCTTTATGTTTATAAGGATGGCACAATAAGGTTTGATGCAACTAACGCTCCGCTCACACACTTTAAGCCCTCCGAAATAAGCGCCTCAGTAGAAAAGCTTAGAGAACTAGGCTATACTTGTGACTACCTTGGAAATCCATTGAGTGATCCGGAACAGATCTGTGAGCTTAAGGTTCAGGACATCATAATCTCATGGAAGTGCGCTGAATATCTTGTAGCAGTCGCAAACTTTGTAGACGAGCTACTTGAGAAGATCTATGATCTCCCACCATATTATAATGTTAATAAACCTCAAGATCTAATCGGCAAAATAGTTATAGGGATAGCACCGCATACATGTGCTGGTATTTTGGGCAGGATAATAGGTTTCACCAAATTAAACGTTTGTTTTGCGCACCCCTTCTGGCACTCTGCCAAGCGAAGAGATTGCGATGGAGACGAGGATAGTATTGTGTTAGCCCTAGATGCCCTCCTAAATTTCTCTAGAGAATATCTTCCGGATCAGATAGGCGGAATAATGGACTCCCCACTCTTTATTATTCGTGCGGTTCTTCCAGAAGAGGTTCAGAGACAAGCACATGAGTTTGATGTTGCAGGCAGATACCCTCTTGAATTTTATAATGAAACCTTCAAGGGGACTCCAGCCAGAGAAGTAACTAACCTTATCGAGATTGTTAAGCATAGACTTAACTCTGAGCTACGCCTTCAGGGCTTTGGGTTTACAGTGCCAACGTCAAACATAGAGGGCGGCAACCGGGAAAGCGTATATAAAACTCTGAAGCGCATGACTGATAAATTGAATGCCCAATTAAATCTAGCGGAGAAGATAAAAGCCGTCGACGTCCGGGTTGTCGCCGAAATAGTTTTAAATACACACTTTCTCCGTGATATATCTGGAAATTTAAGGGCGTTTGCTACACAGAGCTTTAGGTGTAAGAGGTGTAATAAGCGCTTTAGGCGTATACCGCTTAAGGGCGTTTGTATTGAGTGTGGCGGTGAACTTACCTTAACTGTTCATAGGGGGGCTATCGAGAAATATTTGGAGGATGCCTGGCGCCTAGTTAAAAAATATAATATGTCCGAGTATTATGTCCAACGACTAACTCTTATTGAAGAAGAAATAAACTCATTATTCGAAGTTGGTAAAGGTGCTAGGCAATATAGCCTTTCAGACTTCCTTAAGTAGCGTATCATGCTTATATTTGTTCTATCTCTCCCATTAAGGCCCTTGTGAATATCGGGGCGACGGAAATCTTTGCATATTTGTTTGTAACACTGTCGGTTCCAGCTATTTCCTCAACCCCGCTTTCCATAATAATTTTCTCTGCATCTCCCATAAGTAGGAGATGTGATACTCCAACGAATACTCTTCTGGCGCCCTGATCTTTAAGTATTTTTGCCGCGTTTGCTGCAGTCTTACCCGTGCTCACTATGTCATCTATTATAATGGCGTCTCTTCCATGGACATTTAGCTCCTTTGAAAGGGTAATTATCTCCCCAGTATAACGGTCTCTTTTCTTCTTTAAGGAATCCCAGTCGGCGCTAATTATTTTGGCAGCATATTGAACTCTTCTTCTGGCCATATCCTCATCATCCGGAGCTATGACAACGGGATCCTTTAGCCCCCTCCCAGCAAAATATTTCGCTATTTCGCCCGAAGCCGTCAAATTGTAGACTGGAATTTTATACATTCCTAGCACACGTTCATTATGCACATCAATTGTATATAGGGCGTCTGCACCAAGATCCTCGATTATCTCCGCTATTACGGCCGCGCTTAAGCATTCACCCTCAAGATAGCGTCTATCCTGTCGGCTATAAGCAAGATATGGAATAAAGACTCTTATTGTCTCGGCGCCGAGATCCCTTGCAGTATGAAGAATCAGAAACAGCTCCATGGCATGTACGTCCTGCGGCGGCTCTAGGCTCTGCACAATTATTAGATGCTCTCCGATAATACTTTCTTCAAACTTGAAATAGAACTCCCCATCTGGGAATCGCTTTATTTTAGCGTTAATAAGCGGAACACTCAAGATCTCACTTATTTTTCTAGCCAGATCTAGGGAACTTGGCCCACCAACAACCTTCAAAATTAACTCCTCCAGGCTCTGTATCCAGTTGGGCATAAAAAAATAGATAAAAACCTTACTTTATTTTTTTCTTTTTTAGAGGTGCTTAATTGTGACCGTTTATACCATTGGTTATTAGGGTAGAACGCTCTCTGAATTCATTACTCTCCTAAAGGAAAATAACATTACAACGGTTATTGATGTTAGGCGTTTCCCGAAAAGCAGCAATACGGATTTTAATAGGGAGAATTTAGAGAGGATTTTGGAAAATCATGGAATAAAATATATTTTTCTGGGTGAGAGTCTAGGAGGTTTTGTCAGAGGCGGCTACGAGAGATATATGGAGACGCAGAGATTTAAAGATGGCTTCGAGGTTCTTGTTGAGATTGCCGGAAAAGAGGTGGTTGCGCTTATGTGCAAAGAGAGAAACATCAGATACTGCCATAGGCGCTTCATAGTTAGACGCTTAGAGAGTCTAGGTATAAATATAAAAAACCTTTAAAATTGAGAACCTCAAATCTCAGAAAAATTAATATTCTAATTAGAAGGTTAATATGTTAAATGAAATTTGGTGATTGATATGGTTATTCGAGTTGCAATAAATGGTTTTGGTAGGATCGGCAGATTATTCTACAGGGCTATCGTTGAGATGGGGGCGACAAAGGACATCGATGTTGTTGCTGTAAATGACGTGACTGATGCCAAGACCCTTGCTCATCTATTGAAGTATGACTCTGTACATGGCAAGTTCCCCGGAACGGTTGAGGTTAAAAGCGATAACCTTGTGGTTAATGGTAAGGAAATCAAAGTTCTCTCTCAGAAGGATCCCGCTTTACTCCCGTGGAATGACATGGACGTTTATTTGGCAGTCGAGTCTACTGGCTTATTTACCGATAGAGCTAGCGCCTCAAAACATTTGCAGGCGGGAGCAAAGAAAATTCTCATTACGGCTCCAGCAACCGAACCGGACATAACGATAGTTTATGGCGTTAATCACGACCAGTACGACCACAATAAACATAATGTAATATCAAATGCTTCATGCACAACAAACTGTGTGATACCGATGGTTAAGGTTCTCCATGAGAACTTTAATATTAAATCGGCTCTTATGACAACTGCCCACGCCTACACGAACGATCAGAGAGTTTTAGACTTAGTCCATAGGGACCTGCGGAGGGCTAGGGCTGCGGCCCTAAACATTATACCGACGACGACGGGTGCTGCTAGGGCATCAACGATGGTTTGGCCAGAGCTTAAGGGTAGGATTGATGGAATAGCCCTTAGAGTTCCAGTTCCAAACGTCTCAATATGCGATCTAACAGCCTCTCTAGAAAAGAATGTCACGAAGGAGCAAGTGAACGAGGCCTTTAAGAAGGCCGCTGAAGGCCCGTTAAAGGGCATACTGGCTTATACTGAGGATCCAATAGTCTCGATGGATGTAAATCATACGTCATACTCATGTATAGTTGATGGACAGTGCACGATGGTCGCTGGTGGAAACCTTGTTAAGGTCTTCGGATGGTATGACAATGAGTGGGGCTTCTCCTGCAGGCTAGTAGACGTAGTGAGGCTAATCGGAAAGAAAGCAGGACTACTTTAAAGAGAAGGGCAAAAGCATAAACATTTTCTCTAAATAAAAAATATTATTAAATATATTTTTATTAATTTTTTATTAATTAAGGTTGGGGGAATTAGGTATGCCGAAGTTTCTAACTTTAGATGATTTTGGTGTTAAGGGTAAGGTTGTTCTCGTTAGGGTTGATTTTAACTCGCCAGTTGATCCGCAGACGAAGAAGATAATTGATGATACGAGGATCAGGGCCCATGGCGAAACCACTATAAAGGAGTTGTCGGAGAAGGGCGCTAAGGTTGTTATATTAGCTCATCAGGGGAGGCCGGGCGATCCAGACTTTATACCTCTTGAACAACATGCCAAGATATTAGAAAGAGTGTTAGGTAAGCCAGTTAAATATGTGGATGATGTTTTCGGCGATAAAGCTAAGAAAGCTATAAGAGAGCTTAAGGATGGAGAGATACTTGTTTTAGATAACGTTAGAAACTTTCCGAGGGAGGCTAAAGATGCTCCTCCAGAGGAACATGCTAAGTCTGATTTAGTAGCGAACCTTGCACCACTCGCGGACCTTTTTGTGAATGATGCCTTTGCGGCGGCTCATAGGAGCCACGCCTCGATAGTTGGCTTTACGGTTGTGCTTCCGAGCGCTGCTGGCAGGATCATGGAGAAAGAGTTGAGGGCGCTTGGCAGGGTTATGGAAAACCCGGAGAAGCCATGCATATATATACTCGGCGGGGCTAAAGCTGATGACTCGCTTAGAATATCAAAGTATGTTCTAGAGAATAACATTGCAGATTATGTTCTAACGGCTGGTATAACTGGCCATCTATTCCTTGTGGCTAAGGGTTATGATCTTGGTAAGCCAAACATGGGGCTCCTTGAAAAGAATAAGTTGCTTGATCTTGTTCCAGGAATAAAAGAGTTAATGGACAAGTATCCCAATAGGATTGAGGTTCCAGTAGATCTAGCCGTCGAGGTTGAGGGAAAAAGGAAGGAGATAACCTTAGCGGATCTTCCGATTAGCTACCCAATATATGATATCGGAACAAAGACTATTAAGAGGTACACGGAGCTCATTATGAAGGCTAAATCAATTGTCTTTAGCGGTCCACCGGGAGTATTTGAGAAGGAAGAGTTCAAGAAGGGAACGGAGGCACTCTTTGAGGCTATGGCTTCCTCCAAGGCTTTCACACTTGTGGGTGGTGGACATAGTATAGCAGCTGTCCAAAGCTTGGGGCTAGCTAACAAAATGAGCTATATAAGCACGGCTGGCGGAGCACTAATAGAATTTCTAATGGGCAAGAAATTGCCGGGCGTAATAGCTCTCGAAGAAGCCGCAAAGAGATTTACAAAAACATAAACTTTTTTTATTACTCCTTCAGTAAAAAAGGGCTCTCCTAAATTTTTCTTTCTAATCCCTATTTTCTCTTCAATGATTTCTCGCTTCGCTTTTCAGAACTATTATAAATGGTAGTGTTAGAAGAAGAAATGTTGTAGATGCGGCGAACGGTGGAAAATAATTTGGCTCAAAGATCGACCATAAAAAGCTTCCTATAATTGGCCCCACTATTGACCCAATGCTGAAGGACGCTGAGGTTAATCCGAATCCTCTGCTTAAGCTCCTCCCCATTAGAGCGGCTACATATGCTGAAAATGCCGGTGAAGCCAGGTTTCCAGAGATGCATGATAAGGCGTTTATCAGCGTGAAGTGTACGAGGCTCCCAGAGAAGGGTAGCAGAAGAATTAAGGGTGCGCCTACGAGTGTAGATGCTATTATAACTTGCTTATATCCAAACCTGTCTGAAAGTTTTCCACCCGGGATTTGGGCAACAGCTGTCGCTAAACCCCAGCCAAGAGAATATGCTATTCCCATCTCGGCGGGCGACGCTCCAATAACATAGATGAGATATGCCGTGATTAAGGGAGAGAGAACACCGTTTCCCAAACCAGAAAAGAATTGCGCGAGACACAAGAGGAACAGTTTTTCAGTGGTCGGCTTTGTGGAATATTTGTTTTCGTGAGTCGATTGGTGTGGTGAAGGTGCCCTCCTCAAAATTCTCCTAAATGTTATGAACAAAATTAGTATTATGAACGATAGCGCCAGCGATAATACTAATGGAAAGCGTAAAAAGACTGTTTTTGAAAGGAAGCCTCCTATTATTGGGGCGGGTATCTGACTTAGAATCCAGGAAAGATTAAATATTCCAAATAATATCCCCTTAGGTTTTCTTTTAGTTAGGCTTGCAACCATGGCGTTTAACGGTGGCATGAGAATCCCATAGAAAATGCCAAAAAGAATGTAGGATCCTAGAACCCATAGATGATCTCTAGCAAAAAGAAGAAGTGCAAATGATGCTGGAAAAAGGGTGAGCGCAAGAAGAATTATAAACCCCCTATCAAATTTATCTCCAAGAAAAGCCCCAAGAATATTCGCAGCTATCTTAATTAGATTGAAGGCAGAGGTTAATAATCCAAGCGCCGCGACAACAGCTGGTTCCTCGACAAGGAAGTCTCTAATGAGATATGGTACTGTTGGCCAGCTGAGGGCGTCGGAGAAAACTATCATAAACATCACTATCCATAGAAAGATGAAGGGAACATCAGGGCGGGAAAAGTGATCCCGCAATTTACTAATTATTTTCATCATGAGGATACTTTCATGGGATATATCCTTACCTACATTAAAATGAGACATAAATAAAAGGGTTTAAGCGCAAGCTTGCGACGACAATTGAAGGGAATAATATTATTAGATTATTTTTGCTCTTGCTCTTTGGTCTCCGCCTCTTTAAATTCACTTTCTATCTCCTTTTCAATCTCCTCTATGGGTTTTGGAGGTGGCGTTGTTGCAAGAGTATAGCCTATCCAGCCGATTATGGCAAAGACTCCGACCACGGCTACTGCGCCAGTAAGTTTGAGGAGAAATAAATCTACGCCCCTCAATGGCGGAAAGAATACAAGCCAGACATATGCAACTATAACTATAATCGAGACTGCTAGAAGAGTAGCACCTATAATTTGGTCCTTGTGCATTTCCCTCCCCTCTGTACAATCATAACTTAACTTATAAGGAATTATTTTATAACATTTAAGTTTTTGCTCAAAAGATAATTTATATATTAGTTGCCTCCCCAACTTTGATCTCAATCTTTAATCCATATAACTTCTAAAGAATACTTGTAAATATTGGTTCTTCATAACTTTTAATTTATTTTCTCACCCTCCCCAAATAGGGGATTTAGTGAAACGTTTTTCAACTAATAAATTAATACTTATAATAGCCGTAGTTTTGCTATTATTATCATCTTCATTTAATTGTTTTCCAGCACTCGCTATCTCAGCTGCCACCAGACCTAACATGATCGAGTTGCTGTTGAGATTTAAGCTGGGGTTGATAAACGTGATGGCGAGCTCGCGCTCAGATTTTTAGGTGCCTGCGTTATTGATGAGATACCGCGGATAAGAGTCCTAGTAATATCAGTTCCAGAGACTGTGGCGGATCAAGTTAAATCTGCTTTGATGAGAAACTCTATGGTTGATTTTGTTGAGGAGAACTGTGTTGTTGAACTCCCCTCATGCCTGATGATTCATATTACTTTAAGCAGTGGCATCTGCTGAATATAAATGCTCCAAGCGCATGGGATATTTCCACTGGTAGCCAAAGTCTCATCATGGCGGCTCTAGACAGTAGTGTTGATTCGTCCCATCCCGACTTGGCTGGTAAATTGCTTCAGGGATTGGAACTTCTATAATAATAATGCCGATACAAGCGATGTTTATGGCCATGGAACTAAAGTTGCTGGCGTTGCAGCATTAATATTCTCTGCTAACCCATCCCTTACACCAGATCAAGTTGAGAGGATACTTGAGGCAACAGCAGCTGATTTAGGCGACTCCGGATATGATGTTTATTATGGTTGGGGTCCTCCCACCTCCGCCTGACACTACTCCACCGAGTGTTAGGATAACCTATCCTGAGAACGGTGATATTATCTCAGGCGCGATAATCGTGTCCGTTGAGGCTAGCGATAATATAAGTGTTGTTAGGGTTGAGCTCTATAGGAATAATGCTCTCTTCGCAGTTGATTCTGAGACACCATACCAGTTCTATTGGGATACAACTGCCGATCCAGATGGCACCTATACGCTTGTTGCTAAAGCCTATGATTCGGCTGGCAGCGTTGGAGTGTCAAGCCCAATCTCGGTTAGCGTGGTAAACACCAGAGATATCACTCCACCAGATGCCTACCGCTGGAACACTGGATCCGTTAAAGATGGATCGCATATGATAACGGCGAAAGCCTACGACAAGTATGGGAACACGGCTGAGACGTCAATAAGAGTCCATGTAGAGTCCATGTGCTGAATAAGAGATAATGATCTGAGAGGGTCTAGATAGATCCTTAGATTGAAGATTTCTTTGGTATCTTTGAGAAAAACAATAATATTGTAATCCTTTTAATTATTATAAGAAAAAGTGCGAGTAATGTTTATTTATGCAGCAGCCACGTACCCTTAAGACCATACTTACCGTAATACCGCTCATGGTTGCCCATCAGCTCTATGCTGCTGACCAAGTAATTCTGGGCATTGTCCTCACAGATATCATGAGAGATATCGGTCTCTCTATGTTTTCAGGCGGCGTGGTTGCCACCCTTTTTGGGGTAGGTGTTCTTGTTGGCTCAATGCTGGCAGGCTGGATTATCCGACGAAAGGGTTTTAAATTTTCAGCTTTTATTGGCTTGTTCGGTTTTTCCATTTTTACATTTTTGACTGGCTTCTCGTCGTCGGCATGGGATTTATCACTATACAGGATCGGTATGGGGATAGGTCAAGGCATATGGAACGTTTCATATTACTCCATTATTGGGACACTATTCGCCAAAAAACGAGGTTTTTCAACAGCAATCGCGGGAAACATGTATGTTCTCGGTCTTTTTTGGGCTTACCCTATTACAACAGTGATCCGAATTTTGTCTGGGAGCTGGAGACTACCATTAAACATTTTTGGTCTGATAGGCTTTCCTATTTTGGCGTTAATTTTTTTAACATTAGGATCCCCTAAAGAAACGCTAACCAAGTCTCATATAGAATTTGAGAGTGAAAATCTTTTATCCACTTTAAGAAATAGAAATACGCTGTTAGGCTGCTTTATAGGAATTTTCCAATCGTTAATCTTCTTTTCAGTTATAAGCTTCTATCCAACCTACTTGACATCAGCGCTTAGATTCGATCCCCTTTTATCGGGCATATTAATGTCAATACAAACTTGGTCAACCTTTATAGCCTCACCAATAATTCTTTTTCTAAGCGACAGATATGGCAGAAAGATTTTTTTGCGCCTTATGAGCCTTTCATTAACTCCTATCACTTATTTTATGTTTAACCTCAATTTAATAGGAGCAAACTTCACCTTCACAGCCATAGCTAGTATAATCTACGGTGCAGCAATCTCTGGAAGCTTCCCCCTCGCACTCGCTTTTGTCCAAGACTCAGCTGCAAAAGCAGAAATAGCCTCAGCTACAAGTCTATTCACGGTTGCCTACTATGTTGGAACCATAGCCGCTGGTCCAATGACAGGCTACATAACTTTCTTGCTGGGCTGGAAAGCCACCAGCCTTTGGTTAACAACCTGTTGTCTTATATCATTCTTATTAGCAATAATGACCAAGCATTCGCACACCAACTAATCTTCTTTTATCACATAACATTTACCATGTTTAACTCGAGGTTAACTTGAACCTTTTTAGATCCTCAATTAAATTAAGGGCGAGACATTTAAAGGCATGAGTCCTAGTAGCCTTAAGGATTTTTTAATGGCTCTTAATGCTCGGCTTTTATACTCTATTTTTAGAATGTCAAAGTTAAGTTTCTTCGAGCATATCCATTCTTATTGGCGTTTTCGCCCTACTTTTGCGCTTATTCTCTCTTTCTGTGTGACTCAGCTATCTCCTTTAGAAAGGCGCGTATCTCTTCAACCGAGTCTTGGTTACCATTACGCATAAGGCTGAGAAAACGCTCCGATCCCATGTTCAACCTGTATTCCTGATTGATCCTTGTTATCAATATATCAATTAAAATTTTTGCTCCTGTACCAAGGACTCTCTCCATAGTGTAGTAAACAGCTTTTGGATCCTCCCAGAGCGCATCAGATGGATCACGACCCAAACCCCTACGCAAAAAGAACAAGACGGCTTCTCCAGCAGATTCGCCAAGTGAAGAACAAAGAATCCTCCTAAAGATGCTGCGAAAGGTCTCGATAACAAAGCTCTTCTCCATCACAGTATTTACCATGCTCACAAACTCACCTCGATAAATCCACCGTGACATAGTTTACCCTCAAGGCTGGTACCATCTTGTTGTTCATATTTGTCTCTAAAAGCAAATATGATATTTTTCCTTAAATATTTTTGCCTTTAAAGGCAAAAATTTTAAATTGAACAACTCATAAAATAATATTGTGTGAAGTAAATATGTTAAGGAAAAATGTTATTGGTAGTATAATGTCTATCGTTCTTCTCGCCGCAGTTATTTTAAGCTCAATTTCGATAGCGTTGGCAAGCGAGCCATCAATTAAGGTAAGCGTATACGCAAAAGCTAAAGATTGCGATATAATTGTCATTGGAAAAGTATTCTTAAGCGGCTTGGAAAGTGGGAAAAAGGTTACTGTTAGCATCGCTGTTACTGTTAAAAAACCAGATGGTAGTGCTGAAAGAGCAACATTTAGAATTACTGGTTTAAGTGATAGTAATGGTGTCACAATACTGCCATACGAATATGTATTTAAAGACTGCGTAAACAAAAAGGGAATTTATGAAATCGAGGTTATAGCCACATATAATAAACTAACGGATAGAGCTTTCTTCAAGTTCGATCCTCCAACCGGCGGGACCCCGGGAGTACCCTTCTAAACGCCAAGATATCATGTAACGCTAAAATAGGGGCATTAATATGGCTGATATCGATGCGCTGACGTTAAAGATTCTCTCCGTGTTAGGAAGAAAGCCGAAGGCATCGTTAAGATCCCTAAGCAGAGATGTTGGTCTATCTCCAGCTTCATTAAGGAAAAAAATTGAAAAGATTTTATCTGACAAGCTATTTTACGGGGTTTCCGCTAGAATAAATCCTTTTGCGTTGGGTCTGGAGATAGCGTCGGTTCTTGCTGAAGCCCCTGCTGACAAGTTAATATTGTTTGAGAAGGTCTGCGATCTTCATCCCTATACCCATTATAGGATAAGATGTTTCGGCCACATCAATGGAGTATTCGCAGCCTTCCAAATCCCTATCGGCACAACTTATTTGCTTGTAAACTTGCTTGAGGAGCTCTCAAAGAATGGCATAATCGAGAAATGGATTTTAGAGATGCCTACATCTTTTCCAATCGGCTGTGAAGCGGATTACTCATTTTATGAGCCGGGGGTTGGGTGGAAGTTCGATTGGAATGAGTGGGCTAAGAGTATAGATCGTCTTGAACCATTTGAGCCTAGAAGAGAGGAAAAAAATGTTCTGAACTTGCTTGATAAGGTGGATATGCGAATATTAAGAGAGCTCTCTAAGAATATTTTGAGGAGAAGGGGCGATATAGCTAAGGCTGCGGGCGTCGAATTATATCACCTAGATAAAAGGTGGAGGAGACTGGAAGATCTTGGGGTCATCGAGGGCTATAGAGTCCTCGTTGGAATGCACCTTCTACAAATAACATCTTACGTACTTCTTAAATGCAAATGCTCTATGAGGGATTCGATGAGAATTGCTTCAGCAATAAGGAAACTCCCCTTCCAAAGCACTTTCTTCTTCACCTCAGATGGCTTTATCTTACATATCATGACGACATCACCTGATTATTCCCTCTTGACATCTATCTTACGAAAATACTGCGAAAGAATAGAAGTTTATTGGTGCGATTACCACTCAAGCCTAAGATACTACTTCTATGACGAAGCCTTCTCTGATGGCTCATGGAGAAGCGACATAGATTTCATGGTCAACTCTATACTAAGGAAAATTAGGGGAGAAGATCTAAGATAGGTAGCATGCTTCAAAGGTCGCTGGAATCTTTTAAATATATCCGCGCAACACCAGACGATTTCATGATATTCCAGAAGCAAAAGTGAGTGGATGGGAAGCGCGGAGTGGTGGACGGGAGGAATTTGAACCCATCCCAACGTGGCGAATCTCCCGCAAAACCCCTCTCTCTTTTTGTTTAAGGGTAGGCTCTTTCTCTCCATTCAACCAGTAATACGTGAACCTTATTAAGGTTCCATAATATTTCGTAGATCACTCGAATGTCGCCGATTCTAACCCTATAAGTATCTGTGCATCCTTTGAGCTTTTTGACGTCGTAATATTCAGCTGGAACCGGGTTCTCACGAAAAATTAAGAGCAGCTCAATAATCCTTCTTTTATAGTGCTCAGGGAGTTTCTCGATGGATTTTCTAGCTCTCTGAGATAAGATTATCTGAAACATTGTTGTCAGCCTATCTCCTTAATGAGGTCTTCAAGGCTTATGCCTGAACCTTCCGCTATCTCCTTTCGAGCCTCTTCAAGCTCTTTCTTCTCTTCCTCGCTCAGCTCCTCCTCTGGTAGAAGCATGGCTCTAAGTCTTAAAAGCTCTAGCCTAATCATATCCAGTCTATTCAGTATAAGTCTCAACTGGCTTTCAGAAACAGATACATCCAACTCTTTAACACCTAAAATAATTATGGAGAAAATACTCTAAATTAAAGTTTTGCATTCCACACA
>JAWBXL010000010.1:0-47674 GCA_038867895.1 Bathyarchaeia archaeon | reverse complement strand
ACGTTTATGCCTAAACCAGTCTTCATGGATAATGCTAGTGGGATGCATGTTCACATGTCACTTTGGAAAGACTGTGTGAACGTGATGTATGATGAGAACGACGAATATGCTGAGCTCAGCCAGACTGGAAGGTATTTTATTGGCGGATTACTTGAGCATGCTAGAGCCCTTACAGCCGTTTGTTGCCCAACCGTAAACTCGTATAAGAGGCTTGTTCCCGGGTTTGAGGCGCCGATTTATATTGTTTGGTCTCGTAGGAATAGGTCTGCATTGATTAGAATACCAGTTTATTATAGGGGGCAGCAATATGCATCTTTCAAGCGTATTGAGTATCGTGGTGCAGATCCCTCTTGTAACCCATATCTCGCCTTATCATGCCTATTGATGGCCGGTCTCGATGGAATAAAAAAGAAGATTGATCCCGGAGATCCTGTGGATGAAGACATTTATAAATTGACTCCTGAAAGGAAGAGGGCCCTTGGAATAGGGCAGCTTCCATCTACTCTTAAGGAGGCCCTTGAGGAAATGAAGAGCGATGATGTTATCCACCGAGCCCTGGGAAGCCACATCTTCGATACTTTTATTGAATATAAAATGAACGACTGGCTGCAATACTGTCTTTACGTATCCCCATGGGAAATTATGAGATATCTCAATTATTAATGTATGGTTGTGTTGGAGAATGATAAGAGCATATATATTTATTGAAACAAGGCCTGGTACATCCCTAGAGGTAGTTAAAAGGATAAAGAGTAAAGTTAAGGAGGTTATTCATGCTGACGCGATATATGGTAGATTTGATGCAATCGTGATAATCGAGACTCAAGATTTTGAGGCGCTACATGACCTATTATACAATGTCATTGAAAGGGACCCTGACATTATTCATACGGAGACTTCACTCGCCTTAAGTGAGGTAAGGTAACCTCTAGGAGGTTATGGCATGAGTACAAGTAAGAATCTAAGGAGAAAAACCCTAAGAGCCTTCGTCCTCGTAAGAATGAAGCCTGGGACATCTGAGGAAATTGTTAGATCTAGGCGCATAAGAGGTGTTAAGTTGGCCAATTCTGTTCTCGGGAGATATGATGCCGTTGTTGTCATTGAGGCAAATAGTCTTGAGGAGCTACATAGGATAATTTATGAGATGATTGAGCAGCACCCGAACGTTGTGCGGACTGAGACCCTCATATCTATATTTCATCCGCCAGACTAATTCCCAGACAAATATATGGGTATATGGAGGTGGCGTTATGCTTGATCCAAAACTTATTGAGAGAATGTCCTTTGGGGATCTTTATTTCAAATTATCTCTAAAGGTTGATCCAATAATCGATGATACAACGCTCAGGGATGGTATTCAAATGCCGGGCTTAGCGGTCTCCCCAGAGGAGGCTGCGGAAATAGCCCGATTGCTAGCCGAGATTGGCGTTGAGCGGATAGAACTTCACCATTATCAGAAGCCAGACAAGGAGGCTATTAAGCTTATTCGGAAGATGGGTTTAGGGGTTAGGTTAGCTGGGTGGTGTAGGGCTGTCAAGGAGGATATTGATGATGCGATAGACTGCGGCTTCGAGGAGGTTGGCATATCACATCCAGTCTCCTACATTCATTTTGGGGCTAAGTGGCCAGACAAAAGCCCCGAGGAACTCTTAAATAGGGTTGTTGAGGTTGTCGAGTATGCTGCCAAAGATCACGGATTAAGGGTTTTCGTCCACGGTGAGGACAGCACAAGGGCTGATTGGGAATTTGAGAAAAAGTTTATTAATGCTATTGCCGAGGCTGGCGCCGAATGCTATAGAATATGCGATACTGTTGGCGTGGGGCTCTCGGACCCCAATGCACCTCTACCTAATGGGATACCAATGAAGATTAGGGCTATAAAATATGAGACTAAGATAGGTGACGTTGAAATTCATGCACACGATGATTTCGGAAACGCAGTAGAGAATACTATTGCTGCCGTCAGGGCCGCGGATGGCGTTTGGGATAGAATATACCTGAGCACAACTTTCCTCGGAATAGGTGAAAGGGCCGGGAACGCTGAGACAGAGAAGGTTATAATGAACCTTTACATGCATTATGGAGTTAGGAAATTTGAGGGGAAGACTCAGAAGCTGACCGCCCTAGCGGAGCTAATAAGCCGAGCAACTGGCTATGTTGTTCCACCGAATAAGGCGATTGTCGGCGCTTACGCGTTCGCCCACGAATCGGGGATTCATACGCATGGTGTATTAAATGATCCAAGGACATATGAGCCATATCCACCTGAGCTTGTCGGAAACATGCGTAGATTAACGATAGGTAAGCAGTCTGGAAAGGCTATAATTAAACATAAAATTATTGAGGTTACTGGAAAGGAGCCGGATAACGAGACCCTTATGAGGGTTGTTGAGGAAGTTAAGAGACTCTATGAGCAAGGCAGGAAAGCCTCATTGAGGGAGGAAGAGTTTAAAAAGATACTTCGAGGTGTTGGGCTAGTATAGTCTATATCTCCTCTCTCAATTTAGCCACTGCTAAAACCATATTTCTAAGTTTTTCTATCGCTATATTATATCCTTTCTCTCCAGAGCCATCAACAATTAGATTTCTGAAGCCGCAGTCTGGCGTAAATATTAAGCTGCTTCCATATCCTTTAAATTTCCTCGCTACCCCAAGAATCTCATCTACACTTTCTACCGCTGGATTTCTGCTTGAAAGACAGCCCACAGACAATATCTTTTCACTTCTCTTAATGTTTTCGGGAGTATAAACTTTAATGTTGGCTGGCGTATCGTGGAATTCGTGGCTTAGAAAGTCTAGGTTCGTCTCCAATAAAATGTTTGCCAGCTTAGGCGATATTTTGCCACAAACATGTATTCCAGTTAAAACGCTTCCACAGCTCTCTCTAATAGCGTTAAGAACCTCAACGATTTTCTTTTCTCCATATTTGAACATAACTCTAAAGCCAACTATAATGCTTAAGATAGGCTCATCTATAGAGATCATCTCAGCCTTCTTTGAAATGACGCCGCATGCTTTTGAAATTATCTGTGCAATCTGCTCCACGAGAGCAATATCAGCTATAGCCCTATCAAGTAAACCTCTACTCTCACCAATAATTATGTAGGACGCTAGGGTGAATGGTCCAGTAACAGGAGCCTTAATCTTAACCTTTAACTCCCTTCTCCCAACATAATTGATAGCCCAAAGGAATGGCTCAAGCCCAGGGGGCTTGACATCAACATTTATTTCCCTTCCAGTAATCCTGTATTCGCCTTGATATGGTATTATCCTGCTATCCTGGCTAGCTAAGTCATCAAGAAACTGTCTGCCCATGTCTGTTAGCTGCGGGTATGCTGGGTAATCTACTCCAAGCGCAATCAGATCCTCTAGGCATCTTCTCCTATTATCTTCAGTATCCATTAGGGGGAAGCTTCCGATCGTAGACGTATAATACCCCTCTAACACCAAACCCCTCATCTCCAGGTAATATAAGTGAAAGAAAAACCTAAAACTTCCGAATATACTGCTCAATTTCCTCAGCAAAGTTTGGTTGGAGCGCAAGATCCAACATTAAATATGCGGCATCAGCGTTATAGTATGGCGGCCCCTTCCTAGAAAATAATGTTAAAACTCTCCCACCATGATTGAATTTATATCCCTCATCAGCCGGCTCATGCCCCCTAATTAAAAATTTTACCCCTAGAAGATCAAGGAATTTTATCGTTATGTCCTCGCCAAATAGGTATCCTGCCCCGCGTGGCGATGGATACTTGCCGCTTATCCAGTCCTCCGGGTCACTCCATAAAATCTCTTCAAGATGTCTTTCTGCCGGATGCTTTATATATGCGAGGGCCACGTCCTCAACGCTTCTTGCCTCGCTCGGCACACCGCCATGCAGCATTACATACTTATCCTTCACTATGGCAGCCGTGTAAAAGCGCCTAAAGAGGTGGCTGAGTTCCCTGTAGACTATAGGGCCATCTGAGCCGAATTTTCTCCTCATCTGGTGGGGTAGATCATGTGGGTATGCAAGTATATCTTCAGGCCCCTCGTGATTACCCTGCAGAAGGATAACTTTTTCGGGGAAAAGTTTCTTTAGCGTTAAGACGATATAATAGACTTCTGGCGAGTATTCCCCTCTGTCACCGTAGTCTCCAAGAAAAACTAGATAGACGCTGCGTTTATTTAATGCCTTATCCAGAAAACCCGATTCGTAGAGTATATGCTTTAGGCTCTCGAGGTCTCCGTGAATATCGCCAACTATTATCGCTTCCCCTACGGGGGGAACATAGATAAGTCTGCCAGTAATTCTCAACTCTCCCATTAAATTCGCCTCAGCCTCATGTGTTAATATTTGGTTGATTTGCTCTATCAGGCTTAGAAATTCCCTTCGGCCAGCCCCTAATGATTCATTGAATATATGGTCTAGGTCCATCAAAAATATAATGTTAATCAAAAAATATTTGTGTTCCGCGTCTTTAATATCTTCTTAATGCCGGGTGATTAATATGCCTATTGAGAAAATTAGTTTTGAGGAGAGCCTAAAGAAATCTGTTATCGACAATGGATTATGCACTGGCTGTAGCGCATGCGTCGTTTCATGTCCATATAATTGCTTTGATTATGATGGAGGTCCAAAAATTATCAGCGAATGTAAAGTGTGTGGAATATGCGCTAATGTCTGCCCAAGATATAATGTTTCTATCACCTCTCTAGAACAGTTTGTATTTGGGCGGGAAAAGAGGGCAGAGGAGGAATTTGGCGTTTTTAAGAGGGTTCTAGTGGCGCAGACGAGAGACGAAAATATTATGAGGGTCTGCCAGGATGGAGGAGTAGTAACATCTATTTTAGTCTCCATGCTCGAGGATGGCGTCATCCAAGGAGCCGCCATTTCGGGCAGAGATAACATGAACCCTCTAAAAGCTATTCCCACGCTAGCCCTTTCAAGAGAAGATTTTATCCAGTGCTCTGGAACAAGATACACATATTCGCCAAACCTCCTAGCATTCAGGAGCGGTATCCAAAAGAAGATAGGAAAAATGGCTTTTGTTGGAACACCATGCCAGATATGCGCCATCAGAAGAATACAGGCGCTCCCACTAAAAAAGTATGCCGACGCCCTAAAATTCACTATAGGCCTATTTTGCAGCGAAAGCTTCATACATGATGGTTTAGTGAAGGGTCTTCTCCAAGAGAAGCTGGGTATTAAGCCAGAAGATGTAGAGAAGGTTAACATAAAAGGCAAGTTTCTCATTAAGACGAGGGATGGTCAGGTTAAGACGGTTCCCCTAAAAGAAGCTAAGGAATACGCGTGCCGCTTCTGCAACGCCTGCCCAGACTTCTCGGCGGAGCTGGCCGATATATCTGTTGGCGGGCTTGGGTTGGAAGGCTGGACATTAACCATTATACGAACTGATATGGGAGACGAAATATTCAGGAGGGTTGAGTCGAAGGGGATACTAAGGACTAAACCATTAGAGGACAACAAAACCATAGAATTACTAGTTAAAATGTCACGGAAAAAGCGTGAAGCATCTAGGGATAAAATAACCCTATAGACTTTAACAGTATTTCCGTGTTTATTTTTCCACAAGAGAATATTTTTCCAGTCCTTTTATTCATGATTGTTATTTTGGCGGGAGCGAATACCTTCGGATCAATTTTGTAGAAGTCTCCCCCAGCCTCTCTAAATATTTCGGCGAATGGTTTCCCATAATCTTTTGAGGATGATGAAACAGCTTCCCCAGCGATCTTCTCTAAAAATTTGTCATCATGATAGTCTACGATGACTTGTACTGAGCCGCCGTATAATATCATGTCATTGGTTCTACCCATCGCCTCGACTTCACTAGGATGCGGTGGGGGGATGGGGGCTTCTCCAAGCGCATAGATTATGGCATTGGGCTCAAAGCCTATCTCAACCAGTCTATATATCCCAACCTCAACAACCCTTCCAGAAACCTGCGTCAGTGAGGAGATGGATGTTGTGGGGGAGACTATTATGTAGAGGTTCTCCGGAGATACACGGCAAGTCTCAGCAATGCTCCTAATAGCCTCCTCCGGAGGCTTCTTTGAAGTCTCTAAAACTATTATGGCTTCGTCAGCCACATCCCTATATCCTATTCTTTCATAAATGCTCTTTGGTTTTTGGGCTAGTGCCCTGGCTGGGCCTGAGCCCATTGCTATGTAGTCGCCGACCTTAATCCTCCATCCAGCCATCTGAGAGGCTAATGTCGAGATGACTGGTTGATCCGTGTAAACGTTTATTGAGGGTAATTCCAAGTCTCCTAAGCGCATTATGGAGAGGTTTGCTCCCCCAAGCCCTCCCAAGCATATCTCTACTATGAGTTTACCTATAAGGAAGCCTCCCTTAGCCTCTATTCCCGCATCGATTATATATGCCCCTGAAGAGCTCCTTTCAACCATAACGTTATATTTTTCTGGGCAGCTGCAGATTTCCCTAGCGATCTTTGCCGCTTCTCTGTTTATGCTTGGGGGCACCTTCATCCCCTATAGATATTTCTCGTAGAAGGATAGATGTGGGTTCTTCTCTTTAGATATGAAGAGTCTACCCTCACCCTTATCGGCTATATCGCCCATAAACCTATAGAATGGACCGCTAATCTTCTCGCCGTCTATGTTCACGCTGGGTCTTATATCCTCAATGGTGAATGTCGGCAGAACAGACGGTATATGACCGCATATAATTATTCTTCCGCCCCTCATTCCGCCGCCAGCCTTCCCAGCGCAGTCCCCGTGAACTGCTATTGTCCCATCAATCATATTTATTCCGGCGAAATATTTAACTGAGCCATAAATTCTGATTAGGCCTCCCATCATTAGGCATCCAACCTCCCTGCCGGCATCCCCATGTATAATTATTGTTCCGCCACTCATTCCATCTCTGCTCCCACGGTATGGCGCACCAATATAGTCGCCAGCCGAGCCCTTAACCTCTATCCTTCCGCCCCTCATGCTACCTCCAGTCCACGAGTCAGCGTAGCCATTAACTATTATTTCGCCGCCCCTCATTCCCTCTCCGAGGTGCATCCCAGCGTCCCCATCTATTATGATTTTGCCCTTCGTCATGTTCGCCCCGATCCTTCGAACCTTTATAAAGTTCCCAGAAAGATGAATTGTAATCTCCATCTCTCCGCTCTGTTTCTTAAGGCTTACATTAAATAGGTCTCCGAAAGAGCGATTCTTATTCCCTTCCCAAACCTTTAGCCTCAATATTTCTTCGAGACCTTTTCCATCAAAAGCGTCCGGCGAGATACACTCTGCGTAGACTGGCACTTTAAACTCGTATTTTGGAGTTATATGGGCTATAATGGCCTATACCCCCGCCTTAACATTTATTGGCGTCGAATGTTTGAGATATCTTTCTGGTATAAAATAATTTTCGAATTCAACGGTCCAGTACTCCCTAAACCTCCTCTTTAGATCGGCGGATACGCTTGAGAGCGGATTTATCTGCGATGAGGCCTCAAAGTTTATCCAGTATGTTCTTCCATCTAAAACTTTAATGATCTCCCCATCTTTAACAACTATCTCTCCACTTTTAATTGTGTATGCTGCTCTTGAGAATGCTTTTTGAACAGCCTTATAATCATTTGATGGGTCAACTTTCCTCGGGTCAATATTGTAAATGGCTATGTCAGCGTCGGCGCCAACCTCCAAGTGACCCTTATTCCTTAAGCCTAATGCCTTAGCCTGCCCAGCACGCGTAGCTATCGCTATCTCATAAAATGTATATTCTCTATCTATGCTTGGGAGGAGCGATTTAGCCCTAGCCTTCCTGTTAATCTTCTTGATTGTTTCCTCCCTAGCCTTCCTGCTCATAAGCCAAGATATTATCCTCGGATATTCCGTGAATGGGCCGCCATTCGGGTGATCCGTCGTCAGATATATTTTCCATGGATCCTCTATTAATAAGGCTAATTCCAGCCCTATAGACCACATTGTCGCGTGAACATAGCTTTTACGCCTGTACCTGAAGGGCACTATGCCAGAGCTCGTTTCAACCTCAACGTCATGGTTAACCCACTTGTTTCCGCTCAGCTCATATAGTGTATATTGCCACGGGCCGTCAGCCGTCATCGTAGTCGTGTCCGTGAAGATCACTTGGCCCATATCTAAAGTGACGTGATTATGCGCATTAACATACTTGGCTATCTCCTCAGCCCCGGAGCGCATTGTTGCCCAGCTGTCTCCCCTGAAGGCGCTGAACTGACAATGCGTGATGTGGATGGCAGGCTTATCTCCCGTCGCCAGATCCTTAACGCAGTCCATTGTCTCGATCGTTGTAGCATAGTTGCCCGGCTGACCAAGCCTATTAGTGTGAACGTGTATTGTATGCGGCAAATTAAGGATCTTATTAACCATGCATAATCCGCGAATTATCTCTCTGGGAGTCACGTTAAAGTATGGTACAGGATCATCTAAGCTCTTAACGTTTCTGCCGAAGCCCCATGTCTCTAAGCCGCCAGGATTAACTATTTTTATTGCATAGCCCTTTGTGGCAACGATCATCCATGCCACATGCTCGGCGCACTCCTTAATCTTCTCATCTCTTAGATACTCTAGGACAAACCACCAATCTCCAAGTAATGGGAATGTCACTTTATCCACAATTGGAGTATCATCAAGCTCCTCATGAGTATGCTTAGCCTCCAGCGGCGGCATCGAAGGATTACAGAGGAGAGTGTACCCCATACGCGCATAACGGTAGCCGGTGGTGAAGGTTGAGGGGACAGAATAGCCTACGCCGGATCTTGTTATCAGCGTTTTAGGTTCAACATCACGAACATGATCCTCAGGTCTAAGAAGCCTACCGGAATTAACCTCGGCGCCAGCTATATGAGTGTGTATGTCTATTCCGCCAGGCATCACTATCATTCCAGAAGCATCTATCACATAGGCGTCATGCTCATCAATTTTATCAACAATCACACCATCCTTAACAGATATATCCATAACCTCGCCATTAACGCCATTTAATGGATCAAAAACATAGCCACCTTTTATGAGCAGGTTCATAGATTTTCCTCCGGAAATACTGCGCCTCTCCATATTAACGTTAAATTAAAATATATTGCAAAATAAATGTAAATAAATTTTTAACGTGCGTGTAAAGCTATTCTTTCCAGCTCGTTCTTGCGCTGTATAGCGTAGCTCTTAAGATCATTGTTTGCCGCCAAAATTATTTCCTCAGCCAAACATTCCTCTATAGTCTTTGGGTTACTGAAGGATGCCGCGCGGGCGCCTTCTCCAATCCATCGTAAGGCTAGGTCAACCCTTCTCTGCGGCGATATATCGACGGACTGATGATAAACTATCCCACCATACATAATCCTCGTTGTATCCTCGCATGGCGCCGCGTTCTCAACCGCCCTCACAAGAACCTCTATTGGATTCCTGCCAGTTTGGAGGTGAATTATCTCAAAGGCATTCTTAACAATCTTAATGGCTTTAATCTTTTTCCCCCCATTTCTCCCAGGACGCATAAGCTGGTTTACTAGTCTCTCAACTATGTTAACTTCAGCCTTACCAAACCTTGTTTTTGCATGTCTGCCCATAGAGTGCGGTAAGATGACTGGTCTAAGACATATGTATCTCTTGAGCCCAGGGTCCTTTACCTCAACACCCTCCCAGCTCCACTTACCGAAGAGCAGATACTTTTTATACCAATCTTCTGGGAAGTCTCCCACCTTCCCACCTGAAATATCCAGTTTAGATCGAGTTATTGAAGTAAAATGCATTATTTAAGAATTATGGGCTTCTAGAGACTATAACTAGTATTTGCCAAGCAGCTTTAGGAGGATAGCTTTGGCAGCGTATAACCTATTCTCGCTCTGCTCATAAATGATTGACCTTGGATCCTCAATCATTTCAGGACTTATTTCGTATCCCCTGTGTATCGGCATGTCATGCATTATCCAGGCGTTACTTCCAGCCATATTCTCCCTGTTTATCTGATATGGCATCATCATCCTCACACGTTTCTCCCTCTCCTCAGCATACTTCGGATCAGAAAAGAACTCCATGTCAACCCAAGTATCCGTATAAACGAAGTCAGCATCCTTCACGACGCTCTTCAAGTCAAATGTGGTCTCCCAAAGACCAGTCTTCTTAGCCTCCTCTAAAAGTTCCTCATCCTTTGATGGATCATTAAAAATCGGTGTAACAGTCACTATTTTTATGCCAACCTTTGTGCAGGCCTCAATCAAAGAATTACATACATTATTATGCACGCCAACGTAAACCAGCTTAGCGCCCTCTAATGTTCCTCTCTTCTCCTTCATCGTTATAAGGTCAGCGATCACTTGGCTTGGGTGATACTTCTCATCACAACCATTTATCACAGGCACCCGCGATGCCCTAGCCATAACCCTCAGATCTGAGTGCCTTAGGAGCCTAGCTAATATGCAGTCAACGTTCCGTGAAAGATATTGCGCCTCATCATAAATATCTGCTATAGTAAAATTCGTCGCCCTCCAATCCAAGTATATTGCATGTCCACCCATCTGCGTCATCGCGACCTCAAAGGACACCCTAGTTCTAGTCGAAGTCTTCTGAAAAACCATGGCTAAACTCTTCCCATTCAAGCTATCACAATACTTTGATGGGTCCCTCTTCACATCAATGCCCTTATCAACAATCTTCATTATCTGCTCTCCAGACCAGCCCTTAAAATTCAATAGATGCATAAACCCCACCAACTCCATAAAAAAATAATAGAATTTCATAAATTTAAGAGATAAAAATCAGATCAAAGAGAATTTTTACTTGAGCATTGCCATGGTATTTGATTAGAGAGAGGGTAGGTCGATATAACACGATACAACTGTTAAACATTGAACCATGAAAAAGCTTTTACATTGAAAAACACATAAGTCTTTGGGGAGAAAAATTGTTCTTCGATGAGCTTAAAATCCTTAGAGACAGGGTTGCCGAGTTGACGCTTGAGATAATTCGATTATCCGGCGAAAGACTATTTCTTGCAAGGAAAATTGGTGAAATAAAGGCTCAAAACAGAATGCCAGTTGATGACCCCTCTGTTGAAAGTGAATTGAGGGATAAGGTTATAGACTTAAGCAGAAAATATGGCATAGATATAAATTTTTCTCTGAAGATTCTAAATCTACTGATAGAGGAATCTAAACGCGTGCAACGAGAAATTATTGAATCTAACCCCAGATAGCATGCAGGTGGATCTTACATGATTGTTGCCATAATTGGCGGGGCTGGAAGAATGGGCGTATGGTTCGCAAGATACTTTCTCGAGAAGGGACACAAGGTGATAATATCAGATGTTAGAGCCGATAAAGCCAAAGAAGCCGCTAAACTAGTAAACGCGGAGTTAGCTGAAAGTAATATTGAAGCTGCCAAGAAAGCCGATTTAGTATTTATCTCAACTCCAATAGATGCGACCCCCCAAGTTTTAGCCGAAATAATTCCAGAAATAAACAAGCAAGCTATTGTTGCAGAGATAACCTCACTTAAATCAAAGGTCCTACCAGTTCTGAAGATGGCTTTTGAGCGCGGCATAAGAACCCTATCTCTACATCCACTCTTCGGCTTCGGCGCCAAGAGACTCTCCGGCGAGAAGATTGCTTTAATACCAGTAGCCGACCCCATAGCCGAGAAGGAATTAGCAGAGAGAATTTTCCCAGAGGCTACAATAATTCCAGTCGACTATAACCTCCATGATAGAGTTATGGCCTTAACACTATCCCTAACACACTTCATGAATATTATTTTCGCATCAGTTATCAGCGAAGAAGATATAAACATGCTTAAATGCCTCAGCGGAACCACGTTCACATTACAATTTATATTGAGCGAGGCAGTGATGAGCGAGGACCCGATACTTTACGCCTCAATACAAATGGACAATGAATACGTCATCACATACCTAAATAAGCTGCTAAGAAGGGCAATGGACCTGAAGGATATCATTGAGAATAAGGATCATAACTCCTTCATTAGATTTTACATGGAAACCCGCAATTCACTCTCAAAAGACGCGGATTTTGCGAGGGCCTATGAGAAAATGTATAATGCTCTCGGCGCTCTTCAATGTAAGGATTATTAATCCTTAAGTTTTATCAACGTTTTTGTATTTAAAACCCCCGGTAGCTTTCTCATCTCATCTATTTTACTATTCAGCTCTTCAACGGTGTATGCCTGTATTAATACAGCAATATCATATTCACCTGATACCTCAAAGACCTTATCACCAATCTTCTTCACCTTTTCCACAACTTCTTTTGTTTTAGCCACCTCAGTCTCAATCAGAACTAATCCTACAAGCTCTATACTGGTTTCAATCGTAAACTTTCTTATTATTCCATTTTCTTTGAGCTGCTTTATTCTCCTTCTGACAGCCCCCTCCGTTAAGCCGACAGCCTTTGCTATCTCAACATACTTGATCCTAGAATTTTCCTTTAGTATGCGTAGTATTTGAAGATCTACTTGATCCACATTAATATATTGCTTCTTCTTCGTTGAAAAGTTTTATGTAAATGTGAATGTTATTTTTACGTTTTTCGTATCCAACAAACGAAAAACATAAATAGTTATAAATATCCAAAAATTTGCCGTTAGAGGCGTGATAAATGAGGATAAATAGGTTAGAGGGGTGTTATACAGCCCTTATAACTCCCATGAAAGATAACCTTGACATTGACTTTGAAGGCTTAAGGAGGCTCGCCGACTTCCAAATTAGGGAGGGTACAAGTGGAATATTAGCCGTTGGAACAACAGGTGAGAGTGCAACATTAACCCATGAGGAAAGCATAAGGGTTATTAGGGAGATACTTGATGTTGCCAGCGACAGATGTGTGATTATAGCTGGAACTGGAAGTAACTCCACAGATAAAACCATTAAGATGACGAGGGAAGTGTATGATCTCGGCGTTAGGTGTGTCTTACTTGTGGATCCATACTATAATGGACCAAGCTCCCTAGAGATAAGAAGAGAGTATATTGAGCCAATTGCACAAATGTTTCCTGAAGCCCAAGTGATACCATACGTTATTCCAGGCAGAACCGGAACACAGCTTCTTCCACAGGACTTAGCCATCCTCCATTCAAAGTTTAGGAATGTCAACGCTGTTAAGGAGGCTACTGGAAATATTGAGAATATGAAGTTAACCAGAAGACTTTGTGGGGAAGACTTTTTTATATTGTCTGGGGACGACGACAAAACATACGAGATTATGATTCACCCAGATATACGTGCAAACGGAGTTATCTCCGTAGCCTCAAACATAGTCCCAAACGCCGTTGAGAGACTGACAAGGGCGGTTCTTGAAAGGAATATTAAAGAGGCTGGAGACATTAATGAGACACTAAAGCCATTATTCTCGATTGTAACCGTTAAAACTGAGGAGGAGACCCCCTATGGCACTGTTTCATGCAGGGCTAGAAACCCACTTCCATACAAAACCATAATGAATGTTCTAGGCATGCCCTCCGGCCCATGCAGGCGCCCCCTTGGAAAGATGACGAAAAAGGGCTTGGAAGCAGCTTTAAAAGCTGTTAGAACAGTCTATGAGAAAAACCCTGATCTTCTTAAACCTATTGAAGATTTCTTTGATGTAGATTTAAGTAAGCGATTATATGATGAGCGTTTCTGGAGGAGATTAGCCTATGACCAATATTAAGCTATGCGTTGCGGGCGCTACTGGAAGAATGGGTAGCACATTAATTAGGGAGGCTATTGCAAGGGGATTTAAGATAGTTGGTGCGGTAGCGGCGAAAGAGGATCCAAACACAAATAAGACTTTAAGGGAGGCGGGAATCTGCGACTTAGATATTAGGATAGTTGATCCATCGAGGATAATGGAGGCGGTTAAGGATGCTGATGTTTACGTATCTTTCACGACGCCTGAGGCAGAGATTGAGAACATTCCAATAGTGGCTGATTTGGGTAAGAAGATAGTTATGGGAACAACTGGTTTTACCGAGAATCAAATGCGGAGAATTAGGGATGCCGTCTCAAATAGGGTTCCAGCAGTATTCTCGCCAAACTTCGCCATAGGCATAAACATACTCCTCAAGATTCTACGCATGATAAAGGTTTTTCCCGCCGACTACGACGTCAGTATAATTGAGATGCACCATTCTGGCAAGAGGGATGCGCCCAGCGGAACAGCAAAGAGGATGGGAGAAATAATATCTGAGGCTAAAGGATACACGAGCATATCGTATGGTCGAGAAGGCATAAGCATCAGAAAGCCTGGCGAGCTAGAAATATTAGCGGTTAGAGCCGGCGGCATCCCAGGCATTCATGAGGTAATTATAGCTGGTCCACACGAGGCTATACGGATTGAGCACACGGCCTTTTCTAGAAGCGTTTTTGCGCAGGGCGCCTTATATGCCGCAGAGTGGATTTATAAGCAGAGTAAACCAGGAATCTATAGTATGGATGATGTGTTAGGATCACTATAGGGGGGATAACCTTCCTAGTAAACGGCAGAGTCATCATAAAATTCGGTGGAGCGGACCTCTCCACTGGAGAGAAGATTAAAAAGGCTGCTGAAATGATCCTGAAGGCTGGGTTTAGGGAGACTGTAGTCGTGGTTTCCGCGATGGGCAATACAACAGATAACCTCATTAATGTAATCTCACATCTAGGAAAGATTTGCGACAAGGATTATGCCGATATACTCTCAATGGGCGAGAGAACAAGCGCAAGGATCTTTTGCTCTGCGTTGAGGGCGCTTGGCGCCGACGCTGTCTATATTGAGCCGAGCCATGAAGAGTGGCCTATAATAACAGATTCAAACTTTAGAGATGCTAAACCAGACATGCAGGAGACATGCATGCGCATCCAAAAGTATATTGAGCCACTCCTCTCCAGCGGAAAAATAGTGGTTATATGCGGCTTTTTAGGAAAAGATAAGAGTGGGAATGTAACGACGCTTGGTAGGGGAGGAAGCGACACAACAGCCCTCATACTGGCAAACTGCTTAAGGGCTGAGGAAGTCCTGCTCGTTAAGGAGACTGAGGGAGTTCTATCGGCAGATCCTAAAATTGTCGATAACCCGCGCATACTAGATAAGATTGACATTTATGAGATGTTTGCGCTCGCGCATGGCGGTGCAAAAGTTGTTAAGGCTGAGGCCCTAAAATATAAGATTCCTGGACAAAAGTTGAGGGTTGTCAGCTTTTCGTCTGGCAACCTTAAATCATCTGGAACAGAAATAGTAGGTGCTTTAAACTCAAGATCCTTCGAGATTAAAGAAGAAAGAAATATCGCCGCCATAAGCCTAATCTGCGATATAAATCCAAGAAATTTAAGCCAAATATTTGAGACGCTAGACGAAAATATGCTTCTTGGAGTTAGCACAGGCAGACATTCCATCACAATCTTCATATTAACCAGAGACCTGAAAGGATTAATGAATAAGCTGCATGGTCTAAGCTTCGTTAAGGCCTTAAGCTGCCTTACTAAAGTTGGCCTTATAGAGATCTCTCATCCAGACTTTGTCGATTCGCCTGGATGGGTTGCAAAAATAACTAATGTGCTGGCATCCAGGGGCATAAATATAATTGAGGTTACGACGAGCAAATCGACGATAAGCATATTTATTGATGAGGGTAAAATTGATGAAGCCATTATGGCCGTGAGGGATGCCCTTGAAGCGTAGAAGCGTGGCAATATTGGCTGCAACAGGCGCCGTAGGCCAAAGGTTCATTCAATTGCTGGAAAATCATCCTTGGCTTGACATTTCAGTATTAGCTGCTTCTGAACGCTCAGCCGGCAAAAGATTCAGGGATGTATGTGCGTGGCGCATGGAGACCGAGATGCCTAAAGAGATAGGCGATATGACTGTTGTTGATGTAAACCTCAAATCTGTTAAGGAGGCTGGGAATGTAGACATAGTTTTCTCCGCCCTTCCAGGAGACATAGCCGGGCCGATTGAAGAGATTTTTGCGACAGAATTTCCTGTCCTCAGCAAAGCTGCCGCCCACAGAATGGATGAAGATGTCCCGCTACTTATACCTGAGGTTAACCCGGAGCAGCTTAAGCTCATACCAATACAGAAACGTAGGCGAGGCTGGAGCGGCTTCATATCAACTGATCCAAACTGCTCAACCATACAGCTCGCATTAACATTAAAGCCTTTAATGAAATTTGGGTTAAAGAGGGTTATTGTTACAACCATGCAGGCCTTAAGCGGAGCTGGCTACCCTGGGGTTCCCTCATTAGATATAATCGATAATATTATCCCATATATCGCTAAGGAGGAGGAAAAGATCGAGACCGAAACAAGGAAAATTCTCGGAGAGCTTGATGGTGAGAAAGTGAGGCCGGCGAATATAATAGTGAGCGCTAGCTGTAATAGGGTTAATGTCAAGGATGGCCACTTAGAAGTGGTCTACGTGGATTTGGAGGCCAAACCAGCAATAGAGGAGGTTAAGGAGGAATTTAGAAACTTTATCGGCGAGCCACAGAGACTCAAGCTACCATCCGCCCCGGAGAGACCGATAATCGTTAGAGATGAAAATGATAGGCCTCAGCCTAGACTCGATAGGGATTCTGGAGGAGGCATGAGCATCGTTGTTGGGCGGATACGTAATGATCCAGTTATGACGATTAAATACTTATGCTTGGGCCATAATACAATTCGGGGTGCTGCGGGGGCTGGAATACTCAGCGCGGAGCTCATGATTGCAAAAGGATATATTTAGTAGGGGTATAACTATGAGCTTTATAATTCCCCACAAATTTCTTGAGAATAAAGGTGGAACATTATATATCGATGGCGTTTCAGCTATAGAGATTGCGGATAAATTTGATACACCATTATATGTGTTGAGCGAGAACCGCATACGCGAAAACTTCCGTAGGCTGAGAGAGACGCTCCTAAAATACTATGAAAGAATTAGAATTTATTATTCCGCCAAGGCCAACACAAGCCTGGCGGTTCTAAGAATTTTAAGGGATGAGGGCGCATACCTTGATGCCGTGAGCCCCGGGGAAGTTTTCTTAGCGTTAAGGGCTGGTTTTCAGCCGGAGAATATACTCTTCACGGGAACAAGCGTTAGAGACGATGAGATCGACTTTCTCATGAAGGCTAACGTTATAATTAACATAGATTCTCTTTCACAGCTAAGAAGGCTCATTAAGATCCGCGTCCCAGAAGTATTGTCCGTTAGAGTTAACCCGGAGATCGGAGCTGGGCACCACGAGCATGTAATTACCGCTGGAAGAAACTCTAAGTTCGGCATATGGGAGGCAGATGTCCTCAAGGCTTATGAGATTGCAAAAGAGGCTGGGGTAAAGAGGTTTGGAATACATATGCATATTGGCTCAGGAATATTAACTGTCGAGCCGTTCCTTCTGGCAGCTGAGAAACTTCTGGAGATAGCCCACCAGGTTAGAAGGAACCTTGGTGTAACATTTGAATTTATAGACTTTGGCGGCGGATTAGGCGTTCCATATAGGCCTGGAGAGAAGCCCTTGGATTTAGAAATGTTTGCGGAAAAGATGCTCGGGTTGTTTAAGAATAAAGTTAGAGAATATGATTTGGGCGAACCAGCATTTTGTGTCGAACCAGGCCGCTATATAGTCTGCGATGCAGGCATACTTTTAACAAGGGTTAATACAATTAAAACCACACCCTTCAGGAAATTTATTGGAGTTGATGCTGGCTTCAACCTGCTGATTAGGCCGGTGATGTATGGTGCTTACCATCATATCGTCGTCGCGAATAAGCTTAATGAACCAGAAAAGGAAGTCTATGATATCGCTGGCCCACTCTGCGAGTCTGGCGACATATTAGCGAGGGATAGGCTTCTTCCAGAAGTTCATGAGGGGGATTTGCTGGCGATATTAAATGCCGGGGCTTACGGCTTCGTAATGAGCTCGCAGTATAATTCTAGACCGAGATGCGCTGAGATTATTGTTAAAGATGGGAGATATTCTCTTATAAGAAAAAGAGAGAGACTTGAAGATTTGTTAAAGGGGCAGCGGCTGCCTAAATGGCTGGAACAAAAACATAACTCCATTAAGCCCATGAAGGCCTAATCTCTGCTCTAAGGAACATTAGCGTACTTAGCGTTAAGATTATGATAAAGCCTGCTATTAGAGCTGAGAAGGAAGGCCATGCGAGAGCTATACTCATATCGAGACTTAATGGCTGGGGCGCTGGGAGATTCTCTGAGTAAACGTAGAATAAACCGGTCGTCCTGATCTCAGGATTTAAGAGGACATTCGCTACTTCTGCATAAAGCGTTAGTGGGCTAATTCTCGATATTGCGCTCCTAACCTCATAGTATGTTATAATCGCGCTTATTGGGGGGCTAGGAAAGTAATACCTTAATCCAGACACCTCAGTTGCAATTACATCTGCTATTAGATAGAAGAAGATGGAAAGAAAAACCCAAAGGGCTATGGAGGCAAGGGCTGACGTCGTCGTCCTCCTAAAAACTACCGAAAAGAAGAGACCTATACTGAACCAGAAGCCTATGTAAAGAAATGATGCCACAGCAAAATATATTATCCTAAAGGCTCCCTCAAGAGTTGGCCCGAAGCCCGCTAGAAGTATATTGAAGCCGACAACTATGCCAGTGCTACTGAAGATTATGATTAGAACAATTAGGAGACCAGCAATTATCTTTCCGAGGATGACACTATCCCTATATATCGGATTTGAGAGAACTTTCAGCATTGAGCCGCTCGCCATCTCCCTGTTAATCGAGTCGAAGCTCAAGGCTATCCCAACGATAGGGCCAAATAAACCTATAAAATAAACAAATGATAATATGGGAGATATGCCTCCCCCAGTTAATAGTCTCAAGAATGCTATTGTCTGCCCCGTCTCTCTTATAGACCCCTGGACAATTGATTGAACGCCAAGATATGAGGTGGCGAGCCCAGAGAGGAGTATGAGAGCAATTAATAGTGGAAACCTCTTACTGCTTAAGTGATCGGCAACCTCCTTCCTAATAATTGGCGTAGCCTTCATGCACTCCCCTCTTTAAAATATTTAGCATAAACCTTTCCTAAACTCGGCGTAAAAATGATTCCAACAATCCTGTCTCCTCTCCTCGATACCACTTCAAAAATCTCTTTTCGAATATCCTCCTTAGTAACCACGATAACCCTATTTCCCTCTTTCTCCACCTCCTTAACGCCCTTGATTTTACCGATTTCTGATATGAGGGACTCATCAAATTCCTCTAGATCCAGTTCAATTATATTTTCTCCTCTAATCAATGAATTTACATCGCCTATGGCTACGATCTCCCCCCTATTCATAATCGCGATTCTATCACCATACTTTTCAACATAATGTAGAAGGTGGGATGACATGAGTATTGTTATACCTTCATTTCTTGAAAGGCTTTCCAGCAAAGAGAGAATTTCTTCGGAACCTTTAGGGTCGATGCCCGCCGTTGGCTCATCAAGTATTAGAACCTTTGGCTCCTTAATCATAGCGTCAGCAATCGCCAGACGCTGCTTCATCCCCTTAGAAAACTTACCCACCTTCACATCCGTCCACTTCTTGAGATCCACCTTCTCAAGAAGCTCCTCAATCCTCTTCTCCCGTATGTTTCTAGGAACCCCATTAAGTTCCGCTGTAAAAACTAGGTTTTCCCTTGCCGTCAAATCATCATATAAACCTGGAACCTCAGGCACAAATCCAACTCTCTTCTTAGCCTCTATTGGATTTTTAGTTACATCATGGCCATCTATCCAAGCTGAACCATAAGTTGGACGCGTTAATCCAAGGAGCATAAGAAAAGTTGTCGTCTTACCAGCACCATTTGGACCGAGGAGACAGAAAAACTCACCCTCATAGACCTCTAGATTTAAGTCCTTAACCGCGGTGAAATCACCATACTTTTTAGTGAGATTAACAGTTTTTATCATAACGTTCTTCAAAGTCTACCGTACCTCCAGAAGACTAGCATTAACCCGAATACTGCTGCTACTATCACCACTATGCCTATAATACCCCAATATGTAGTCTTCGTTACTGTTATCCTGAGCGTAATCTCATGCGAGGCATCCAAACCCCACGCACGTACATTAGCTGAGTAGTCTCCCGCGATAGCTCCTGGCGGCGGCCTTATATACAAAGCCGCATTAGCCTTCTCCCCCTTTGGTAAACCCGGAATTTTGCTTGGCTCGATTGTTGCTGACCAGCCTGTTGGGACATAACAGTAAAGACTTATTTCACGTAGGTGCGTGGTGCCGGTATTCTCGATAATTAATGGTATTACTATTTCTCCACCAGCCTCAACATTATAACTTAATAAGTCATTCTCCGTCTTGAGGGTAACCTTTGGCGTTCCGGTTACAGTAGCTCTCAGAGAAACCTTTTCGTAAATTCCCTCTGCTGGCTCCGATATGATAACATTCACTGGATACGCCCCAGGTTCAATTCCCTCAGGACAGTATATGTCAAGGGCTAAGCTCCAATATGTAGACCGCGCCCTCACAGTCACATCAGAAATAACCTTTGTATCGTAGGGAGATGGCTTAAACCCAAGATTATACCAGCCCTCAGGAATCTCCGCGGCAAGCCTGAAGGTTAAATCCTTATAGCTGTTGTTCTTAATGTTAAATCTAAACGAGAAGATGGAGCCGGGTGATCCTGAAACTTCAATCGAAGCAGCCTCGACACTTACGGTTGCGGTAGGCTTTGTTATCTTAACGTTTATGGTTAAGGTGTTTGAGATGATCTGTCCGTTATACTGTGCACTGATACTAAAGCTGTACTGCCCTTCAGTAACATCGGAGGGATCAATAGCAAACGTTAGATCTATTGATTCTCTTTCTCTCAAAGATATCCTTGAAATGTTATACTCCTTAAACAGTATGCTATAACGCCAACCCGATGGGCAAATCACATCAAATGATATTTCTCGCCTATCATTTGCTAGGTTGCTAATAGTTAAAGGAATAGAAATGCTTCTTGGCTCGGTCTCTATGCTTAAAATTGGGCTATAGAGGTCTATCTCCCTTGAATCATACGCCATAGACAACATACTATCAACAGTAGCGGCGAGCAATAAGGCGCTTATCAAAAGAATGGACAAAGCAAACACACGTTTCATACTGTAAAAATAATCACTTCAAAATTAATAAATTTTCTCCAGAATTCATATAAAATACAAATAGGCTAAAACACTTCACTATAAGATAAAACATAAGGCTTTTAATTTTTGATGGGTAATGTTGGGCGTCACTAAGATGATTTTTAGAATATGAATTATATCCAGGAAATGGAACAAATTATTATGAGGGCTAAACCTATAATTATTAAGATTACGCCGATCCAAATGAAATTACGCATAATCCATACTGTTCTTCCTGAAACCTTAATGTCTATTTCTTTAGGCTTTAATAAAGGGGGTCTTTCATTTGCAGAGAATAGTTTACTTTCAGATTCTCTGAACGATTCTGGGAGTGGAGAGGTTGATACGATAATAGGCAGGTCAAATTCAATATTTATTTCTCCTATTCGGACAGAGCCGCGGTCGCCCCATTCCTCAAGCTCCATAAAATCGCCTCCAACAATCCAGTAGTTGGTTGTATCGTTAAAGTCTATAATGGCTTCAAAACAATGCGTGCCGTTGGCAAGCGCATCTACAAGCCTTCTGCTACCATACCTCCCAAAAAGGAGAACGGGAAGGTAAAGGTAGGAGAATTGAGTGCGATTGACATTCCACCCCTTCACCTTCGCCCATCGGAGAACCGCAATATCAATACTACAGTTTTCCTTCAATAGGTCCCGTCTACCCTCAGATATAAGAATTTCTATGAAAACTCGATAACCCCCTTTCTCCATAACATAATAACTTACCCGAACACCATTATGCTCAATAGTGTCCGTAAACTTCACTAAATAATCAGCAAACATGCCTAATGAGAACAACATCAAACCTAAAATGATACAAACGACGCCAATAATAATCTTTTTCACAATCAGCTCAAGTTTATTCAAAATTTATCACTCCAGCATATATTAATTAAATTTTCTTACGAGAAAACTCTTTTGGTTTCCTTAATGTCAATGGAAAGTTGCATGAGCATGCCTGAACACGAGCGGGTTTTCTAGCTTGGTTATCCACAAGATATCTTTTTGAAATCTCCCACTTAAATATGTAAAATAGGTCGATGGAGGCCGCCGCCGGGATTTGAACCCGGCCTCCGGGCTCCACAGGCCTATACCACCAGCACTCTTGTGCATGGTGTCCGTACGCTACCAGGCTTCGCGGTCTTTAAATCCAGCCTCTACGTTACGGCGGCCGCATCACATTTTACTTAAACTGCTTCAACTTTTTAAGGATTTCTTTCGTCTCAAAAACTGAGAAAGGTATTTACATTCAGGCTACCTTTTTTATTTTTTATGAAATATATTGCTAGAGTTGAGGTTGCCTTAAAACCTGGTCATATCGACCCTGAGGGCGAAACCACTAAGAAAGCGCTTTTAGAGTTAAAGTATCCTGTTAAGTCCGTTAGAGTTAGCAAAGTATATAAAATTGTTCTTGAAGCCGAGTCGATCGAGGAGGCTAAGACTTTAATTGAGGAGATGTGCAGGAGGCTACTGGCTAACCCCGTTAAAGACGACTACGAATATAATATCGAGGAGAATGAGCCTTGAGGAGACAATTGTATATCAGAAAAGAATTGCCGTTTGAATTATACGAGATTAACATCTTAGAGGCGAGTGATGATTATCTTGCCAAAATAAGTGAGGAAATGGGATTAGCGTTAAACTTAGAGGAAATGAGGACGATAAAGGTTTATTTTTCCCGCAAAGGCAGAAACCCAAGTGATGTTGAGCTGCAGGCGATTGGGCAGACTTGGAGCGAGCATTGCTACCATAAAACGTTTAAGGGGACTGTTGTTCTCCCAGATGGGCGTGAAATAAGCTCTCTCTTTAAAACGTTCATTGCAAGGGTTACATATGAACTTAATAAACCATGGTGTATCTCTGTTTTTGAGGATAATGCGGGGATAATCCGTTTTGAAGGCGATTATGGTATAGCGGTCAAGGTTGAAACTCATAATCATCCATCCGCTATAGAGCCCTTTGGTGGGGCTGCAACTGGTATTGGAGGGGTTATACGAGACATACTTGGCGTTTGGGCCGACCCAATAGCATGCATGGATGTTCTCGGCTTTGGGCCATTAGACTACGACTACTCTAAGCTCCCGCCCGGAATCAAACATCCAAAATATATTTTTAGAGGGGTTATTGCGGGAATAGGACATTATGGCAACAATATGGGTATACCAACAGTTAATGGAGCCATATACTTTGATGAAACTTATACTGGAAATGTTGTTGTCTACTGCGGATGCGTGGGAATACTGCCAGTTAGTAAATATATTAAGAGGGCGAGGGCTGGAGACTATCTAGTTCTTGTGGGTGGAAGGACTGGCAGGGATGGAATACACGGCGTCACATTTGCATCTCTAGAGCTAACCGAGAAATCCGAGGAGATCTCTAGGCCGGCTGTTCAAATAGCTAACCCCATTGAAGAGGAAAAGCTTAGAAGAGCCATCATTGCTGTAAGGGACCATGAGCTTGCAACATCAATAACTGATCTGGGCGGCGGTGGCCTCTCAAGTGCTGTTGGAGAAACCGCGCATAAATTCGGCTGTGGAGCTAGGGTTGATTTAGATGAGGTTCCATTAAAGTATCCAAACATTGCTCCTTGGGAAATTTATATCTCCGAGTCTCAGGAGCGCATGTTGTTAACTGTTCCAGAAAACAATTTGGACAGAGTTATAGAAGTCTTTAGAGGCGAGGATGTTGAGGCCACGCCTATAGGCAAGCTAACGGAGGATAGGATTTTAAGGATATATTATAGAGGATATATGGTTGCCGAGATCGACATACCATTTCTCTTCAGCCCTCCACCAACTAAAAGAAGTGCTAGCTTCGTTAAGCCCAGCCTCAGAGAGCCGCACCTTGAGGAGCCAAGCGATTTAACTAAAGATTTACTTGAAATTCTCTCATCGCCTAATATCGCCAGTAAAGAGCCTGTTGTTAGAACATATGATCATGAGGTGAAGGGAAACACTGTTCTAAAGCCATTCTGCGGAAAGAATAATGGTCCTAGTGACGCTGCCATCCTAAAACCGCTGGACAATTCTTGGAAGGGAGTCGTAATCTCCTGCGGTTTAAACCCAAGGTATGGTAAGATCGATGCGTATTGGATGGCTGCCTCAGCCATTGATGAAGCCATAAGAAACAATATTGCGGTTGGGGGAAGAAGAATAGCGCTATTGGACAATTTTGTTTGGGGGAACCCGGAGAAACCCGATAGGCTTGGCTCGCTTGTAAGGGCCTGTATGGCCTGCTATAGATTTGCTAGGGGCTTTAGTACACCATTCATCTCTGGAAAAGATAGCTTATATAACGAATCCCCCCTTGGTCCAGTTACACCAACCCTGCTAATAACGGCTATAGGGATAGTTCCAGATATAAGAAGAATAGTTTCAATGGACCTTAAAGAGCCGGGCAACCTGTTATATATTGTTGGGCGCACATATAACGAGCTCGGCGGCTCAGAATACTATAGGCTTAAGGGTTATCTCGGAAGGAATCTTCCAAAAGTTAGGCTTAGAGATGCTAAACGAAATATGAGAGCCATTATAAAAGCTATTGATAAAGGGTACGTCAAAGCATGTCATGACCTCTCTGAGGGAGGTCTGGTCGTAGCGGCCGCAGAAATGTCCCTCGCTGGGAGCCTCGGCTTAGAAATATGGTTAAGGAAAGTCCCATATGCCAGTCAAACCCTAAGAAAAGACTATATAGCATTTTCAGAATCTAATAGCCGCTTCCTTGTTGAAGTTCCGGAGACACGAAGAGAAGAATTTGAATTAACTGTCAAAGGGACATACTATGCACTAATAGGCAGGGTTAGAAGAGATAAGTCCTTCGTCATTTATGGGCTTAATAATGAGCCTGTCGTCAGCACTAATGTGGATGAATTATGCGATGCATGGAAGAAAACGTTTCTTGGGGGATAACGGTTGAAGCGTAGGGAAATCAAGGTCTGTATTATTAGAGTTGGCGGAACAAACTGCGACGCGGAGACAAAGAGATCCTTTGAGGATCTCAACGTTAAAGCAACAATCCACCATATAAATGAGTTATCAAGAAAGAAAGATCTTCTCTTTGAATATCAAATACTTGTCTTCCCGGGAGGTTTCTCTTATGGAGATTATGTTAGAGCCGGAGCCATACTAGCAAAGATAATAATGGCTAGAATTGGCGCGGGGATAAAAGCCTTTGTAGATGAAGGTAGGCCGATACTTGGCATATGCAATGGCTTTCAAATACTTATCGAGGCGGGTCTACTTCCCGGGCTAAATGGTATAAGCGAGTATCCAGAAGCTGCTTTGGCAACAAACGTTCCAGCTGGGTACAGGTGCATGTGGGTTTACTTGAGGCATGAGAGCAGTGGTAAATGCGCCTTTACGTGGCTTATACACAAGGGCGCTATCCTAAGAATCCCAGTAGCGCATGCAGAGGGCAGATTTATCCTACCGAAGGAAAAGGAGGAAGAATTTCTTAAAAAGCTTATCAACAATGATCAAATAGTATTTAGATACTGTCATGAGAATGGTGATCCGGCTGAAGGCGGTTTTCCAGCGAACCCAAACGGTTCATTCTATGATATAGCCGGAATATGTAGCCCTGATGGAACAATATTTGGTTTAATGCCCCACCCTGAAAGAGCATATTACGGTTGGCAGCTGCCCGACTGGACCAGAATGAGTAGGCTGCCCAAGTATGGGGACGGTAGATTAATATTCGAGTCTATTATAAGATATGTTATGAAAAAATTCTAGATTGAGTCAATTATGCCCCAAACTAATTATGAATTTAGAATTTAGTCAGCAATATGTGCTTGGAGGCTCCGCCAGTTGAATCATAATAATTCGCTTGGTTCTGAGATTAATGTTATTCTTGTCGGCGTGGGCCAAATAGGCTCTGAGATCGCTAAGCTTCTCTTAAGAAAGAGGGGGGTAAAGATTGTTGGAGCCGTTGACCCATCCCCCGAGAAGGTCGGCATGGATCTTGGAAATATAATTGGGATCAAAGAGAGGGTGGGAGTGATCATTCAAAAGGATATTGATGACCTGAATGTTAATGCGGATATAGCCATACATGCAACGACATCATTTCTAGATGAGGCTTATCCGCAAATAATCAATCTCATTAAACGTGGCTACAATGTAATATCCACCTGTGAAGAATTATCCTATCCATATATCGTGGATGAGAGGACTGCCAAAGCGATTGATGAGATTGCAAAGAAACATGGTGTTACCGTTCTCGGATCTGGTGTAAACCCAGGCTTCCTCATGGATACTCTTGTCATAACCTTAACGGCACTATGCCAAGACATAAAACGTATAATTGTTGAAAGAATTATAGATGCCTCTAAACGTAGACCATCATTTCAGAAAAAGATCGGCGCGGGGTTAAGTATCGAGGAGTTCAACGAGAAAGTCAGTAAAGGCGAGATAACAGGGCATATTGGGCTTAGACAATCGATCGCTATGATCGCCGACTCGATCGGCATAAAGCTCAGCGGCATATTAGAGGAGCCGATAAAACCAGTGATAGCTGCAGAGAAAATCGAAAACAAACAAATCATTGTTAAACCTGGATTTGTAGCTGGAGTAAGCCAAAAAGCCCATGGATTGCTCAATGACCAACCATTTATCACCCTGATTTTTAAGGCTTACATTGGCGCGGCCTGGGAGTGCGACTCAATATTTATCGAGGGGGTGCCAGCAATAAATGAACGGATAACGCCATGCGTTCACGGAGATATTAGCACAGCAGCCGTCATCGTAAATCTGATACCATGGGTGATTAGCACTTCGCCCGGGCTCAAGACGATGAAAGATACGCAATTACTATCGGCAGTACTTGGGGATATGAGATTATTTGTTAACAGAGAGCGCATGGAATAGGGAGAATTAAATTTGAGAGAAAGAGGCAAGTTAAATACTTTAAGACTTCGATGAGGATTTATCTTTTATCTCTTAATTTTTGCCTTGAATGTTCAACGTTTCACGTTTATTTTTTCCTTTATATTCCTGTGCAACTATCATCGTAGATGTCAATATGACGCTTGGCATACCTCTAATTTTATCTAGAAGATCATTTAGCTGGGTTATTTCCTGCGTGCTAACTTTAGCAACAATATCATATTCACCATAAATGATGCTCGCATCTATCACGTTATCTAAATCAGCTATTTTTCTACAAACATCTTTTTCGGCCCCAGAGCTAACTTTCAATAATATGTAGGCTTTTAATACCATACTTTTGCACCTCAAGAGTACCCGATGAGACATTATAAATATTTACAATGGAATATTTAATTGCTTCCTTACATAACTTATTTTTCCTTTAGAAGTGTCAGTAATCCTTAAGTTCTCTTTGCGATAAGATGTTTTGTGGTGATGAGATTGCCTAAAGTTTTGATTGTTGCTGGGGATGGTGTGGAAGCACAGGAGATTTTTTATCCATACTGGAGACTTAAAGAGGCGGGAATAGATGTTATTGTAGCAGCTCCCTCAAAGAAAACAATATTTACTGTTATCCATGATTTTGAGCCTGGCTGGGAGACGTATACTGAGAAGCCCGGCTATAGATTCGGTTGGGTTGATCTCTCCTTTAAAGATGTTAAGCCGGAGGAATTTGATGGTTTGGTAATACCTGGCGGGAGAGCGCCAGAATATATAAGAACATACGCTGAACTTGAACGTATCGTGAAGCACTTCTTTGAGAGAGAAAAACCAGTAGCAGCCATATGCCATGGCCCGCTGGTAATCACCGCCTTTGGGCTGGCTAAGGACAGAAGAATGACTTGTTATATAGCGGCCGCACCGGATCTAAAGCAGGCTGGCGCAAAATATGTGGATCAGGAAGTCGTTGTTGATGGAAACCTTGTTACAAGCAGGGCTTGGCCAGATTTACCCGCATTTATGAGGGAATTCCTAAAACTCCTACTCAAAAAGAAAACCTAAAGATAACATTCTCCCATTTCTCCCCTTATTTTTGAAATTAATATTTTCTTCGTTTTCTCAGAGATTTTTTAAACCAGATAAAATTGAAGCAAATGAGAACAATATTATTGCATTCTCATTTAACATAGCAAAGCAAGTAAATAGTATTGAGACTGGATGGAAGACTTTTATTAGGATCTACTTTAAAAAATATAATTTTAGATTGGCGATGAGTACAAGCATACTCTCTTTGCTCGATTTGATAAGAATATTCATCTGCCTACTCTTTCTCTCCATCGCATCCTTACATGATCTCAAGAGTAGAGAGGTTCCAGATACTATATGGATGATTTTTGCCCCATTGGGCCTAACGTTATCACTTGTATCCATGGTTTGGAGCGGCTGGAACCTATGGACTTTGCTTTCATGGATCATGATCCTAGCCATCACATTTTGTCTCTCTATAACACTATTTTATCTTGGTCTCTTCGGTGGAGCTGATGGTAAAGCCCTGATATGTCTAGCGGCTGTAATGCCATTTCGGCCAAGTCTCCCTTGGGAGGGCCCACCCGCCAGAAACTTCATACAATACTTTATGCCACCGCCAATCTCAACGTTCAATAATGCCGTTCTACTAGCGACATTATCAATAATACCGATTCTTATAAGAAACCTAAAAGATTACGCAGAGAACAAGAGACTTTTTGATGGGCTCGAGCACGAAGGGTTCTTTACAAAAGCCCTTGCCCTTTTGACAGGCTACAGGGTTGACATAAACAGACTGCGAACGGGCAAACATCATTATCTGCTTATGGAGGAATTTATTAGGCGTGAAGATGGATCAACTATCAGAAAATTAAAGATATTTAGCCGCTTACCCCCTGATGAAAACTGGCCTAAATTAGATCTACCAACAGATTTTTATGGGAAGGTATGGGTTACACCGGGGCTACCATTCATAATATTCATCGCGTTGGGCTTTCTTATAACCATATTAGTGGGCGATTTGATTCTTCTGTTAGCAGGTATCATATTTACTTATCACTAGGGTATTTCTTTAAGAAGACTTTGCTTTCTCTCCTAGGACCCATCCATCGATTATTAATCGTAATGCCTCAAAGACCTCATCCTCATTTAAATTATTTACATCAAGTATAACGTGAAATGGCTCAAAATCTTCTCCCAGCTTAAAGCCGTATAATCTCCTATAGATCTCTTTTGTTCTGGCTTCTCGCTCCCTCATGCGCTTAAGGGCCTCCTCAAAACTTATTTTATCCCTCTTGGCGATCCTAGCGGCCCTGATCTCTTCTGAGGCATCAAGCCATATCTTAAATCCTTCCTTCAGAAGCCATGGCATTGTCCAGCTATCTAATACGACGTTTCCCTCCTTAGCCCACATCATCATCTTTTCATCCACCTTCTTATCAATATCCGGGTTTCTTAGACGCTCCTCAAGAAAGCGTATGCCATCCTCGGTCTCCCACCATCCCCGCTCAGATACGCTATAACCCATCTCTGACGCAACAACCTTAAGGGCGTCTCCGCCAGAATAAAATTTTAGACCGTAGTGCTTCGCAATTCTCCTGGCAGCAGTACTCTTACCTGAACCAGCTAAGCCGGAAATACATATGATTATTTTCTCACCTTTTACTGTTGAACCCACGCTAACCACATCCTGGGTCAGCATTCTTGACACTATTTCCTATTTGAATATTTTTAAAAACATTAGATGAAAGAAGAAGCTGCATATAACATACCATGCAAAGAATGGTATGTCAATTTTGATCCCAAAAAGTGGTATAAATGCTGCTGGTTTATAAAAGTATGGTATTAGAAGCCACCACACTGCTATGAGCGGAACAAGGGTAATAAGCGTAACTTTCAGCTGTTGTGATGAAGCCTTTGCTCTCATTCGCATTATCCGAAGCTCCTGCTTCTTAAGCTTAGCCATAAGCTTTTTATCACCGGTTTTCTTGGCGATCTCCATTTGAGACTGCCACTCGGCAAGCTCCTTTTGGATCTCGGCCAGTAGCTGTCTATCAACAATCTTGCGGTTAGATACTGTTGTAACAAGAGATAATGCAAAGGCTATGAGAACCGCAAAAAATGTTAAGTATGGAGGATTCTCAAAGATGCCTAGAGACATTTTCTTTACCTCCCAAGAAGTCTCCTTATTCCTGGGTAAATTTCTTCGAGCTGTTCTCTTAAAATCTGCTGATAATATTGATAAATAATGCCTACGGAGAGTAATATTCCTGTTCCAGTACCAAACGCCCCGAATATGTCCGCTATTGCTGCCAGTAAACCAACAATTAGTCCTCCCAGTAATGTTACTGTTGGAATATAGCGCTTTAGAATAAGCTCGATTGGTTTCTCAGCCCTCCTGAAGCCTGGAACCTGTAGGCCAGCATCAACTAGCTGTCTAGCAATGGTTCTTGGATCTAGACCGCCAACCTGGAGCCAGACCCATGAGAAAAGAATGCAGAAGATAACTAAGAGAACCGTGTAAACAGCGTATCTGGCTGGGCTCTCTATAAAGTCCATAAAACCTCTCGGCGAAGTGACATAATAGGCTAGCCCCCCAATTGGTATAACTCCTCTTTCCGTTGTTTCATATTCGCCTATCAGTTTTATTAATGGGCCTAAAATTGGGTTATTCCGATAATTATTCCATAATATTTGCCCAAAAATCTGTATGTTTCCGAAAAGAGCTGATGTAAATATGACTGGTAAGTTCGAGACATATAATAGGCTTATTGGGTATGTTCCCCTAAACCCCCTATATTTTGAGTATGAGACTGGGATCTCAATTCTAACTCCCTGCATATAAATACAGAATATGAAAATCGCAATTGTTAAGAGTAGACCTAAAATACTTGGGTCGCCAGCCGGCCTTATAACTAAAGCTGAGATGGGTACCCCCGTAATTAGCGAGTTAATTATTGCCGGGATTATGCCCCTAAACCCTCCTGTACCGCTTACAGGCGGCATTATTGAAAAACAGTCTATCATTATATGCTGAGCAACCCCCGCTAGAATAAAGAGACTTATACCGCTTCCAATTCCCCAGCCCTTCTGCATCATCTCATCTAAGAGCAATACTATTAAACCAGCAACTACTAGCTGCACAAATATTATTATCGCTTGTAGAGTTCCTATGGCACGAAGAATACCACTCAGAAGATAAGCTGAGGCTTGAAAGATGGTCATTACTACGGCTAGAACCTTATTTGCTCCAGCGAAGAGCGCCCTATCCTCAGGATCGGAAAAATCAACGCTTATGAGGCCAGATGCTGCAAGCAACTGTAATATTAGGCCAGCTGTAACTATTGGACCTATGCCCAACTCCATCAATGTGCCCTGTGTCGAAGCAAATATAACCCTATAAACCAGTACGCTCTCACTTTTATGCAAACCATACAATGGTATTTCACTCATAACAAAATAAATTATCAATGCGAGACCAGTCCAGAGAAGCTTCTCGCCAAAACCAACTCTACGCTCAGGAGCCTTAATTTCAGGGATAAATTTTATCAACGGTTGAAATGCCCTTAAAAATCTACCAGCCAAGTTTTTCCCTCAAGTATAAGATTAAATTTAAAGCAGGTTATTTTTAGCTGACTGTGCTATTCCCTCCTCTCGCCGATATTATTTCACCACCAGCCTCTTTTATCTTTTGTAGCGCTCCCTCAGTATACGAGGGGACTTTAACTATGACTGGTAGAGTTATTCTTCCCTCACCTAAGAGCTTCGAATAACCCATCGCCTCTAAATCTATAAATATTTTCTCTTTTCCCCCTACTCCGGCAGCCATCTTGAGGGCTATTTCCTCCAGCTCTTTTATATTTATGTACTTGGCATTCTTTATCTTCTTTTGTTTTGGTGAGACAAAGCCTTTATATCCAAAGTAGTCTGGCTCGTACCTTATAACCCAAGACCATAAATGTTTATGTCTGCCAGCTCTTCTTTCACCCTTGGATCCACTTTTTCTGTGCTGTCCAACCCTACCGTAACCGCATGTCCTTGATCCACGCTTCTTGCGAATCTTCCTAAGCTTATGCGGCATAAGCCTCTTCCCTCTAAATCATCCTCTTAAGCAAATCGTTTATGGCCTCGCCCCTATAACCTACTACGCCTCCACTCTTATAACTCTTTTTTACGCTGCCCTCATATCCGTCGCTTGGCGGATGTAAGCGGAAAACTGGTTTAATTTCAGGGAGTTTATGGAACTCAACTTTTAAGCTGTATATGGCCTCGGCAAGCTCATCGATTGACTCAAAGCCGATCTTTTTGGCATAATCGTCAGTGATCCTTTTATTCCCGATAAGCCTACCTCTCTCTTTAAGTAATAGGGCGATAACATCCTTTGAAACCTCGCCCCACGTTACATAATTATGAATTTTTTGAAGCATGCCTAAGTATGATGGGCGATTATCTATTAGGGTTGCATAGCAGTTACGAACTAAATGGAGTATCATAAGCGTATCATTAACATCTTTTCTTACATTGACCGTGCCGCGAACTCTAACAACGGCTAAACATTTATCTCCTTTCTCCACAGGTATCTACCTCGCCCAATCCAATGGAGTGACAACCTCATATGTTTTCTTTAAAGCGTCAAATATAGCATACGTGAAAGATGGAACTGTTCTTGTGGAACCATAGCTTCTAGTCCAGCAATCCTTTACACCAGCAAGCCTAAGGATAACCTTAGCAACTTCGCCAGCAACTAACCCTAAGCCTCGCGGACCAGGTAAAATTTTGACTCTAACGGCACCACACTTCCCCATTACCTCAAAGGGAAGCGAGTGTGGTTGGCCGCAACCGCACTCCCAGCTCCCACATCCTCTGCGTATAACCGTGATGTTTAATCTTGCATCCCTAGCAGCCTTTTCTATTGCAGTGCGCACCTGCGTAGCCTTACCAGCACCGATACCAAGATAGCCATCTCTATTTCCAACGGCAACTATCGCCTTGAATCTAGATCTTTCGCCAGCATCAGTTTGCCTCTGGACAATACTTATGTGTAAAACTTCTTCTTCAAGGTTTGGCACAAGCGTATTTACTATCTCTGGCTCGCTTATCTTCATTCCATTGGCGAATATCTCTTCTAATGAGGATATTTCACCCTCAAGCACCATTCTACCAAGTCTCGTACGTGGGACCCACTCGCTGGGCCCGCTTACCTCATCAGATCTTTCGCCCAAAGCCATCACACCTAATATCTCCTGCCGACATAGCCTTACTTTAACACCCTATAAAATTCAGAAAGAGCTAAATAATAAATTTAAACTTATCTGTTGTTAAAAATACAGTACACCGCAAAGTATATATTTCTTTCAATATTTTTGAATGAAAAATAATGGAACACATGTTAGGAGAGTCTTGTCTTGAGCAAGGATCAAACTAAATGGGTTATTAAAGATCCAAGTAAGCCCAATGTTTTCTGGCCTTCTGAGGAAATGAAGAAGAGAGCTTGGATTAGCGATGAAAAAGTGTATGAGGAGGCTGCTAAGGATCCAGTAGCTTGGTGGGCTAGATTAGCTAAAGAGGGCATAACATGGTTTAAAGAGTGGACTGAAACTTTTGTCCATGAACCGCCATTCTACAAGTGGTTTGTAGGAGGAAAACTTAACATATGCTATAATGCTGTTGATAGACACATCAAGACTTGGCGTAGAAATAAGGCGGCGATAATATGGGAGCCAGAGCCACTTGATGAGCCACATAAGGTCTTAACCTACTATGATTTATATCGCGAGACAAATAAATTTGCGAATGTCCTAAAAAGATTAGGCGTGAAGAAAGGCGATAGAGTTGGCATTTATCTTCCAATGATCCCAGAAGTGATCATAGCGATGCTGGCCTGCGCCCGTATAGGCGCGGTACACAGCGTGGTCTTCTCAGCATTTAGCGGCCAGGCATTAAAGGATAGATTGATTGATGCCGAGGCAAAAGTTCTAGTTACTGCCGACGGATACTATAGAAGGGGGAGCATAGTTAATCTTAAGTCTAATGCTGATACGGGCATTGAGGGAACTACTGTAGAGAAGGTTGTGGTTGTTAAGAGGCTTGGATTAGACGTCAATATGGTTGAGGGGCGTGATTACTGGTGGCATGAGCTAATGAAGGATGCGGAGTTATATTGTGAGCCGGAAGCATTAGATAGCGAGGATATGCACTTCATATTGTACACCAGCGGAACGACTGGTAAACCTAAAGGAATTGAGCATCATGTTGGCGGCTATGCTGTTCAGGCTTATTGGACAACCAAAATAGCCTTTGACATACATGATGAAGACGTGTTCTTCTGCACAGCGGATATCGGCTGGATAACTGGTCACACCTATAACTGCTATGGCCCATTATTAAATGGCGCGACTTTCGTGCTCTATGAGGGGGCGCCAGATTACCCCGCCCCGGACAGATGGTGGCAGATAATAGAAAACTATGGTGTAACGATATTCTATACGGCGCCAACAGCAATAAGAATGCTCATGAAATATGGTGATGAGTGGGTTAAGAAGCATGACCTGAGTACGCTTAGAATTCTTGCAAGCGTCGGAGAACCAATTAATGAGGAGGCTTGGTTATGGTACTTTAATGTGGTTGGAGGTGGCAGATGCCCAATAATTGACACATGGTGGCAGACCGAGACTGGTGGCACGCTAATTCACTCGCTACCGGGCATAGGTCCATTCATACCAACGGTTGCTGGGAGACCATTCCCAGGAACAAGATTTATAGTTCTAACAGAGGACGCGAAGCAGACAAGCATTGGCGAGGTTGGCTATCTTGTCCAGCTACCTCCTTTTGCACCAGGCATGCTTAGAACAGTATATAAGGATCCGGAAAGGTTTAGGCAGCAATACTTTGGAGTTTACGGCGACAAGATTTACTATACTGGTGATGGAGCCTACATCTATGATGAAACTGGCAATATTAGAATAACTGGGAGAGTCGACGATGTAATGAAAGTTGCTGGACATAGAATAGCTAATGCTGAGGTTGAGAATGCCATAGCCCAGCACCCCGCCATCGTCGAGTGCGCTGTTGTGCCAATGCCACATGACATTAAAGGCGAAGTCCCAGCAGCCTTCGTCGTCCTTAAGCCGGGTTATGAACCTTCAAGCTCGCTTGAAGCTGAAATAAAGAAGATTGTTGATAAAATTATAGGGCCAATAGCTAGGCCCGAGAAAGTGTTCTTCGTCGAAGATCTACCAAAGACTAGAAGCGGAAAGATTATGCGTAGAGTTTTAAGGGCACTGCTGAGGAATGAACCGGTTGGCGATATAACAACTCTAATGAATCCGGAGGCTGTAAGTAAACTAAAAGAAAAGATTAGAGTGTAAAAAGTCCTAAAAACCTTAATTTTATTTTTACAAAAATGAATTAACCTATTATTGAGTAAGAAATATCTTCCATATTTTATGGAGCACAAAAACTTCATTTTTCTTTTTCACTCTCAGCAAAAAAGAGTTCAGGTAATCGATGGATTTCTATAGTTTCTATTTTTGAGGATTTTGTACTACAGTAAGCTTTTATTTTTGTTTTGGGCTTTCTCAATATCATGGTGTAACAAAGTCAGAGGAATGTTAGTGATGAAGCCGGGTAGCTCAAGGAAGATTATTGGCCGCGGAACATGGTATGATAAAATGGCTCTTAGAATAGTTGAGCGGGAGCAGAAGCTTGGTAGGAAACTAGATATTATCAGGGTTGAGAGTGGGGTTGCCGCCTCCGGAATACCGCATATAGGGAGTATAGCTGAGGTAACAAGAAATTACGCGGTTTCTTTGGCTTTGAGAGATCAAGGGTATAAGTCAGAGTTCATAGTTTTCTCGGATAATAAGGATGGATTAAGAAAAGTTCCTGTGGGAATGCCAGATTCATTAGAGAAGCATTTAGGTAAACCCGTGACTGATATTCCGGACCCTCTTGGCTGCCACAGTAGCTATGGGGACCACATGGTCAGCCTACTACTTGATGCCCTAGACAAGATTGGCATAGAATACAAGTTTATGTCCGCGGTTGAGGTCTATAGGAGTGGTCTACTTAACAATGAGATACGAAATATTTTGATGAACGCCGAGCATGTCGGCAAAATAATATATGAGGAGACTGGGCAAGAGAAGTATCTTAAGGTTCTTCCATACTTTCCAGTATGCGCGTCATGCGGAAGGATCTATACGACAAAGGCGTATAAGTTTCTTCCAGATGAGGACAGAGTATTATATGTATGCGAGGGGATGGAGATTAAGGGAAAGTGGATTGAGGGCTGCGGATACGAGGGCGAGGCGGACTACACTAAAGGCGAGGGGAAGCTTGGATGGAAGGCTGGCGAGTTCGCGGCGAGGTGGAGGGCTCTTGAAATAAGATTTGAGGCTTATGGGAAGGACATATATGATTCAGTTAGGGTGAATGATAGAATCTCACGTGAGGTGCTGGGCTATGAGCCACCTCTCCACACGCGCTATGAGATGTTTTTAGATAAGAGCGGGAAAAAAATCTCAAAGTCTGCTGGAAATGTTTTCACGCCGCAGCTTTGGCTTAAGTATGGATCTCCACAGTCCCTGCTATTACTGACGCTAAAGAGGTTCATTGGAACGAGAAATATTTCTATTTCTGATGTACCCCGATACATGAACGAATTCGATGAGCTTGAGGACATATACTTTGAAAAAATTAAGATTGAGGATGATATGGAGATTATTAGGCTTAAGGGCCTTTACGAATACTGCTGGCTTCTAGAAACTCCTAGTAAGCCAAGCATACATGTACCCTACAATGTACTCACTTATTTAGTGAAGGTTGCTCCAAAAGGCTCTGAAATGGATTTTATCATTAGAAAACTGCGAGAATACGGATACATAAGGGATTTAGAAGATAACCTTGAGGATTTGAGGAGGCGTATACAGTACGCTCAGAACTGGGTAAACGACTTTGAAGAAATATCTGAGACTAAAGTTGAGCTCAGTCAGGAGGAGAGAAACGCCATAAAATATCTTGTCCAAAAGATTCAGATCGAGAAGGAAGCTGATAAGATTCAGAGTGCAATCTTCGAAGCCGCCAGACAAAATAACCTTGAGCCCAGAGAATTCTTCAAGAAGCTTTACATGATACTCTTGGGGGTTCCTTCAGGCCCAAGGCTCGGTCCATATATAGTTACAATGGGCAGAGAAAATGTTATAAAAGCATTAGAGAACGCTTTAACTGTTGTTGGAGAATGATTTCATTCTTATTTTGGAGGATAAATCTTCTATTTTAACCTCCTCCTGAAATCTACTTTCCATATCTCTTAAAACAACTCTTCCTTTACTAATTTCTCTTTGACCAATGATTACGGCATGTGTTATATTCCTTCTGCCCGCGTCTGAAAGGGCCCTTGAGAGACCGCGTCCCATAACCTCAACCTCCGATGGAATGCTGTTTTCTTTGAGGAAGCCCGCCACCTTAATTGCTTCTGCTAAGAGCTCGCTATTTAATGGGATGACTAAAACTTTCTCCCTCCGAGACTTGGGTAGATTTATACTCTGCTTCTCCATGGCCAGCATAATTCTATCGACGCCGAAGGCAACGCCGACCGCTGGAACCATACCGCCGCCGAAAGACTCTATAAGTTTATCGTATCTTCCGCCACCACATATGGCGATACTCAACTCTGGCACATAAGTTTCAAATATTATCCCAGTATAATATTCTAGCCCCCTCGCGAAGCCAGCTTCAAAGTAGAACTGTATTTTTATTCCTGCTTCATCAAGCAGGTTGATTGTTTCTCTAAAGTTGTTAAGGGCGCTCATGGCTTCGGGATAACCCTTGACAACTTCATTTATCTTGCTTATAAATTCACTTTTATCATGCCCTCTTATATTAATGAGTCCCCTTAAAATTTCTATACACTTTCTGCTAGCACCAAGCCTTTCAGCGAGATCTATCGCTTCATCCCAGTTTTTCTTATCAAGCTCCTGCATAACCATGTTCTGTCCATCCTCAGAAATACCCTCTCTCCCAAGTATCCCGCGGAGAATACCAATATGATTAATTTTTACAATATAATTTCTTAGTCCAAGACTTTTAAGGAAATCGTTTGCTAGCGATAGGATCTCAGCATCTGCCTCGGGTCTATTTGAGCCTATAAGCTCATAGTTTGCCTGCCAGAATTCACGATATCTTCCAAGCTGGGGTTCATCATAGCGATAGAGACTTCCGAAGGAGAATAATCTTATGGGCTTAGGCGCCGTCAATAGTTTAGTTGCGGCAAGTCTGGCTATCGAGGCTGTGAACTCTGGTCTTAGGGCGATTTTTCTCCCACCCAGATCCTCGAAGGCATACATTCGCTTTCTATTCTCCTCGCCAATCTTAGCCGCTAACAGCTCATAGTGCTCAATAATCGGCGTTATAACCTCATCATAACAATACAGGTCTGCTAGGCGCCTGGCATTACCCTCAATAAACCGGAGTTTCCAGGCTTCCTTCGGCATCAGATCCCTCATGCCGCGCACTGGTTGAAGTATCTCATGGCGCAAAAATGAACTCCTCCGGAATTATGTCTTTCAACTCCCCTCACGCAAAAATAAAGTACTAATAAGAATTTTAACATTTTGGCTAAAATGGTTTTAGTGTGAGAATAACCTTGAAATTATTTAGTTTTTGGACTCAGGAGCGGGAAAAGATCGTCATCCACCCGAGCGTCCACGTACCTCGATCTCCTCATCGTCCAAATAAATTATAGTATTGGAGAGATTATGAATATTTTGTGGTCTTGTTTTAGGACTATTCACTAGCTAGAGGACTTAATCTTCTCGTACATTTTCTCCAAAGTCCAGCGTATCGCCGACCTTAATTCCCGCTCCCTCTGCGGCGTAACATTCTGGATAAATATTTCCTTAATAATACTTCCATCCTTTTTTACCTCATATGAAATGGCTTCTTCTGGTGTGAGTTCGCCCTTCCTAACGGCTTCTTGATCAAGCTCACGCATTTTGTTTAAAACCTTCTCGACCAAAAAGGCCTCAAACGGCGGAACATTTACATCAAATTTTTTTCCGGTTTCTGGGACAACGCGCAGGTTTCTATCCTCCACATAAATGTTCGCTAAGAGCTCGCCAGAGCTTGTTTTTAGCGGTATAATCCTAGAAGACTCCATGATCTGTGGTTGCGCGATTGGAGCTACTACCTCAGAAACCTTTGTTGGAATCATCTCCTCAGCCCTCTTAAAACTCTTCTCAAGCAAAAGGTTATTAACGAACTCTAGAATTATCCTTAATCCCTCAATCTCCGCCTCTAAACTTTTTATCCTCTCCTCCAGAATTTCCCTTAGCTCCGCTATTTTCTTAAGTTTTGCTTCCTCCATTTTGGGCGCTTCCCAGAAGCATATAAACCATTAAAATATTAAGGTGTAAAACTATAATATATTTTTCACTAGCCAACTATATACAACACCGCAAAGAAACTCTATAGTCATTCACTTAATGCAACAAGCCTGTCAAGTGTTCCAATAAATGTTCCATCAAGCAGATAAATTTCCGCTCTACCAAGCATAACTCCACCTGACCTAAACACCGGGCCAATAAAATCCCTAAAGACATCATCTTTAAGGGTTGAGGCTCTGTTTATGGATCTTCCACCTAAGACATCATTAAAAGGCGGCATCACAACTAAACTCTTAACTTTCGGTTCCACCCTGAAATTCTCTTTAAATACTCTTTCCGGGTCATCTTCCGCCTTAAGCTTAATTTTATGGCGTTTTAGCATAGTTCTCACAAGGGAAAGTTTATCGCATGGAGCCTTAACCCAAACCTGACTTGTGATATTGAAGCCCACCGGATCTCTGAATGTTATCGCTGGATGAATATGCCCAATGACCAAAGTCTCACATTCAAGCATTCTCGTATCGGGCCATGTATGGCCATGAAATAATCCAACCCCGCCAAAGACTACACCATGCTGCGGTGCAACTTCAACCTTACTTGGCAACAAAACCTCTATGTTACCATCATGGTTTCCGGGCACAACTTTTATATGCTCAACCATACCGAGGATCCTCTCAAAGAATATTGGTATATCACGCCACTCCTCGATCTCAATCTTCTCTATTGTATGCTTAACATCGCCCAGAATTATTAGGTGATCTGGCTTCTCAAGCATTAATATCTGCTCTAGCTTTCTCAGAAGCTTATTTGTCTGAGAGGGTACATGAACCCCCTTTTCAGAGAGACTTGCCTCCCAGCCTAAATGTAAATCTGAGATCACAAGGGCTTTTTCTCCATCGCCATTTATGGTTAATGCCGGATAAGGGCTTACAGGTCTTAGCATAGCAGCCATCCCTTTGCTCCACGTCCATGAACTATTCTGGCGGAACTATTAATGAGGACAATTCCTTAAACAATTCTCTGTTGGCTGATGCTATTATTGAAAAACGTTTAATCTCCGTTAGCGGTACATCCGGTATTTCCCCACCGTCCGGCTGAAGAAGCACTCCACCAGCTTCCCTCAAAATAAGCATTCCGGCAGCAAAATCTATTGTTCTAAGAACGCCACGTAAGTCTATATATGCTTCTAAAAGACCACATGCGACATGACATATTTCGAGGGCCGCGGATCCAAAAGATCTTATACCCTTCGCCCTGCTTATAACTGACAGTAATCTTCTCGTAGCCCTTGCATTTTTCGTTATATTGATGCTAACGATCGAATCTCTAAGACACTTTATTTCGGACGGTCTAATAGTTTCCCCGTTGCGTTTAGCCCCAGAGCCCCTTTCAGCCGAGAATATTTCCCCATTATATAAGTCTAATACGACAGCAGCCTCTAAGCCGCCTAGATGCTCCGTCCTTGATAGGGCTAGAGATGCTGATGCGAATTTTATTCCCTTTATGGCATTGTTTGTTCCATCAACTCCATCAACCGTCAGATAAAAGCTTGGAGATGAGCCGATTTTTCTTACACCACATTCCTCTCCAACGAAGATACAGGAAAAATTATTCCTCTCTAAGTATTCTATGGCAGCCTTCTCGGATGCGGCGTCAATAAATCTTGTTTTATCCCCGCCAAACCCTGATCCGACAATTTTTCTAGCATCTATTGTTCCAAGTAGGGGATGAACTGCAGAATATATCTCCCTCGCAACATCTATGAGTAAATCAACAGTATTTTTCATTTTTACACCATATCTTTTTCTTACATTACACAAATTTATTATGTAAGCTTTAGATTAAATAATCTATTTGGAGGGAAATAATTGTCCGAAACTGAGAAGAAGAAAAAGTATTACTATTACGGTGAAAAGGAGAAGAAGGCTGAGGAAGTAAAGAAGGGTTGTAGGAGAAAAAAGAAGTAATTACTTGACAACTCTCCTTAGAAAGGCTGGTATACACCTCTCGTCATCCACCGGGTTAAATTCCTCTAGATCAGATGGATCCACCGGGATCACTATTCTGGAGACCATTCCATGGAGGCTATAGGGCAACCTAATCAACCTCATCCCGCCAGAAGTAACCCACTCATCAAATGTGAAACCCCTATTTTTCATTTCATTTGCGAGGGCTCTCCGCATTTCATAGCTCCAACTAAAGATATCTTCATCAAAAACGTGTACATGGAAGCCCCTTCCAGAATAAACCACCCTTAATCTCGTGAAGTTTTCGGAGAGGGCTTCATAAAGTCTTAACGTCTCCCTTTTAGCCATATTCAACTCCAGCTCACAGAAGCTTAATCCCTGATACCTACGCATTTTATCCTCAAGTGAGCCATGTATCGGGCATGTAAAGTTTTCTGGGTCAACATCAAAGGCTAGTTCCTGACCTAAAATACGTCTCTCCTCATCATAGAGGTTTCTGTCATAATATACTGATTCTGGGAGAAATTCCAGTATCCATTCTCTGACCTCATCTAAACTCTCGTAGTTTTCTATGATGATTGTTGTTGAAGCATCTTCCTCATATTCTGGCGGATAGATCCTTGTGTGCCTACCAATGATCACCGCAAAGGAGACTTTTCCACGCCAACCGCTAAGCCAGTTTCTTACGCCCTCAAGGTTAAACTCGCTTTTGTAGAATTGCCTACGCTCCTCTAAGGTTGAGGGGCGCATGCCTTTAGGCAGATAGTACATTCCCATGCATAATCACGTTTTCAGGCAGGCTCATAACGTCTCTAGACTGTCCCGGCCTCCCAGCCCGCAATATATTTTTTCTGCTCCTCAGTCATCTCGTCTATCTCTATATTCATTGCCCTCAGCTTCAACCTCGCAACAGATTCATCGATCTCCCTTGGGACATCATAAACATTCGGTTTCATTACCGGGTTTTTAGCCAAATATTCGACGCATAATGCCTGGTTTGAAAAGGACATATCCATAACTTCGGAGGGGTGACCCTCGGCGGCTGCCAGATTCACTAGCCGCCCATCGGCCAGCAAATATATTCTCTTTCCATTTTTAATGGTGTACTCATCTAGATTTGGACGGATATTTCTCTTTGATTCCGAGATGCTCTTTAAATCTGGAAGGCTTATCTCCACGTTGAAGTGACCGCTATTGGCAAGTATAGCCCCATCTTTCATCTTAAGCATATGCTCTTTACGGATAACATTTATGTTACCAGTCGCAGTTATGAATAGGTCGCCTACTTCAGCCGCTCTGCTTATGGGCATTACTTGAAAGCCATCCATAACCGCCTCTAAAACTCTTATTGGGTTAACCTCGACCACAATAACGTTTGCGCCCATACCTCTAGCCCTCATGGCGATACCGCGCCCACACCAGCCGTAGCCGCACACAACCACTGTTTTTCCTGCTAGAAGTATATTTGTTGCCCGCAGTATACCATCTATCGTGCTCTGTCCAGTTCCGTATCGATTATCAAAGAGATATTTTGTGTATGCGTTATTTACAGCTATTATGGGATATTTAAGAGCGCCCTTCTCCGCCATGGCTTTTAAGCGTATAACGCCAGTCGTGGTCTCCTCTGTTCCGCCCAAAACGTTCTCTAAGGCTTCTTTTCTCGAGATATGTATTGTGGTGACAAGATCCGCGCCATCGTCCAGAGTAACCCTTGGCTGAAAATCTATCACCCGATTTATACACCAATAATATTCCTCTGTGGTCTCACCGCGCCACGCATAAACCTTAACGCCAATTTTAGCAAGGGCTGCGGCCACCTCATCCTGCGTTGAAAGTGGGTTAGAGCCGCATAGAGCCACTTCAGCCCCTCCATCCATTAAAGTCTTTATGAGGACCGCGGTTTCCTTAGTCACGTGTAGGCATGCGCCTACTCTTAGACCCTTAAGGGGCTTCTCATTCCTAAAGCGCTTAGCAATCTGGTTTAAGACGGGCATGTGTCTAGAAGCCCACTCTATAAGATTCTCTCCCATATCCGCTAGGCTCATATCCCTAACCTTAAAATCCGGCAATATAGACCACCATATTCTAATTTTAAACATGAGATGGGGAATAATATAATATTAGTCTGTTTATAATTAATCAAAATGCCCGTTTCATCTGGCTGGAACCCGCTTAACCACCGGCGGCCTAACTTTCCTAAGAACTCTATATCGACAGTATGGGCATCTCACGCCAAGCTCTAAGTCGGTAGACTTTACAATTGTTCCGCACCTAACACACTGATATAATATAACCTGCTCTCCTTCTCCTGCCAAGGATCTACCACCCATTTTACTAAATAAGGCAAAGAGATAAATCTTTAATTTAAACCTTACCGTTCCTTATAAGCATGATTTGTCAAGAGTATCTTCCATACTTCTTCATTAATTCTATATCTTTCTCAGGAATGAGTGGAATATCCCTTGTAAACAATGATGCTATAAACTGTACTGTTGCAGCCTCTTCCAGAGTTTCAACTATTGCCTCTGCCTCTAAGAGACTTCTTCCAACACCTATGACGCCGTGGTTCATGAGCACTAGGGCTCTGGCTCCTTCAACATGCTCGCCAATCAGATTCGCTAGCTTCTCTGTGCCTGGGAGAGCCCATGGGATAACCTTAATCTCCCCTAACGTTATCGCAGCCTCGATCGTCACCGGCTTAATCTCTATTCCTGCGAGGGTTAACGCTGTTGTTATGGGGTTGTGGCTATGTACAATTGCGTTTATGTCGGTTCTCCGTCTATATATGGCTGCGTGAAATGGCGTTTCAATAGAGGGACTTAGCGTGCCACCAACAACATTGCAATGAAGATCAACTTTTACTAGATCCCCTGGATTAAGCTCTCCCTTGAATACTCCGCTCGGGGTTATCCAGAAATCGCTGGCCCCTGGGAGACGGGCGCTAACATTTCCACTCAATGCTGAAATCAAACCTCTATTAAAGAGTCTCTTCATTACCTTGCATATATTCTCCTTCAGCTTGTCCTCCATCAGGTTCACCTAAGCAGTATTATGTCAATTTAGAAAAGTTAAATTCTTTTGTTGAACAAAGAATTTATTTTGGTAAGAGGTAATTATTTTTGCCCCGATGATTGCGATGGGCGGGCTGAAAAATGATGAACCATTGCAGATATGAGGGGAAGTATAGTCTGAATGCATAACAATATATTTATTTCAGTTTAAAGTTAATATGTTTTGATTCCATGGAAAAAAAGAGACTTGAAAGCGAAGTTCTTGATGCCATTTGCGAGGAGATCAGAAGGGCTGGAAAGATTAGTGATGAAAATTTTGATCGTTTAGTAGTGGTTTTTGGCTCCCGCTTTATAAAGGCTTGGAGGGCTGTTAAGGATAACAGGGTTAAAAAATATATTTTTAAGCCTAGTGGCAGAGTTGTTTGGATTGTTATTGGCAAAGAGAGAGACTATCTAGTTATGCCAGACGCGGTCTTCTGCTCATGCGACGACTTTTACTTCCACGTTATGAGCCAAAAAGCCTACCTATGCTATCATCTGATTGGACAAAGGATCGCCGAGGTTCTCGGGGAATATGACGTCATCGAGGAGAACGATGAACTCTACGACTTCTTAATGAAGGAATGGAAAATGATAATACCTTAAATAGCCTGAAATATCTTAAATTAGAATTTGGGGGATGAGTAAAAGTGAGCGTAGAATTCTTCGATACATTTAAGGCAATTTTACAGGTGTTAATTCTAATTTCATTTATCCTAGTATTTCTATATCTCGCGTATTGCGAGGGGAGGAGGAAGACAGAGTCTTAGGAGACTATTCCTAGTACTCTATTCCCCTCCTAGCTTGAACCCCCATCTTCCAAGGATGCTTTATCTCACGCATCTCGGTGACAAGATCAGCCCGCTCGATAAGATCTCTAGGCGCATTTCTACCAGTCAATACAACAGTTGTCGACTCAGGTATATTACTTAAGAGATCAAGAACATCGCTGATCTGAATCAGCCCAACCGAGACTGCAAGGTTTATTTCGTCTAAAATTAGGAGGCGAGGCTTCTCGTTAAGCGCCTTTTTAGCAAAATTAATTGCCCTTTTCGCCAGAATATAATCGATTGGACTTGGGTTCTTCAAATCAATAAACTCCTCACGTCCAAATTGGCGGATCTCATAGTTTGGCGCGAGCCTATCCTTAATTTTATACTCGCCAACATCCTTCCGCCCCTTCATAAACTGGACTATTATAACCTTATAGCCATGACCAACAGCCCTTAAAGCAAGACCGAAAGCCGTAATAGACTTGCCCTCACCATCACCAGTATATAAATGAATGAAACCCAATCTAATCACCAAGAAACATATATAGCCTTACACTTAAAGACTTAAAAAGATTTAGTCGCAAAATAATCCCCTAATTCCACAAAATAATACTAAACTCTAAAGCTCTGTTCCATATTATAGATCAAATAATGTATAAAGCAATAGACGACGTAGAATCCTGTTTGCCTATTGCCAGTAACCACACTAGGCTAGAGGGAGGAGAGACTAGATCACCATTCCTTAAATTAATATGCAATAATTATATCAAAAACCAAATGTTCCTTGAAAATCAATACAATAGAAGAAAGATGATGGTAGCCCGGGGGAGATTCGAACTCCCGTCAGCGGGTCCAGAGCCCGCCATGCTTGACCGCTACACCACCGGGCTTCGCCTGCCAATTATAAATTCATTGATTCGGGTCTTATTTTCTTTTTGGGCTCACTATATTGATAGGCGTGTTATTAACTCTCTTCTTTTTTGCCTCACATTTAAGACTGTGTTCGCCACAGTCTTAAATATATTTTCAGCCTCCCAACCAGAAACATCTTCTACACGCAGTGCTTTGATAACATTATAGTACACTTCGCTTGGACTCTTCTTCAACTCGCTTAAATGCCTAAGAATAGTTGCATAATCGAATCTTACGCCTTCAACAGTTGACGCTATATAAACGTAGCTTTCGAGGGCATCAATTAAAGTATGAAAGATATAGTTGGCTGCCTCCGTCAGGGAGACCTCTAGAAGATCATTAACCCTAGCTTTTAAGCCTTTCAAAAAGGATTCACGCCCATAATAGTTGAGTTTAGCGCTGAGCTTTGGATGGACATCCCTAGGTAACGGCGATACGGATGCAGTGAACTTCATAATTCCCTCCCACGCCGATGTGAGCGAGTCAATCATTAATTTCACGTCACTCTTACTTAATCTATCGAAGCCCGCGGCATCAACATAACTCTTATAAACAGCATACATGTCTAAGCTTTTGCATACAACCTCAAGATTCCTAATGAATGAGCTATTAAGAATTAATTTTCTCCCAGCCTCCATTAAGATCTTTACAAGAGCCCAAAAGCTCCTTATAGAATTCACTTTAGCGCTACGGTAATCACCCCTATTAAGTGCCTGTTTGGCTCGGCTCAGATAAGAGTCAGCTTCAAAGAGATAAGATTCTGTCCTAAGCTCAACCCTCTCAGGCTTCCAATAAACCCTCGACATCAGGTTCTTAGCCCTCGTTAATGATCCATCCCGATCAAATAAAATCTGCAACTCATAGAGCTTCTGATCGACCTCAGGCGGCACCTTTGCAACCCAATACCTTGAGATATAATTCAAGTCTAAGAGACACTCATTTACCTCAATCCTCTCAACATAATCATAATCATAATCCCTACCCTCAACCACCAGCAGATCCACATCGCTAGCAGAGACAGCATCACCACGACTCCAACTACCAAACAAGCCAAACCCAAGAATAACTTCACGAGCCTTTAAATCCTCAAGAAGCCCACCCAACACCCCACTAAGACCACCAGGAAGCGCCATCCCTACACCCCTCAAACACAACTAAAAATCAATTATCAATAACACTATTGATAAGCTTTACCAGTACGCCAAAAAGTATTTATAGATGGAAAAAATGAATATTTATCGGAGCCCGCAACGGCGGCGTCAACGCAGATAAAAAAAAGGAGGCGCGCAAGCCTCCCAATGAAGCGTTGACCTCCAGTTGCGGACACAAAAATGCGGGCCTTAGCCCAAAACAAGCTAAGGTCCAAGGTGGGCTCAGCGCCACCCCCACAACCAAAAATTATTGCGACCACTCCCAACTCCGGTTGATCCTGCCGGACCCCACCGCTATCGGGGTGGGACTAAGCCATGCGAGTTGGCGCCCTCCAGCCACCGGGGAGGGCGCGGCGGACGGCTCCGTAACACGTAGCTAACCTACCCTCGGGACGGGGATAACCCCGGGAAACTGGGGCTAATCCCCGATAGGTGAGGGCGCCTGGAATGGTCCCTCA
>JAWBXL010000009.1:0-48836 GCA_038867895.1 Bathyarchaeia archaeon | reverse complement strand
ACGGTCCGGCCAACGCTTTAAGGTTTGGAGCAACCTCCTCCATGAGCTCCTCAACATATTTTTCCATGTTGGCTCTAATATCATATAATTGTATAACTTGTTTTGAGAGTTTCCTTAATTGCTCTATATCCTTATCCTCAAGATCAGCTCCCATAGATGATCTAGCAGCCTCAATTATCTGCGTTATCTTATTCTTCGGGAATCCTTCCTTCTCAAGTCTCTCAGAAGTGAAGTTTTCTCTCCGTCCAAGAAGATATACAAGCCTTGCAAATGTTTCATGTCTATCTATTAGGCGGCTCAGCTCCGGGAAATGTATTCCATACCATTCACGTATGCGGCTTGCAAACAAATTTAACGTCTGATCCAGGTCGTCAAGGGCATGAACCGCTTGGATTACTAGGAGATCCCTCTTTTCCGTAGCCCTCTTTATTCTAAGCTTTGAGAGCTCAATTGTTACCTCGCGCATCCACCTGGTTATCTCGTTGGGCTCTTTTAGAAAGCCAATTTCAACGCTGATCTCACCCATATTTTCCCGCAGCTTCTCGGTAAAGATTGTCAAGGATTTAGCCTCGGCATTCACCTTAAACTCCTCTCTAATTAAATCTGCCAGCTCTGGACTCTCAAAAATTAACGTGTGATTCTGTACCTTTAATCTCTCCACAAGACTTCTTACTTCAGGTATAATTCTTCCCTGCTCTAAGGCAAATAATTTTTCAGCGACTTTAACAGCATCCTTTTCAAAAACCTCTTTATCAATTATTTTTCCCTCTTCATTTATAGCCAAAACACCTATAACGCTTGGTACAACAGCAACCTTCAAGACGCTCACCAAGTCCCATTTTTATAAAATGAATAAGCAAATATATGTATTTACTGGAACATCGCATTCGTGGGAAATTAAATGAATGGAATAGATAACTCTGTTAATTTAAAGGTACGTATAGCTGGGCTACTTATGCCAAATCCAACAATGCTTGCCTCTGGGATACTTGGAATGTCTGCCGAAACCTTGAGAAGAGCTGCCGATGCAGGTGCAGGAGCAGTTGTAACAAAATCTGTTGGATTAAAGCCTAACAGTGGATACCCAAACCCCACGGTAATACAGGTCGAATGTGGCTTTCTAAATGCTGTTGGGCTCCCAAACCCGGGAATCCACAAGTTTGCTGAGGAAATAAGAGCACTGAGGAACCTAATGGTTCCAGTTATAGTTAGTGTATTCGGTTTCTCTCCAGAAGAGTATGCTGAGGTTGCTGGGTTGGCTGAGGATGCTGGAGCGAGCGCTATAGAACTCAACTTATCTTGCCCACATGTCAAGGGGACTGGCGCCGAAATCGGGCAAGACCCAAAGATGGTTAAGCTAACTGTAGAGGCGGTTAAAGGAAGTGTTAAGAGACCAGTCTTTGCTAAGCTAACGCCGAACACGGCTAATATAGTGAGTTTGGCAGAGGCAGCCGTCTCAGCAGGGGCGGATGCAATCACGGCTATAAATACTGTTAGGGCTATGTCAATAGACATCGAAACCTTTAGGCCAATACTATCCAATAAGACTGGCGGTCTCTCAGGACCTGCAATAAAACCGGTGGCTATTAGATGTATCTATGATATTTATAAGGCTGTTAATGTACCAATAATTGGATGTGGTGGCGTAAGGAGCTGGAGGGATGCTATTGAATTTATGCTTGCCGGGGCAAGCGCCGTCCAAATAGGCTCAGCAATAGCTGTCGAGGGTCTTACAATCTTCGAGAACATTTGCAGAGGCTTGGCCGAGTACCTTGTAAAGAAGAATTTTAAAGATGTGGGTGAAATAGTTGGGCTGGCTCATAAAAAATAATATGCTGCGTATTGCTCAGATACTAGATGTTAAGCCAGAAAACCCATATGTTAAAACAATATTCTTTAGAGATGAACTATGTACCTTGGCCGAGCCAGGACAATTTATTATGGTCTGGATACCTGATATAGACGAAATACCGCTCAGCATATCCTCAGTATATCCAGATGGCTCTTCATCAATAACAGTCGCTGAAGTCGGAGAGGCTACCAAAGCCCTCACAGGCATGAAGCCCGGTGGCCTAATAGGGATTAGAGGGCCATTCGGCAGGGGATTTAAGATTATCGGAGAAAGAGCCCTTATTGTTGGCGGTGGAGCCGGCATGGCCCCGCTCATGCTTCTCGTAAACAAGCTTATTGAGGGAAATTTTAATATAACAGTCGTTAATGGGGCTGAAACCAAAGATAAAATAGTCTTCTTAGATAGGCTTGAGGATCTCTCAAAACTAGGTAAAATCAGCACGTACTTTGCCACCGAGGACGGGAGCTATGGATTTAAGGGGATGGCAACTGATGTTGCTGAGAAGATTCTTCGTTCAAAAAGGATTGATGTAATATATGCTTGTGGACCAGAGGGAATGATTATAAAACTCTATCATATGGCTAAGGCTAACTCAATATATTTTCAGGCAAGCTTAGAGCGATATATGAGGTGTGCAATAGGGATCTGTGGAAGCTGTGTAATAGGTAAATATAGGGTATGTAGAGACGGCCCTGTCTTCACTATAGAAGATCTTGAGGAAGTTGAGAATTATCTTGGGCTCTTCAAATATAATGAAATGGGGGAAAGAGTTCCAATCTAAAGTTTGTTTAAGCGCCCTCATTCTCATCATGTTTTTTCTTTCTTCTTTCCTCCCGCAGTAAATCTTCAATTCTCCGTAATATAGGAGTCTCCTTCATCTCAAGCATTTTACTGCCTATAATACCCCGCATCCTCTTTGGATCAGGTATACCATAAAGGCTGAAGTATGATGAAGCCTTAGGCCTGTTCACACTTCTCTTCCCGCTAAAAATGACTCCTAGGGAGCCCCTCTTTGCAGCGGCTTCTGCAGAGATGGCTGCTAGAGATGCGTCCTCCCCGAGCCCGAAGCCAGACTCGGATATTGGTATGATTGTGCCATAATTAAATATTCTGCCAAGTAACCCCTGATGCACATAAATATCCGTTATTTTATCATACATAACCTCTCGAACCTCTTTCCAGATGAACTTTTTTACGGCGATAATCCTATAACTTGTTAGGAAAAACCTGTGACCGCGCCGATAGACCTCCACCAAAAATAATCCTAGTACTGCGGAGAAAAGTAGCGTGGCGATTTTTGTAAGTGCTTCTGGGAACAAATAGACTTCTAGCAGGGTTCCAGAGGATCCTATGAGGATCATATAGAGCAATGGCATCTTGCTGACCCATGAGACACCTATTAAAAAACCGCTCAGCACCAGAATCGCCCAGAAAATTATTAAGGAAACTAGCTCCTCCGGGCTTACTCCTGGGATTATGCCAAACAGCACATTTAGGATCCATGAAATGCTTGGATTCAACCATACGTTTTGGTTAAGCCATTTATAGAGCATATAGAGTGCCATTGCCAGAAAGCCCAGATAGAGACATACAGAATAGTATCTCATAAAAGAAAGTGGATGCGGTCTAAGAGAAAATTCTATTTTCTCATTTCTAAAGAGCTCAAAATCCTTAAGGTTATTCATTACTTAGCCCACATTAAACTGATAATGCAGAAAATAGAGATAAGCATTATGAACCAGCTTTCCTAAGCCATATTGTTAATGTTTCTCCAGATAACTGATAAGTTGCTTGGTGCGCCTCTATATTCGGCTTCCCCTCCCGTATAACTACTGAAAGGGTTTCAGCAGCAATATACTCCCAAAAAGACTCGAACACCTCTTTTAGTATTGGCCCAGCCTCATAATACATTTCTATCTGATCAGCTATATTGAAGCCAGCCTCCTTCCTCTGATTCTGTATCCGTCTAACTATATCTCTAGCAAGGCCCTCAAGTCTAAGATCTGACGATATAGCAGTATTTATGGCGACGAGTATGCCGCCCTCCTCAAATAACGCCCATCCACTCTTGGGCTGCTCTACAATTTTAATCTCCTCTGGAAAAAGTCTTATCTCCTGTTCATCGACAATTATCGTCAGGTGACCCTTATGCCTAATAGCCTTAATGGCTTCAAATGGATTCATGCTCGCCATGGTCTCCTGAATCTTTGGGAAAAGCCTTCCATATTTTTTGCCGAGAATTTCTGGGATAGGTTTAATAATATAATCTATGACTTCCCCCCTATCTGTTGAAAAGGATAATTTCTTCACATTAAGCTCGTCAAATACTAAATACTCTAGTCTCCTTACCCGATTAATCACTTCTTCACTAGCGATTACCTTAACCTCTATGAGGGGTTGTCGTAGTTTGATCCCGGCTTTGTTACGTGCTGCGCGCCCAAGACTACAAATCTTAACTACAATATCCATTTCCTTCATTAATTCTTCATCAATCAGTTTCTCATTTGGAATTGGCCAATCATTATGGTGGACGCTTTTGGGCGCGCTTGGATTGACATTGCGCACAATATTCTGATATATTTCTTCCGCCAGAAATGGCGTAAATGGGGCCAAAAGTTTTATTAGTGTTGTCAGGCAAGTGTACAGCGTCGTATAAGCGGCATTCTTATCCTCATCCCGCTCGCTCTTCCAGAATCTTCGTCTAGACCTCCTAATATACCATGTCGAGAGCTCATTTACAAACTTCTCTATAACCATAGTCGCGTCGTATGGGTTAAAGTCCTCGAGAAATCGTGTAACATCTTTAATCAGCACGTTAAGCTTAGATAAGATCCACTTATCCAGCGGCGATAACATATCGTATGATACGGAGTTTTTAGGAGTCCATTCATCAAGGTTTGCATAAGTTATGAAGAAACTGTATATGTTCCATAGGGGCAGTATAAAGCGCTTTTTGACTTCATCAGCCCTTTTATAGCCGAAGAGCAGGTTTGATTCTGGCCTTGTTGTACAATATATCCAACGCATAAGGTCTGCACCGATCTTCTCCACGGCCTCATCAAACCATATAACGTTTCCCCAAGACTTATGCATCTCACGCCCCTGCTCGTCTAGAACAAGCCCATGGCCAAAGCAAACTTTGAATGGTGGTTCTCCCTCCATTACCGTGCTCATTGCCAACATGGCATAGAACCAGTTTCTGAATTGCCCTGGAAGTGACTCGCAGACGAACTCCGCTGGGAACCATTTTCTCCAGTAATCTCGATCATATCTATAACGTAGCGTCGAGTAAGCAACTATGCCAGCGTCTAACCACGGATTACCGACATCTGGTATACGTGACATCAATGAGCCACATTTAGGACACTTTATCTTGATGGCATCAATCCATGGCCTATGGGGTGTATGCCCTTCAAATATCTCCCAACCTTCGACAGCCCTAAATTTGAGCTCCTCCTTGCTGCCTATAACTTCAAAGTATCCACAGTTTCTGCATTCCCATATCGGTAGTGCTAAGCCCCAATAGCGCTTTTTTGATATCATCCAGTCCTCCATATTCTCAAGCCAATTCAGCTCATGCTGCAGCCCATATGGTGGTATCCAGCGAACTTTCTTGGCAACCTCCATAATCTGGCATCTTAGGTTCTGGGCTTTTTCCTCTTCAGTTAACTCTTCAAGGGGTTTGTTAAGCTTTTTACCCATTGATATAAACCACTCATCTACTAAGCGGAAGACCAGCTCGCTACCACACCGCCAGCAGACTGGATAGCGATGAAGATAATCCTCAACTTTGAAGAGTAGGCCCTTTTCTCTTAAGTCCTCAATTATCGGCTTGGCTGAGTCATAGACATGCATACCAGTGTACCTGCCGAAGCCCTCAAGGAAGACCCCAAACTCATCTAAGGGGGCTATTGTTGGCAGACTATAAATTTTTCCAAGCTCGAAGTCCTCTTTACCACAGCCGGGCGCTATATGGACGATACACGAGCCCTCTTCTTCGGTAACACCATCCCATAATATTATCCTATGAGCGCCAATCGCGCTGATCTCCTTCTGGGCTGGGAGATCGTCAAATGGGCCCTCGTAAACCCACCCCTCCATATCGCTTCCTTTAATCTCTTTAATTACTTCATAGTTACCTTTTGGAAGAATCCTATCTAGAGCTGGCTTACCAAGATAGAAGTATTCGTCTCTAAACCTGACCTTTACGTAGGTGATCTCTGGATGAACGGCTGCGGCGACATTAGACGTGAGAGTCCAAGGTGTTGTTGTCCAGACCAAGAGAAACTCTTTCTCTCTACCTTTTAGGGGAAATTTAACGGTTAAGCCGGGGTGAACAAGCTCCCTATAACCCTCAGTAGCAATCTCGTGTTCCGAAAGAGCCGTCGAACACCTCGGGCACCATGGCATAACATCTCTACCCTTGTAAATCCAACCCTTTTCGTGGCACTTCTTTAGAAAAGCCCAAATCATATAGTTGTTTTCGTCTGAAAAGGTGAAGTATGATCCACCTATTTCAGGTGAGCCTAGTTGTCCGACTATCCTTTCAACCGTATCGGTTATTGGCTGGCCATTGACGCCCCTAATGGTTATTATTAGACTTGGGTTCTCTAGAGCGTCTGCTAACCAACGCAGGAAATCTGGGTCGTTCCAATCCATCCAATAGCCTAGACGAATGGACTGTTCAGTCTGCTTAGCCGCGTAGCGCAGAACCCTCTGTTTACACCTCTTGACGAACTCGGCTATACCATAGGCCTCGATATCTCTTTTAGATTTAAAGCCAAGCTCCCTCTCAACCTCAACCTCAACCCATAATCCCTGGCAGTCAAAGCCATTCTGATATCGTAGTTCATAGCCCTGCATTGCTCTAAACCTCTGGAATAAGTCCTTGTATGTGCGCCCCCAAGCGTGGTGAACCCCCATTGGATTATTGGCTGTTATAGGTCCATCTATAAATGAGTAGGGTTTCTTTCCCCTATTCAGCTCTATACGCTTCCTAAAGGCGTCAGTCTTCTTCCAGAACTCCAGTATCTTATGCTCTATTTGCGGTAAGTCCGGTATTGGTTGAACCTCATCATATATTTTCATTATTACCCTCCTTAAAGGGCGCTGGTGCCTAGGGAATGATGACTCCATCATCTATAAGATTGTTTTAAATTCATATGGCAGTAATCCCTATTTATTAATTTGGCACTCATATTTCATCAATACACTATTAAGAGGCATAATAATAGAAGAATAAAAAATTATCGCTGAAAATAATCATCATTATGGAAGTTGGCTTCAGTAATACCCGCTTTCTTCATCGAAAATCTCTCAGATAGCCGCGATAATAAATGACCCTCTTGCGAGATATAAACTTTTCAGAATATTCCCTTTTTGATACCAAATATATTAATCTCTAAATGGCTATTTTCCGTACTTTTTAGCGACAAGTTTTTAAATTTGCTCTTTCTGTAATTTTTCTGCTATGTCTGGGGAGATTAAAATAAAAGAGGTTGAAACGAAGAAGGTTGAAACTAGACGTTTAGGGATCCATAGTCACGTAACTGGCCTTGGGCTAGATAAAAACTTAAAGGCTATTGATGTGGCGGACGGTCTTGTAGGTCAGAAGGAGACTAGGGAAGCTGCTGGAATAATAGTTCGTTTGATCAAAGAGGGTAAAAGACCAGGCCATGGACTACTCCTTGTCGGTCCGCCTGGAACTGGAAAGACTGCTATTGCTGTTGGTATGGCTAGAGAGCTTGGCCAAGATGTGCCTTTCGTGGCGATATCTGGCTCAGAAATCTATGGATTAACAATTAAGAAGACAGAGTTTCTGAGACAGGCCATTAGAAGGGCTATAGGCGTTAGGGTAAAGGAGACTAAAGAGGTTTATGAGGGTGAGGTCGTGGAACTAGAAGTTGAGAAAGAGCCCTATCCGTATAATCCATACATTCAGATTGCAACTGGAGCACTAATAACCTTAGCAACAAAAGATGAAACAAAGACTCTTGAAGTCGGCGAGAGAATCGCTAACAAGCTTTTGGAGTTACCAGTAAGGGTTGGCGACGTTATCGAGATAGATGCTGAGACTGGCTGGATTACAAAGATTGGTAGAGCTACTGGAAGGGGCTTAACCTCTAAGGGTAAGACCGGAGAATATAGGGTTGCTAAGGTTGTTGATAGGCCAAGCGGGCCGGTTAGGAAGACTAAAACGGTAACCCACACAGTAACTCTTCATGATATCGACATAACGAACATAAGGTTCCATAGAGGTCTCCTCTTCAGGGAGGAGGAGATATCGGATGAGATTAGGCAGAAGGTCGATGAGTACGTAAATGAACTCATCAAGGATCGCAAGGCGGAGCTCGTTCCAGGAGTCCTATTTATAGATGAGGCACATATGCTTGATGTAGAATCATTTGCGTTCCTAAGCCGGGCGCTTGAGGAAGAATTTGCCCCGGTGCTTGTGCTGGCAACAAATAGAGCCATAACCACCGTCAAAGGAATGGATATAAAGTCTCCACATGGAATACCAATAGACATGCTGGATAGGCTGCTTATCGCTAGAACAAGGTTCCCGACGAGAGATGAAATATTAAAGATACTGGAGATAAGAGCTGAGACAGAAGATCTGAAGATCTCAAAGGAGGCTCTTGAGGTACTTGCGGATATAGGCGAAAAGTACTCGCTGAGACATGCTGCTCAGCTAATGCTTCCAGCTAAGGTGATTGCAGACACTATGGGAGACAACGTAATAGAGCCCAAGCACATAGAACAAGTAAGATCAATCTTCATAGACACAAGAGAATCTGTCGAATACCTGAAGAATGAACTTGCAAAAGACGCATTCTTAGCAGAATTCTTAAAATAGCCAATCCAAAAAACATTTTTTCGGTAATAACTTATTAGTCTGGGAGGCAGGTCGCTTTGTCCTTTATAGTATTTTTCTCTCTGAAGAAGAGCCTTGTTTCGCCCATCGTTTGAACATCTAGCGGTTTTACCTTAACTATTACTGGAAAATTCTTTACTATGTCGCCTAATACTAAACAATAGTGCGGTGGCAGGTCCCTAATAATTGATATCAGCGTCTCAGCGTCAACTTTAGCGGCTCTTGAAATAAACTCTAAGTCATGCTCATTTATGAAATTAAATATGAAAATGTTATCCGCTTGGCGGTAGATGTTCTCTTTTATTGTGTTTGGCTGATTTGTGATGAACGTTGTGAAGATCCCGAAGTGTCTCATTCTAGTAACTATGTCGTCCCAGTATGTCTCCCTAAGATATAGATGCGCTTCCTCAGCAAAGAGAAATACGGGCTTTATTCTCCACCTAGACAATAAATCCTGTAGTTTCGCAAGAATATATTCTACAACTATCTGCCTGTCTACTGGAGCCAGTCCACTTAAATCTACAATCACCGCTCCACCATCCTCCTCCGCCCTTTGAAGCAGATCCTCAAAATCGATGGCTTCCTGAAGATCATCTGTGAAGAAGTTTGTATGGAGAAGAGCGTAATAGCGGGAGAAGAGGGCATCTTTAACTTGCTGGTTACACTGCCACCTCTTAATAGCCTCACCAAGATCATGCATAGATAGTGTTCTCCGCTCTTCTAAGAAGTGCCAGATATGCTTAAACTCGCGGGCTGATGTTCCTGGCAAGTTAAGCGCATGAACAAGCATCTTCATTATCACAGAAAGCCCTGTTTGACGCAGAGTTATCTTAAAATTCTCTCCGGGAACAAGAACATAAATCTTATTGTTGAACTCATTTTTCTCCCCATCAGCGTTCAGGCCAAGGTTTTTATACTCTCCATTTATGTCTAGGACTATGACGGTTGCACCATGCCTAATCAGACCTAAAACCAAGAGCTTAGAGAGATGTGATTTCCCAACGCCCTTCCTGCCAGTAATTATATTAAGTTTGCCATCTAAATTAGATGCATCTATCACTATTGGGTTCATCTCAATAGTCTCACCCAAGGAAATCGGGTACTTCCCCACGATGCCAATTGCCTCAAGAAGATGCTCAATCGGCAACCTATATATTATAGAATGGGTTCTTGAAGGGAGCCAAGAGGTGTCTGAGGTTATCTTCCCATCCTTTATTGTTCCATGGATTTTACATATCAATAAGCGCGCGTCCTGAACATATAATATATGAGATGTTATATCAAATGGATCAACATCCTCTCCCTTAGGATCATCTATTAATGGCTCGCGTAAAAGCTCCTCCATCACACCTGGAACATTGGCAAACTGTATATCAATTACCTGGACTATCATTGATTTACTGGCCTTTTTATCCTCAATTAATAAATAACACCCTTTCTCAACCTCTTCATCTGGAAAACTAATGACATGTATCGTATTGCCAGTCTTCTTGTAGAGGCGCATAACAGTTAGTCTCCAGCGCAGCCAGTTCCAAATGGTCCGAATAGGACTTTTCTAAAGTTAGGCCAATTAACTATCTTAAGCCCATACTTTCTTGTTAGAAAACGTTGTATGCCTATGACATCGCTTGCAGTAAAGGTTGAAAATATATGAGCTAACCGCAACGTTTCAGGGTATCCCTGGAAAGCTAGGTCGTTTCCAAGAATCCTCTGGATAACTATCACCTGCATTTCCTTTGGCAACATCCTATCAACATCGATTCTGAAGGCATAACCCTTTCCACATAACTTGCCAGCATAAATTTTACCCAGCAACCGCATCGTCTTAGAAGATATTGAAAGCATGCTTTCATTAATCTCTAAGAGACAAGGCTCCTTCTGCTTAGCGATTAAATCAGTTATTTTCTTTCCTAGAAACTTAATTGTTGAAAACTTTGAAAAGGATACAACTGCATTTGAGTTGCCCCTTGCCTTCCTCAAAATCTGCGCTAATATGTCAGCATTACCATTAAAAGGTCTTGTCGAAAGCGTTCCATCGAAAAGAATTATACTATTACTTGTGGAGCTAGATATCGCCATCTGAATCCACCTCTCCAAGGCATTACATAGTTGACTTTGAGCCTCGATTAGAAACGTCATATTTGAGTTGAAGATTGATGGTGAAAATTGGCCAATAAAGCCAAGAATCTTTCTTCTATTCTCCCTAGTTATGTGGAATGGAAATGGACCTATACGCAGGCACCTATACTTTCCTCTTTCATTCCATACTACTGCGCCCCTTACAGCGCATATGGCACCATTCCTTGTTTCACCAACTTTAATACTTGATGCATCAATAGCTACTACTGGCGTCCCATCCGGTATTGGCTCCAGAGGCGAGGTCAACAAAAATGAAGCTTCATCATAAACCTCAATAACATTTTCCTGCTCCTCAACCTCCACTTGCCGGCTTTCAACCTCAATCCAAGGCTGAAAACATTTATCTCTTATCTCATTCATTGAAGAAAGACTTATCTCAATAAATTTCTTTGGGAAGTCCAAGTCTCTGAGATCTCGGAGAAAATTATATCTTTGTGTTGTTGCATAATGTATTTGTTCAATCACCAACTTTCACCAAATCATAATAAGAAGATGTTGTATATAAATGTTGCGCATCTTGGTCAAGATGCGCAACACATAAGTGAGAGAAATGGACGAAGAGAAACCTTTAATCCATATAAAGATGAGGGTTGGAAATATCGAATTTGAAATAAAATGTAGAGAGGATCAGGTAAAAGAAGTTGTGGAGAAGGTTCTCTCTAGCGTCACGAGCTACGCGTCAAAGGATGTCTCTCTTCCAGAGGCTGGAGCCCTCTCAGCTAGGGCTGAGACTTGTCGGGGCGTGATTGAGCAGCTATGGAGGGAGGGATGGTTTTCTGTGCCGCGCTCTCTAAATGATGTTCATACGGAGATGAGTAGAAGAGGTTATCATTACGATAGGACTGCTGTGGCGCATGTGCTATTGGATCTAGTGAGGGATGGAATATTAACTCGGGAGGGTAGGGCGAAAAGATATCTTTATGTTCAAAAACGTCCGTCTCAACAATAAATTTTATGGTGATATTCATGCATTGCTTCACGTCAAGGGTGCTAGTGGTCTCTCATTGCTTACTAAATAAGGCTACAAGATGGTGGCAAGAGGGAAAACCGCTTGAGAGAAATATTGGGTTAGCTGGCGAAATTGTCAAATATGTTTTGAGACATAACATTGGATTAATTCAGATGCCATGCCCAGAATTCACTTTTTGTGGAAACCCGCGCCCCTCTAGGAGAAAAGATGAGTATGAAAGGCTACTAGGCTTTAAGGAGCACTGCGAGAGACTAGCAAGAATTTTTGCTGAGCAGATGAGATTCTTTATTGCCATGGATAAGAATCCGCGCGTTTATATTATCGCCATTATCGGAGTTAAGCGCTCTCCCTCCTGTGCGGTTAACACCGCATTATCTATGAGAAATGGCATGCTACATCAAAATGAGAAGGGAATTTTTATCGAGTTCCTGGAAAGGGAGCTCAGCGCATATTGTCAAGAAATACCGCCATTTCTTGAGTTTGACTTCGATAATCCAGGCGAGTTAATAGATGCTCTGGAAAAATTAATCTGATGATAATCGCCTCTTCGCTTTAGATTTAACCTGACCAACCATTATCTTCATCTCGTCCTCCTCTATAACGTTCATTTCATAAAGTTTTCTGGCGATCTCACTAACCCTTAGAACTGCATGTAATCTTACGCCGATCCTTGCGAGTTTTCTCTCACCTCCCTCCTCTCTATCTAAGAGGACAAATGCATCTGTTACTAGACCACCCTCCGCCCTAACTGCTAAAGTTGATTTTGTAAGACTTAGTCCAGTTGTCACCATATCGTCCACCAACAGGATTCTATCACCGGGCATAATTACTCCCTCAACCCTACGCTCCCTACCCTTAAGCTTCTGTTTTTGGCGGATGTAAATGAAGGGCTTTTTTAAGATGTAGGCCGTAATCGCGCTTAGGGGTAGACCTGCGGTTGGTATGCCTGCAACCCTATCAAAGCTCTCTATACCAATTTCGCTCTTCACGGTATCCACAAATATCTCAATAACTTTTGCGAAGGCATCTGGAAAGCTTGGGATAACCCTTAAATCTATATAGTATGGTGTTGTTTTGCCGCTGGGCAATCTGAACGTGCCAAACTCTATAGCATTAGTCTTTTTAAACACTTGGCAGATCTCCGATAATATTATTTCCTTCTTGGCAGACGAAAAGCCTTGGGTAGCCATATAAATCCCACAAGAGAATTGGTGTTAATTGCTTATTTGATTTTTCATAGTAGCTGGCAAAATTATTTGTTTTGGATCTAATAAAAAATTATTCTGGTGAAATCGTTGGAAGATCTTGCTGAGTTCATAATTGAGAGTGCTAGTAAGATGGGTGCTGAGTATGCTGAAGCTAGACTCCATGTTGATTTACGTGAATCAATAATCTTTAAGAATGGGGTGCTTGAAGCGTTTGCCTTCGAGGAGTTTCGGGGTGTAGGAATAAGAGTTCTAGTGAACGGATCACTTGGTTTCGCTTCAACCAATCGGCTGAGAAGGGACGAGATTAAAAGGGTCTTAAGGCGAGCTTTCAAGGTTGCTGAATCTACGTCAAGGATGGTTAAGCGTAAAATCTGCATGGGGAAGGGGGAGCTTGGCTGTGAAAAAGTTGTGATTAAGCCAAGAGTAAACTTCACAAGTGTTGATCCAGAGGCGCGTATTATCCTGCTTAGCGAGACGGATGAAGAAATAATTGATTCAGCATCCGCATTCGGGGTTAAGGTTCCGGCGAGAATGATGACACTAGATACTTGGATTACAGAGAAGATTGTTAGAACAAGTGACGGGGCGAACGTTTATAGCATAACTCCTAGAGTCGCATTCTTTGCCCTAATCACGCTATTTCATCCACAGAAGGGGTTGATGCAAAGGTATATTAATCTAGGAGAAACTGGTGGGTGGGAGGCTGCTGAAAGATGGAACTTACCGAAGATCTTTCGTGAAGAGACCTTAACCTTAGCTAGGGTTTTAACAGAAGCTACCAAGTCTCCCGTAGGAGAGATGGATATCGTTCTTGGACCAGAGATTGTTGGTATTGTGAGTCATGAGTCATGCGGTCATCCAGGCGAAGCTGATAGGATACTTGGTAGGGAGGCTGCTCAAGCAGGGGAAACATTCCTCAAGCCGGATTCTATTGGGCTCAGGGTTGGCAGCGAATGCGTGAATGTAGTTGATGACCCAACAATAAAGGGCTCCTTCGGCTTCTACCTTTACGACGATGAGGGGGTTAAGGCTAGGAGAAGAACTTTAATAAAGGAAGGGGTTATTAACGAATTCCTCCATAATCGTGAGACAGCAAGCGTGTTTGGTGTTGAGAGTAATGGTGCTTCTAGGGCAGTAGCCTATAATCGTGAGCCAATAATTAGAATGTCAAACACCTTCTTTCTTCCCGGAGACTATTCAAAAGATGAACTATTTGAGGATATTAAGGAGGGTATTTACATGAAGAGCTTTATGGAGTGGAACATAGATGACAGAAGATTTAACCAGCGCTATGTTGGGCTAGAAGCATATAAAATAGAGAGTGGCGAAATAAAGAATCCGATTAGAAACCCGATTCTGGAGATAACAACTATTGGTCTCTGGTCAGCAGTAGACGCGGCTAGTAAAGATCTAGAGTTCCAGGCAGCTTATTGCGGTAAGGGTGACCCGATGCAAGGAATACCGGTCTGGACTGGTGGACCGCATATACGCTTGAGAAAAGTCAAAGTTAGTGGGGTATAGGGATGAGATTGGAGGAAATTCCATCATATATTGTTGACCTAGGGAGAAAATATGGAGCAACGGACATAGCTGCAAAGCTCGTTGAAGATCAGAGGATTATGATAAGGTTCTCGAACAACGAGGTAACTATATCAAAAATATTCCATAACACTACTGTAGACGTTTTCGTTATGGTTGAGAGACATAGGGCTGCAACAACGATTAGTACATTATCAACTAAAAATATAGAGAAGAATGTTAGGGTTCTCGTCAAGACCGCCAAGATGACGCCGCCAGCTGACATATATGTTCCACTCCCCAAAGGTCCATTTACATATGATCCTAGACTACTAAAGGCCCCTGAAATACCATTAGATCCAGAGACATTGTTTAGTTATGTTGAAAGAGCTGTTAATAGCGCGCTGGAAGGTGGAGCTAAAAGAGCTGCCGGAACACTAAGCGCCTTTAAGAGTAAAGTCTTGATCGCCACGTCTGGGGAAGTATATGCTTCCCAAGAGAGAGCAGGATTAGAGTTATCTATCAGAGCATTTGTTTCAGAGATTGCAACTGGGCACGCCCTCTCAATAGCTGGTAACCCAGAAGATTTTAATCCTGGGGAGGCTGGCAGAGTTGCTGGCGAAATAGCTAAAGCCGCGGATAATCCTGTTCCAGGAGAGCCAGGAAAATATATGGCTCTGCTCGGACCAATGATCTTCGCGGATATTATTAATCAGGTGGGGATACTCTCCTCAGCGTTTTTGGTGGATGCTGGTCAATCGTTTTTAGTGGATAAAATTGGAGAAAAGGTTTCTTCTGAAAAATTTACTTTAATTGATGATCCAACGCTCGTTGGAAGCATTGGCGCGAGAGCCTTTGATGATGAAGGTGTCCCGACAAAAAGGAAGGCTATAATTGAGAACGGTGTTTTAAAAACATACCTGCATAACAGCATAACTGCTAAGAAGTTTGGTGTGGAGACCACTGGAAATGCTGGGATAATAGTGCCAGTTCCTTGGAGCCTTGTTGTCGAGCCGGGCAGTAAATCCTTTGAAGAGCTGTTGTCTCAAATTGATGATGGCATTTATGTTACGAACGACTGGTACCTCAGATATCAAAACTATAGGACTGGAGATTTTTCAACGCTTCCAAGAGACGGAATGTTTAGGGTAAGGCATGGTGAAATAGTCTCCTCACTCAGGGAATTAAGGATAAGCGATAACATGCTCAGAATCCTTCGAAACATAGCGGACTTAAGCAGATCCAGAACATGGGTTAAATGGTGGGAGGTTGAGATACCATCCATGGTTCCGTACGCATTAGTCAATGAGCTAAACTTCACAAAACCATTAATATGATGGACGTAACATGAACGAAAGACCCTCTATAAGATCCAGAGAGAAATGACCTTATTATACTTTCCAGTCAATATTGATGCTGCCAGATTTCTTGACGAAGACTCTAATTAGACAAGTCACTATTAATATGAGCCATAATGGAGCCATAACAAAATAAAAAACCGTAAAATCTATAAGATTGAAGTAAAACCTAATTTTCCTTGCGATAAAATAAAATGCTGCGGAATATCCAAAAAAGCTGCCGAAAAGTATTGTGAGACTTTTTAATGCAGGGATTATTATAGACGTCATGGCTGTTGGAAATACCAGGAAACTTGTTGTTGTCGAGAATAACAAGAGCAGCATATATAACGCCTTAGCAAAAATCTCGTCTGGTATGAAAAGACTCACTAGAAAAAGTGGAATGGAGGGGAAACTCAAAAGTAACGATAAAACTATAACTCTAGGATACTTTCGAAGCGCTCTCCTAAGGATCCTGAAGTGATCCTTAACCCAGAAGGCTGCGCCAATTGCCCATCGTTTCCTCTGGTTAAACCATTCCTTCAATGAGGAAGGGGCCTTCGTAAATATTACTAGATCATTTATAAATTTAAAGCGCGCTCCATTAGCAAAAGACCTTGTAGCTATATCTAGATCCTCGCATATAGTTCTTCTAAAGCCGCCTAATCTTTCAAATATCTCTTTTTTTATGGCGAAGGCCGCGCCATTTATAACTAGGCAACGTCCCACTTTACGAGAAAAATACATGTTAGCTAACGTGAAACTTAGGTAATCGTAGCCTGCAACCCTAGCCACAAATGAATCTCTAATAACCTCCTTTCTAACCTCAATTATATCAGCATTCTCCATTTCTTTTGATATAATTTCAAGGAAGCCTTTTCCCATATTATCCTCTATTAAGACGTCAGAATCTAAAAAGAGGAAAATGTCGCCACTTGCTTCCTTAACAATTTCATTTAGTGCATTAACTTTACCTCTTCTTTCACCATTAAGCTTAAAGTGAACCCCCTTTAAGGAAAATTCTCTAGCAATTTCTAAGCTTTTTTGTGTAGGCTCATCTATTACAACAAAAATTTCTTTCTCTTTATAAGGCTCATTTAAAAGGAATGATAATGTCTGCTTAAGGAGATCTGATTCCCTATAAACTGGAATAAAAATGCTGATTTTTTTAGTGCCACTCATATTAATTTAATGTTATGTTTATGGAGAGTATTTCTAAGTTTCGATTTTTCCTCGAATATTCTTAGAAGGGGTATTAACTCTTTTTCAGAAAGACTACTCTTAAATTTTTATATGCCATTTTGGCGAGGGTTGATGATATCATCTTTAAAGGGGTGTTTAATTATAAAAGGATTTAACTGGGTGAGAGAAGATTTAAATAGTGGGATGATTTATCTCTTGGCATATGGTTGAGAATATTAGTAGACTCATATTTCCCCGTGTAGTGGCTCTTATAACTACTTGTGATAAGAATGGAAGACCTAATGTCGCGTCATTTTCCTTTCTAATGCCCATTAGTTTTGAGCCAAAGTATTTAGCCTTCTCAGTAGCGCCTGAAAGATATACCTTTAGGAATCTTAATGAGGTTAAAGAGTTCGTCGTGAATATTCCAAGTGAAAGGATGCTTAAGGAAGTGTGGATATGTGGAACAAAATCGGGCAAAACCGTCGATAAATTTGCCCTAGCGGGGCTTGAAACCGAAAAGAGTTTGAGGGTTCTTCCGCCAAGGATAAGGGGTTGCCCAGTCAATCTTGAATGTGTCGTCGAGCTTATGGAAAAGTTTGGCGATCATTATCTTATTGTTGGCAGGGTTCTTGAGGAACATATAAACCAGGTAGATTTTAAGCCTATTCTCCATTACTCCGGAAAAATATTCTATAAGGTTGGAGAAAAAGTATCCGCGGAAACATCTTTATAGATTTGGGAGCAACAGATCTGAGAAAATTTTATTTTTAGATCTAGCTCCTTTGCTCTCTCTATTGCCTCTTGACTTGGGAAGGCTATTGCGTTAACGCCAGTCTCAACTGCCAATAAGTCTGTCCTAACTCTATGATGGCCCTTAGGTCTTGCACAACCAAGGGCTATCGGAACATTTGGCATTAAAGACCTTGCCTTTAGGAGAATCTCTATTGCGGCTTCTGGGGAAGGTGGCTTAATAAACTCCATTTTTGTGCCCCTAATTGGAAAGAAGATTATGAATATTAGGGCTGACGGGTCATACTTTGAGATTAATTTCAATGCTTCAATCTCGCCCCTAATGCTACCATAATGCAAGCCTACAAGAATGTGGGGCGTAAATGGTATTCCAGACTTCTTTAATGCCTCAAGCGTCTCAGCATACTTTTCTACGTCACAATTGAGGTGGTAGATCTCCCTTATGGTTTCATTGGAACCTATTATGTCAACCGAGACCGCATCAACACCAGCTTCCTTAAGTCTTTTGGCAGTCTCAAAATTTATTAACCCAGTATGCACAACAATTGTCAATCCAAATCTCCTCTTAACCTCCGATATCGCATCTATAAACCTCTCTATCGGCACCGACCCATTTGGTAAGCAGCCCCCACTTATAAGGCAGCCGACTGCACCACGGCTCTTTATATCCAAGCAAACCTCTATTAGCTTGCTTGGAGTTATAGCCGGGATCATCGTCTTGAGGATTACGCCACCGCAATGATCGCATTTCAGTGAACAGGAAGAGCCAGTAATTGATATTGATGGAAAAATTGTTGGAGAAGACTTAAAGTACTTATTGTAGTAATAGGTGAATCCTGGCGCATAAAAATGTATTACCTTGCCAAAAGATCGCCAGCTTAATTCCCTCGCTCTCTCCATCTCATCTTTTAGGCTAATTATCTTCTCGTCAGCCAACTTTTTCACGTAAGATTAAATATGCTCTTTATAACAATTATAAATTTTGGTGTCATGATATGAGCGAAGCTGAAAAAGCCTATGAGTTAGCGTTTAAATATGATGCTGAGTATGGAAGCTGCCCACAAGCAGTATTAAGAGCAATATATGAGGTGTTTAACCTTAAGGGGATGGAGATAGTGATAAAGTCGGCGCACGCTTTAGCCGGAGGTTTAGGACTGAGCGGAAATGGAACATGTGGGGCTCTCTCTGGCGGCGTCCTAGCACTCAGCTTTTTCTATGGCAGAAGCCTAGAAGATATGGGAAAAGGAAGATTCCTAAAATCCTATGCTAAGGCGAAGGAGCTCTACGATAAGTTTGTTAAGGAGTTTGGTGGTTGCCTCTGTAAAGATATACAAATGAAACTTTTTGGAAGGACGTTTAATCTCTGGGATCCAGAAGAGTTTAAAGAGTTTAGGGAGATGGGTGGCAAGATTAAATGCCCTGATATCGCAGGCAAGGTGGCTAAGTGGGTTACTGAAATGTTATTAGAGGACATGAGTCAAAAATAGCGGATAAAATTAAGCGTCGAGAAAATTTATCCCTCCTTACATTTTGGGAATCATAGATATCAGAGCCACCATCATGATTGGGAGAACTAGCGTTGCATCTCCTTCAATGGTCACATGTTTCGCGTTCTCCTTAACCTTGCCCCAAGAGATGGCCTCTCGAACCCTTGCTCCAGAGAGACTTCCATCCCACTCGACCGCGGTGGTTATGTAAACTGCGTAATCCAATCCACCTTTAAACTGGTTCCACCATATCACATGATGCTTAGAGATCCCTCCACCAATTATCAGCGCGCCAGTACGCTTAGCGCTGAATATCAGGTCATTGAGCTCCTGCTCGTCCTTGAGAACATCTATTTTTATTTTATGATCTTGGGAGAATAACCATATCTGATAGCCCACAGCCCCGTCTGTGATCCCAGGTACATAAACTGGTATACTGTTTTTCGCCGCCCAGTAGAGTATCGAGTCCTCCTTACACAGTTTTGACCCTATTGCCCAACAAAGATCCTTTGTCGAAATCTCCCTAACACCATTATTCCATAAATCCATTAGAAGCTCGCGCATTTTTTCTTCAATTATTAGACCATAGTTATCGTTTGGTATCAATATATTTCCAAGCCTGTTTATTCCCATCTTATGGAGCTCTACATCATCCATATCAAATGATCCATGATAATAGTTCCTCCAGCTTCTCGCCAAATCGTGATCGAGCGTTCCGCATGTCGTCACGATTACGTCCACTAGGCGGCGCTTAACAATCTCGGCAAGAATACCTCTTGTCCCAGTAGCTACAATGCACGCTGGAAAAGAAAGGAATTTTAGACACTCTCTATCGAGAATCATCTCTTTTAACACGTCTATTCCAGCCACAATTTTTCCAGCAGTAAAGCCCCATGCTGCCCTCATCTGCTCGACGAGATCATTTACGGTCATGTCTCTATAGAGCCTATAATCCTTAACAGCGCTCTTTTCATCGAACATAAATTCATTCCCCAGTAAGATTTTATGGGAAGTTACTGTTGCTGTATACTTATTTTTGCTCAAGCCCCCTAAGAAAATTTAGAACGCATTGTGGCATGTCCCTTCCATATCCGCCCTCAAGAACAGCGAAGGTCTCTCGGTTGAGTCGAGCTATCATCTGCCCCATCTTAATATATGCTTCCGCGCTCAACCCAAGGGAGCAGACCGGATCATATTTATAAGTATCAAATCCGGCTGATATGGCTATTAAATCTGGGTCAAACTTCTCAACCTCCTTAAGGGCTTCGCCCAAAACCCTCAAGTATCCCTCATCACCGACAGCATACATAAATGGGTAATTTAAGCAGTTGCCCACAGACTTCGATCCAGTTCCAGGATAGACCCCAATTCTATGGAGGGAGACAAAGAGTACGCGCGGCTCGCCAAGGAATATCTCTTGGGTCCCGTTTCCATGATGGCAATCTATATCCACTATTGCAACCTTGTTCACCTTTTGAAGAGCCCTTTTACATGCAATCGCTATGTTATTAAAGTAGCAGAATCCCAACGTCGGCGCATTAAGGGCTTTCCCATCCGTGCCAGCATGGTGTCCAGGTGGTCTCATAAGAGAGAAGGCTAGATTTCCGTTTAGAGCTATCTCCATACTTTTTATCGCGGCGCCTGCCGCAAGCCTAGCATACTCATATACCCCCGGGAGGGCTGGCGTATCTAGATCAAAGAACGATCCACTCCTTATGCTCTCGACATGTTTCCTACTATGAACTAAAAATAAGTCTTCTTCACTACAGGGCTCTGGCTTAATGAACTTATAACCCTTCTCAACAAGCAGCTTATATGTTTGATAAATTCTATCCGGCGATTCGGGGTGCCCAGGGCTCCAGTACTCGAGACACTTTTCTGAGAAAACAATATACATTAATTATACCTCCATTAAGATGATAATAAAAAGGATTCATATGAAAGTTATTAAGTGACGGTCTGGGGCAATGGATTTGAATGGTAAAGTCAAGATGGTTAGGGTTTCTTTAGGAACTGCCGTAGTGCTAGGCCTAATTAAGAGTGTTATTGACGCTAAGCCGACAACAGCATATCTCCTTACATACTTTGATGGTCGCTGTACGGCGAACTGCGCCTTCTGCCCACAGGCAAGAGACAGCAGATCCAGAGCAGATATGCTCTCAAGGGTTATATGGCCAGACTTCAAAATTAAAGATGTTGTGGTTGGTATTAAAGGGGCCTTTAAGAGTGGAAAAATAAAGAGAGTATGTATTCAGGCGCTGAATTACCCTGGCGTTCAGAACGATATATTGTTGTTGGTTAGAGAGATCCGTGGTGAATGTCATGTTCCAATATCGGTTTCATGCCAGCCTCTAAGTCTCGCGGAGATTAGCACGTTAGCTGAGGCTGGCGTTGATAGGGTGAGTATAGCCTTAGATGCTGTTAAAGAAGAAATATTCTCTGCCGTTAAGGGGGAGGTTGCTGGTGGCCCATACCGCTGGAGCCAGCATATCAATGCTTTGAAAGCGGCTCTCAAGATTTTTGGCAAAGGTAGAGTTACGACTCACCTAATAGTTGGTTTAGGGGAGAGTGAGGAGGAATTCGTTTATATGGTTCAAAGTTGCTATGATATGGGAATATTCCCCGCGGTCTTCGCCTTCACACCTATACCTGGAACAAGAATGTCGGATCATCCAAAGCCGCCAATAAGCTCGTACAGAAGGATCCAAGTAGCCCATTACTTGATAACCCGCGGGATAGGGCGCTATGAGAATATGAGATTTATGGATGGGAGACTAATAGACTTCGGGGTTCCTTTAGATGAGCTCAGAAAAATAATTCTTTCCGGAGAACCATTTTTGACATCCGGCTGCCCAGGCTGTAATAGACCATATTATAATGAGGAGCCGCGCGGCCCCATTTATAATTTCCCAAGAAAGCCGACGCAAAAAGATATTGAGGAAATTCTGGTCCAAGTGGGCGTAGAATTATAATAACCAGGTTAACTATTGTTATGCTATGGAGGGAACATTTTGAGCCCTGTTATTAGGGGTGAAGATGGAGAAAAACAAGCTATTCTTGAAGCGGCAAGGTTTATGCAAGTTGCGGCTAGAACTGCGCCAAAAGCTTACGGGATAGACGATATTTACACGCTAATCGTCTATGGCGAGGAGAAGAATGCGATAGCTAAAAAGATGGAGGAGATGGCTGAGGAAAGAAAAATAGAGTTATTTGAGCGTGATGCAAAAAACGTTAGGGATTCTGAGGCAGTCCTTTTAATAGGGGTTAGAGGGAATAAAAGCATAGGCATAAATTGTGGAGCATGCGGCTGCGGGAGCTGTAGTGAATTCGATGGGGCGGAGAAGCAGATTGGACAAGACTTTATAGGGCCAACATGTATCTTTAAAGCCATAAACTTCGGGATAGCTATAGGATCCGCGGTGAAGATCGCCAGTATACTAAATGTTGATAATAGGGTTATGTATCGAGTCGGAGCCGCGGCTATGAAAATGAACCTAATCCCGGAGGCAACAATAATCTTTGGCATACCCCTCTCGGCTAAAGGGAAAAATATATACTTTGATAGAGTTTGGCCGTAACCTCTAAGTAAAAGTTTTTCTTTCAATCTGTTTTATGGGGGGCGTTTATCTTGAAGATATTTATTGATTCGGCAGACTTGGACGAGATAAAACGGGCTTGCGAGTGGGGCATTATAGACGGTGCCACGACTAATCCATCCCTAATTAAAAAGGCCGTTGAAAAGAGAGGTGGAAAAGTTTTCATGGAGGAATATATTAAGGAGATCCTTAAGACGGTCCCCGGTCCAGTTAGTTTAGAGGTTATCGCGGTAAGAGCTGAGGAGATGATTAAACAGGCTAAGATGTTATATGAGAAATTTAGTCCATATGGCGAGGTTGTCATTAAAATACCAGTTAACCCAAGCCTAAGTGAAGATGATAATTTAGATTTTGATGGCTTAAAGGCTATAAGACAATTAAGTAAGGAGGGAATACCAGTAAACTGCACGCTTATCATGAGCCCTGAGCAGGCGATCCTCGCAGCTAAGGCTGGAGCAACGTACGTGAGTCCCTTCGCTGGTCGAATAGACGACTACATAAGGGCAAAAATGAATATGAGGATCGGCGTCGATTTTAAAAAAGAAGACTATTTCGATTATATTCTACTCAGCAGAATAGGAAGCCTTAAGCTTGATGAACAGTTATCTAAATATGGCTCTACAATTGAAGCATATAAAAGTCAAGATTTGAGAAGGTTCATAGAGACGATCCAGGATAATGGGATCCTCAGCGGCGTTGATCTAGTCGCAAAGATAGTTAAAATCTTTAGGATATATGGATTTAAGGCGCAGATTATAGTCTCGAGCATCAGGAATTCTAGGCAGGTTAGAGAGGCTGCGGAGGCTGGCGCAGATATAGTTACAATGCCCTTTGAAGTTATAAAGGAGATGATAAAACACCCAAAAACTCTGGAGGGAATGAGGGATTTTATGGCAGATATAGTGCCACAATACAGGGAGATTTTTGAGCGCAAATAATTAGTGCAAAAGGCCAAAAAATCTATCTCTAGGAAAATGTATTTTCATGAGGACTCCATTTTTTCTTTTGGCGCTCTAAATCTTTCTTTTTTCGCCAAGGTTCTATTGTTTGATTTGGACAGAAAAATTATCCGTATTTTTGGCGAAAAATATTCCATCAAAGACCTTTGAGCATTTTTTGGTTAGAAAATTTATCCAAAAGAATAGTAATGGATACAAAATCATCAACAAGACTACTTTTTCCTGCTGAGCATCCGCTCCAAGTACGGTCTCAACTTTTCGTTTTCAGCCATTATCCTTTCTCGGCCAAGCTCCTTCAGTTTAGCGGTCATCTCCCTTACTATCTGAGCAAACTTGATTCCCTCTGCGGCGGAGACATATTCAACCCTAAGTCTATCTGGCGTTAAACCAAGTTTTTCGAGCGCCTTGGCCAGCGCATCCATCCTAACCCTCATTTTAAGGTTTCCGTCAATGTAATGGCAGTCATATGGGTGGCATGCCCCTATCAGAACCATTCCGGCGCCCTTCTTGAAAGCATAAAGCACAAAGTCCCTATCAACACGACCAGAGCACATAACCCTGACAATTCTTATGCTTGGCGGATACTCGAAGCGGCTTGTTCCAGCTAGATCCGCGCCAGCATAGGCACACCAGTTACAGCATATGCCCAGTATTTTATCTTCGGGATTATTTTCCAGTGCCGCATCTATCTGAGCTAACACTTGTGCATCTGTGAAGTGCATTTGAGTTATCGCGTCAGCAGGACACTCGGCAACACATGTCCCACAGCCGTGGCACATAGCCGCCGTGACTACCGCTGGCTTCCCTGGCTCAGCCTTAATCGCCCCATAAGGACACTTCATCGCGCATATGCCACACTTAACTTGGGTATTCCTGCATTTGTCTGGGTCCACAACAGATACTATTGGCTCAATCGTGACATAAGATTTTGATAGTATTGTTGCAGCCCTAGCAGCCGCGCCGCAGCCCTGTGCAACACTGTAGGGAATATCCTTTGGCCCTTGGCAAGCTCCTGCCAGAAAGATTCCATCTACTGGCGTGTCTAGCGGTTTGAGCTTCGGGTGGCTTTCGAGGAAGAAGCCGTCTGTTCCTCTGGGTATATTCAGAAGCCTTGCAAGTTCTTCTGAACCTTTATTTGGAACCGCTGCGGTCGCAAGCACAACCATTTCCGCCTCTAATACTATCGGCTCCCCCAGAAATGTATCTTCAGCATATATTATAAGATTCTTTGTCTTTGGATCCTCCTCTATCCTTGATACTCTACCTCTAATGAAGTTTACGCCCATCTCTCTGGCCCTTTGATAGAACTCTTCATATCCCTTGAAGTGGCTGCGCAGGTCCATATAAAATACATAAACGTCCACCTCATCACCATAGTGCTCTTTTAGCTGAATTGTGTGCTTCAGAGTGTACATACAGCAGAAGTTTGAACAATAAGGATATTTGTTGACATCTCTTGAGCCAACACACTGGATAAAGACAACGGTCTTCGGTCTTTTGCCATCAGATGCCCTGACAACATGCCCCTCAGTTGGCCCGGCGGCTAAAATTAATCTTTCGAATTCTAGACTTGTTATAACGTTAGCATACTTTCCATACCCGTAAAGATTGCCTTCCTCTGGAATATATATGTCGTATCCTGTTGCAACAATTATTGTACCAACTTTAAGCTCTATTTCTTCCGGCTTTTGATCAAAGTCTATTGCCTGGCGCGGACCACATGCATCAACACATTTATAGCATTCTATGCAGTAGTCACGGTTTATCCTGTAAACTAATGGAACTGCTTGTGGAAATGGTACTGATATAGCCTTCCGTACACCCAAGTTCATGTCCCAATCATTTGGATATTCAATTGGGCATACAGGTACGCATTCACCGCAACCGGTACACTTATCCTCAAGGACATAGCGTGGATTCCTCCTAATTCTTACAGTAAAATTCCCAATGTAGCCCTCAACCTTCACTAAATCAGCAAATGATATTATCTCAATATTTGGATGACGGGCTACATCAACCATCTTCGGCCCCTCAATACAAATTGAGCAGTCTAATGTTGGGAATGTCTTATCCAGCTGAGCCATGTGTCCGCCTATACTCTCCCTCTTCTCAAGCAGGTAAACTTTGAAGCCCATTTCGGCTAGCTCTAAAGCAGCATTCATGCCAGCTATCCCGCCTCCTATAACAAGCGCTGTTGATGTAACCGGAACTTTTATTGGCTCTAATGGTGCTAAGAGCCTAGCTTTCGCAACAGCCATCTTAATTAACTCTTTTGCTTTCTCAGTAGCCTCCTTATGGTAGCTTGGATGAGCCCATGAACAGTGCTCCCTTATGTTGGCTACCTCTAAGAGATACGGATTTAAGCCAGCCTCAGCCACAGTTCTCCTAAAAGTGAATTCATGCATCCTAGGCGAACACGCCGCTACGACCACGCGGTTAAGATTATACTTCTTTATAGCCTCCTTAATCTCCTCTTGACCCGGATCTGAGCATGTATACCTATTGTCTATTGCGAAAACCACATTAGGTAATGTACGTGCGTATTCGGTTACCTCCTTAACATTTACTACACCAGCTATGTTTAAACCGCAATGGCAAACGAAGACGCCTATTCTAATATCTTCAGGCTTAGGTTCCATACTCATTTTCCAACCCTACCTCCTTACATGAAGTCTCTTAACTGAATCATAAGCTTTAAAACCAGTTTTACTGCGTAATTCTTTGCTCATACCTAAGGTTGAGGTTAATTTTTCTAATGCTTTGTTCCATGCGCCGGATTTAACCCGCTCATGATAAATAGACACCCTCTTAAGGTTTATAGCGCCGTTAACCGGACAAGCTTTTCTACATGCTCCGCAATAAACGCAGAATAATTCATTAATGCCGATCTTTCCATTATCAGTAACAAATAGTACGCCGGGTATTGGACAAGCGTCAACGCAGTAACGACACCCTTCAGGGCACAGATTTGTATTGATTTTTATAACTCCCGTAATGATTTTCCTAGTATGTATTGCATTATATGGGCATTTAATTTCGCATATTCGGCATCCAGGACAATGTTCTCTATCAACATCAACCTTAATTACTTTTCCCTCAGAATTAAACTTAACGCTTATTAGGTGTAGTGGGCAAGCCTCCTCGCATATTCGGCATCCATGTGGGCATCTGCTTTCATCAACTTTAATCTCATGGATTATCTTTGGAAAGCTCTCGCTCTCAAGTACTGGAACAAAATCTTTTCCGTTTATGCTCTGCTTAAAAGCCCCAAAAATGCATATTTCAGAGCATATCCCGCAAAAGTTGCATTTATCTTTAAGAACGGATGCTGTTATCTTCTTTGGGGGCTCTTCAAGATCCTTGAATTCGGATGGCTTAATAACCTTAATTGCCTCTTTTGGACATGCTATTTCACAGAGTTCACAGCCAACACACCTACTTCTGTCAAGGAATAGCATATAACGTTTGGTATACATGATTCTTTCGAGAAAAAGAGAATTAGCATCTTCGTTTTTAATTAATTTAACAGGCAAATTCATCATCCCGCTGATGGCCTTATTTTAACTATTAAGGGGATGAGAAAAATAAGAACTTTACGCCAATTTTGCACTATTAATCACAGAAGAGCGCCACGTCCTCTTCTTCAATATAGTTATTATATCGTTTAGCATTGCCGAGACGGTTTCTTTTCCAGCACCATAGCCCACTAGCGTTATCTCCCTTGCTAGGTCGGTTTCAACATGTATCGCATTTAATGTTCCATGCACGCATAATGGGTGGTTTATTGGAACAAGCTTCGGTGCAACCTCAAGTCTCTTATCTATCGTGCCGATCAATTTTATAGCGTAATTCGCCTTCTTAGCTAGGCTTATGGCTTCCTGCGTTATGCCACGTATGCCAATCCTTTCAACATCATTAATCTTCACATCCCGCCCCACAAGGGTATTTGCGAGGATAACGACTTTGCATGCGGCATCTATACCATCAACATCATAGGACGGATCCCTCTCAGCAATGCCCTTCTCCTGAGCCTCTTTAAGAGCTATGTCAAAGCCTATCTCCTCAAAGAACATTCTTGAAAGTATATAATTTGTTGTGCCATTTAATATTCCAGACAACCTAATTATTTTATCACCTTGCAAGCATTCTTTAACAAGCGAGAATATCGGGATGGCTCCTGCAACGGTTCCCTCATAAAGGAGATCGCAATCGTTTTTCTCGGCTAAATACATTAACTCTCTAAAGGCTAGAACAAGGGGACCCTTATTGGGCGTAACGACATGTATGCCCCTACTTAATGCAAGTTTAATGTGAGTTAAGCCCGGTTCACCATCTCTAATGTTTGTTGGCGTTGCCTCAACAATTACGTCGCATAAGTCTCCCCTGATTAAGTCAACTGCGGATCCAGCCCTAAACCCTGGATATCTCAACAAATCATTAAAAGCCATAAGATTCTCTAAATTGAGGCCATCTCTATCATAAATATAACCCCTACTATTAGCCACGCCGACAACAAGGAAATCCCTGTCGAACTTTCTTATAAAGGATATTTTCTCCCATATTACTCTAAGTAGGTTTCTTCCAAGAAAACCGAATCCAATTATTGCTAATCTCATAGGTTATCCTCCAGGAATCATACTCCTATCGGTGGAATTAGTATAGCTCCTTGCTCATCAGCCGCCCTTTTAAGCTCCCAAATAATTTTTTCAGCTTTATCGATAGGTACCTCAACTTCTAATCTAACTGAGACCTCCCCCACCCTTGACCTCATCGCCTCAATATTTATTACATGCATCTCTTCGATTCTGGTCTCTATGACTCTTTTTACATCCACATTACCTATAAGAATAAACATGAGTCTAAGCCGCTCAATTACTTCCTCAGACCTTATAATAGTTATCCCAATATTCATTAAATCCTCTATGGTCCTTTTGAAACTTTGATGGGATAGGAAGTCTACCACGAGACTTACCGGAACATATCCCTCAGCAGGCTTATCTCTCTCATGAATTATGGATACTATGTTTCCACCGTTCTTGGCTATTGGTTCAAGGGCCCTCAACAGCTGACCAGGCTTATCAGGAAGGGCGAGAGTTATGCTAAATTTCAATTGGACATCCCTCAGCACTCATAATGGAATCTTATGGCTGAGACTTTAATGTTCCGCCTTTATCAGCTGACTGCACAAAATACCAGTATCTCTTTAGGTAGCCCTTAAAGATTTTTGGTGGTTTAGGCCTCCATGATGCAAGACGTTGCCTAATTTCCTTATCGCTAAGCTCGACATCTAGCCTTCTCTTTGATATATCAATATTTACCATGTCTCCATTCCTTAACGCTGCTATAGGTCCACCTTCAGCAGCCTCTGGTGAAACGTGGCCAATACATGGGCCCCTTGTTGCGCCCGAGAATCTTCCATCAGTTATTAGGGCTACTGACTCGCCTAACCCCATCCCAACTATAGCTGCTGTCGGCGTAAGCATTTCGCGCATCCCTGGCCCACCTTTTGGCCCCTCATATCTGATGACGATTACGTCGCCAACGCTGATGTCCCTGCTTAAAATAGATTGCATAGCCTCCTCTTCTGAATCAAATACCCTTACAGGCCCCTTAAACACAAACGCTCTAGGTGATATCGCAGTAATCTTCGTTACCGCCCCCCTAGGCGCAAGATTCCCAAAAAGGATTGCTATTCCACCCTCACTATGAACTGGGTTTGTGGGCGGCCTAATGACCTCCCAATCAAAGACTCTAGCGTCCTTAATGTTCTCGCCGAGTGTCCTGCCAGTCACCGTTAGGGCGTCTAGGTGAAGCTTATCGCGTAAAACACTCATGACTGCTGGTATTCCGCCAGCCGCGTCAAGCTCCTCCATATCATGAGGGCCGCTTGGTCTCATGTCACATATATGTGGAACCTTTCTAGCAATCTCATCAAAAACTTCTAGGGGAAGATCTACACCAGTCTCTTCAGCTATAGCCTTCAAATGAAGAACAGTATTTGTTGATCCGCCTAAAGCCGCATCAACCATTATAGCATTTTCAAAAGATTCTCTCGTCAAAATATCACTTGGCCTAAGATTCTCTTTTACCATCTCCACAATTCTCTCCCCGCTTCTCTTTGATATTCTGATCTTTTTAGACGAGATTGCTAAGGCTGTTGCGCATCCAGGAAGAGATAAGCCGATGGACTCAGCTATACAGGCCATTGTATTAGCCGTATACATACCATTACATGAGCCACATGTAGGAAATGCGCATTCTTCAAGAGTCTTTAGATCCTCCATACTTATTTTTCCTGCTGAATATTCGCCTATGGCCTCAAATATTGCTGTCACGTCAACACGCTTACGCCCATATCTACCTGAGAGCATCGGTCCACCAGTCACAACTATTGCTGGAATGTCTAGTCTAGCGGCAGCCATAATCATTCCTGGCGTTATCTTATCGCAGTTTGTTAGTAAGACTAGACCATCGAAGCTATATACTTCAGCCATAACTTCAATAGAATCTGCAATAATCTCCCTAGATGGGAGCGAGTAATGCATGCCCTTATGACCCATAGCCAATCCATCGCATATCGCAATAGTATTAAATTCGAATGGGACCCCACCAGCAGCCCTAACGCCAGCCTTAACGTACTCAACAAGCTTATCTAAATGTATGTGCCCGGGAACGAGCTCCGTGAAGCTATTTGCTATGCCAATAAACGGTTTGCCGAGGTCTTCATCCGTAACTCCAAGACACTTCCACAGGGCTCTATGCGGGGCTCTTTCAAGACCAGATTTAATGATATTACTTCTCAAATCCATCAATCTCCCACTAAAACCCAAAAATACAATCTACCAATTAAAATCTTTTTAGGCAAAGATATACAATCTCTTTTGTATATCTTTCCATGTTCAATGACTTTTTAAATTATGCTAAGATTAAACTCAATAGGGATGAGGAAAGCTTTGGGATCATAACATGATTGATGGAATATTTTTCATTGGCCATGTATCAGTTGACAGGATCCATAACATCAACGGCTCTAACATACAGCCCGGAGGAGCCGCATTATACGCTGCCATAGCGGCCAGAACGCTACTAGAAAATGTTTATTTAATCTCTGTTGTAGGGAAAGATTACCCATTCTTAGATATTTTAGACTTCTTCTCAAAAAGGTTTATAAAGATCGCAAATGCCCCCTCAACTAAATTTAATATAAAGTATAATGAGCGCTGGGAGGCAAAATACTTAGAAGCAAAATATGGCTCCGGTCTCAAAATCTCGCCATCACTGATCCCTGTAGAAATCTTGGGCCAGAAAAGCATAGTGCACATCTCGCCCCTATCTCCACAGAGAGTTAAAAGGATCGCGAAGTTAATAAGAGAGAAGAGACCTGAGACGAAAATATCTGTTAATACTTGGATAGGATATATAAGGGGTGGTAACAAGGATATTCTTAGGGAAGTGGCTTCAGAAGCAGACTTTTTTATACTTAATGATTCTGAGGCAAAAGCATTAACGAACGCAAAAAGCTTGGCAACCGCTTTAAAGCTCTTGAAATCGAGAACATTAATTGTAACTTTGGGTGATCTAGGAGCAATAATCAGTAGGGATGGTGATATACAAGTTGTGCCAGCGCTGAGAATCCCTGTTGAAAAGGTTGTAGATACAACTGGCGCTGGAGACACGTGGTGCGGCTCCTTTCTGGCAGCCTATAAACAGACAAACGATTTAATGAAGTCAGTAACAGTGGCATCTGTCATCTCAAGCATAAAATGTACTGGCTGGGGCTTTAGCAAACTCTTAAAACTGAAGTTTAAGGGGGCTAACGATGTTATCAATTACGTTATCGGGCTAAAGGAAGGGGGTATACAAAAGAACATTCTAGACTATATGGTCAAATAGATTCTCTATAAAACTGCTCATAGGCTAAGACAAAAATATCGCGTAATCATTATGGAGAAATGTTAATTAATGCCTAGTGCTCAATTTGAGAAATAAGGGATAATTAATTATGGTGAAGAATATACTTGAAATATATGATCTAAGCGTGGAAGTATCCGGTAAAAGAGTACTTAATGGTGTAAATTTACAGATACCTGAAGGTGAAATACATGTTCTTTTTGGACCTAATGGTTCTGGAAAAAGTTCATTGGTGATGGCGCTTTTAGGTTTTCCAGCGTACAAGGTTGTTTCTGGAAGAATATTTTTTAAGGGTGAAGATATAACCTATCTCTCAACAGATAAAAGGGTTAAAATGGGTATAAGTGCGGCGTTCCAGCATCCACCAGCAATCAGGGGCGTTAAGCTCGGACAAATATTAAGACATTTAACTCCAAACGAGAAGAAAATTAACGACCTACTTGATAAGGTTAAATTCCCACAAAGCTTTCTCGAAAGGGACATAAATTTAGGCTTCTCTGGCGGGGAGATTAAAAAGTCTGAAATTCTTCAGGTCTTAGCTCACGGTGGCGATTTCGTCATTCTTGATGAGCCTGATTCAGGTGTTGATGTTGAAAACCTAAGAATTTTAGGCGCGGTTATCAATGAGATGTTGTGTGGTCGTTCAGCGCTAATAATCACACATTTAGGAGTAATTTTCCAGTATATTAATGCTGACGTGGCGCACGTATTAATGAATGGAACTATAGTCTGTTCTGGGTCACCAACAAAGATCTTGGGTCAGATACTTAATGAAGGATACGCGTGGTGTGAGAAATGTATTCAAGCAAAGACAGAGCACTGCGAGCTATAAATAAGCCCTCCGAGTACGGTCCAGACCTTGATATAAATCAGTATTCTAGAGAAGCAAAAAATTGGGAACCATGCATACTCTCCAATCTTCCAAAAGATATCGTGGAAAGGGCGCTGAGCGTCGGCGTTATAACTGATGAGAGGGAAAGAGCCGCGACGTACTTCCAGATAGACCATTCAATCATATTTAAATCTGTCCAAGAACTCTTTGAGAACAAGATAGAGATAATGAGCATCAAGGAAGCTCTAACGAAATACGACTGGTTAAAGGAATATTGGTGGAAAACCGTGGAAGTTGATAAAGATAAATATACCGCCTTAGCGGAGCTCGCGCTAGACCAAGGATACTTCGTAAGGATACTTGAGGATCAGAAGGTGGTTTTGCCCCTACAGGCATGCCTTTTTATATCAACGGATAACTTGAATCAAAATATCCATAATATAATAGTAGCTGAGCCGGGCTCAGAGGCACATATAATAACAGGCTGTACTCTGCACCCAAGCGTTCAACGCGGGCTCCACATAGGCATAACAGAGTTCTATATTAAGCGGGATGCAAAATTAACATTTACAATGATCCATAACTGGACCCAGAATTTTGACTCTAGGCCAAGATCAGGGGCGATAATCGAGGATAATGGGGTCTTTGTGAATAATTACATGTGCTTCAAGCCGCTTAAGAGTCTACAATCTTACCCGATTGCATATTGCAGGGGAAAAAATTCGCGTGTCAGGTTTAACACGATTATCTACGGGCTAGGTAATTCCTATATTGATGTGGGCTCAAAAATGGTTCTCCAGAATGAGGGCTGTAGAGGCGAAATCATTTCTAGAGCAGTTGCAAGAGACAGAGCGCAGATCTATGCTAGAGGATTCTTGATGAGTGAGCATGGAGACACAAAAGCCCATCTGGAATGTAGGGGCTTGCTATTGTCTGATGAAGCTATGATTCATGCAGTTCCAGAGCTTGTGGCTAAGGCGCAGGGCGCTGAGCTTACACATGAGGCGGCTGTCGGAAAGATATCTGAAGAGCAAGTTCAGTATCTGATGGCCAGAGGCTTCTCAAGAAGCGAGGCGGAGGCCCTTATTGTCAGGGGCTTCATGGATATAAGTATTTTTGGATTGCCAAAAGAGATTGAAAGAGAAATACAGAAACTAATCGATATAACCACTGAACGAGCCCTCTAAAAATTTTCTTCTAAAAATAATTCTCAATTAAACTATTATCCGACCAGAACGCCGCCAAAAATATTGTTGTGCTTTATCTTCTTTTGCTCATCTTATAATTATGAGATAGAATCTCAAATATTATTTTCGCGGCATTTATGGCCGTTATGCCATTATCGTAGTGCGGTGTAACCTCAACAAGATCGAGTATAGCTAATCGATGATCACAGATTTCCAGCAGCATATCTAGAAGCGCTGTTATGGAAATGCCCTCTGGCTCGGGATTTTGAACTGCTGGCGCGAAGGACGGATCAAGAACATCCATGTCAACCGTAATATATAGCCTGCCGCAATTATAGAGGAAGCTCCTAATATCCTTTAAGACGCTCTCAATTCCTTCCCGCAAAATTTTCTGTGAAGTTACATATTTTATGTTGTCAGACTCCGAGACATACTTCAGTTCCTCCCTACACACGGCTCTAACGCCAACCACAACTATTCTTTTTGGCTTTATCTCCTCGTTTATTCTTCGCAGGAACGTGGTGTGAGATAATTTTTCACCCATATATTCATCTCTTAAGTCTAGGTGCGCATCAAAGCTCACCAATGCGAAGTCTCCTCCAACGCTCTTTGCTGCGCCAAATGTGATTGTGTGCTCGCCGCCAATCATCAATGGAATCTTGTTATTTTCAAGGATATCTCGGCAAACGAGCTCCGTCCTCCTTAGAGTTTCACTGGTATTTCCGCTCACGTGGAGGTCGCCAGCGTCATATATGCTTAAGTCCGCCAAATCGACACTAGACCTAAAGCTGTATGTCTCTATGTTGAGAGACGCCTCCCTAATAGCTGTAGGCGCAAATCTAGCCCCTGAACGATAAGTACTTGTTGCATCAAATGGTACCCCGAAAACAACATATTTTGCATCTTCAAATCTCTTCTGGTAACCGCTAAAATATAATGTTGGTGATAAAAAGAGATTTAGATTGCTCATAGCTCTTTACCAACAAACTTTTATACTCATAAACTTGCATCTATAAAATATATCTTTCCCCACGAAAAATCCCAAAGGAGAAGATTATATGGCGGAGGAAGAAAAGACAAAAATAACTATTCTCCATTTGCTTTCGATAATCTACTTTATTGTGGGAGTAGTGCTGATAGTCACGGCTTCTCAATCAAGGTACATACCAGTCCATGTATGTCTAGTTGGGGTGCTTAACATAATTGCATCATGTGGGGTGTATTGGAGGAGAAAATGGATATTTTACATGCTAATTTTCATCTCACTTATCAACATTGTATTTGGATCCGGCACATTGATAGCTATGATCAACATCTTTAACCAGGATCCCATAAGCATATTAATGTTTGTAGGAATGATGCTCTACATAGTCCTCTCTATAATATTATTAGTCTACACGATTACAAAGAAAAACACGTTCGCCTAAGAAAAGCCCCCGTTCTTTAATTAGAAAGCACTCTATTATAGTGTGAGACAAAGTGAAAAGTTTATAACCTTAATTATTATTCATTAATTAAGTTCTTATTAGTGGATCTTGGGGCGACATTTATGCTCATCGTTCAAATTTCAGATATTCACTGTGGACCCATGTTTAATTACGGGAGTTTCCGCACTGCTATGGACGAGATTAATGCTTTATCTCCAGATGTCGTCGTGGTGACTGGTGATATAACAGATAATGGCATACTCTCCGAATTTAAGATGGCACGTGAAGAATTTAAGCGGCTGAAGGCTGAAAAAGTCATTTACATCAGCGGGAACCATGACTATAGATCTACAGGATATCTACTTTTCAAGCATCTTTTCCCATTCAATCAAGTTACTGAGGTCGGCGATGCAGTAATAATCGTATTAAGCAGCGCACGCCCAGATAGAGATGATGGAGAAGTTGGACATAGGCAAAATCTTTGGCTTGAGAATACGCTGGAGAACTATAAAGATTACATGAAGATTGTAGCCATACACCACCATATAATTCCAGTTCCAGATACTGGTGCAGACCAAATCACGATTGTGGATGCCGGTGATGTCCTTAGAAGCCTCATAAATGGTAAGGTTGATCTTGTTTTATGCGGGCACCGCCATAGACCATGGAGATGGCGAATAGAAGGTATGCAGGTGCTTCATGCAGGAAGCGTTTCATGCGAAAGACTACGAGGTTTCTTTCTATACTCCTACAATATAATAGAATTAAGTGGTAAGAGAATCGAGGCGAAACTTAAGATTGTAGGTGGGGATTATATGAGCTTCGAAGAAGTTACGGGGATCCAGGATACTTTCCAATACAGTATTACGCCAGCAAAATAAAAGTCATTAAAGCTCAACTAAATATCTGATTTTCTCTTGCTTCTTCAAACAATATATTCATGTTCTATTTTCTCAAAGTCCCTCACAATTTCAAAATCATTATGACCAAATTCCTTGACATCTAAAAATGGAATGTTAATTTTCGGGGGATCTAAAGCTATTTTAACAACCGGGTGACATTCACCAAAAGTTTTCATACTTATTTCATAGACGAGTTTTCTAACAGTCTTTTCATCTAAGAACCCTAGCGAATGCAAGTATTCATGAAGTAAGAGTGAAAAAATAAATGAATTAAATTCTGTTTTTGATAGAAGAGATCTACCCATTACGCTTACAAGCAATTTATTTAAGACTATTCCATTCGAACCTACTTGGTAATATGCGCCTATATTAGGCGGAAGGTTCTTGAGATATAAGAGAAGCCCAACCCTACGTAAACCAATTGTTTTCTCTACAGCTTTCTTAACCAACTCAAATATATCCTTATAGCTCTCGCATTTCTCAATATTTTCAACAAAGTAAGATTTATCCATGAGATCCACCATCATAAAATAACTATGTTATAGTTATACATATAACCTTTCCCAGCAACCATACTCCTGACCCGTATAAATATGTGGATTTCGGCTTAACTATATTTTTAATTTTCTTTTAATTAGTATAGAAATGACTACTGCTGGGATAGCTCCGAGGATTACAGTTGATATAATCTCAAGCCAATTAATTCCAATACTCGTAAACATTGGCTTGGTTGATATCTCTGCGCTTAAGCTCCTGTTTACAAGAGTCGGGCTTTTTGGAAGTTCGGGTTTTACTTCACTAATATCTTTCATACTCGTGCGTAGAAGTAAAAAGGGTATCAGCATTAGAGTTACACCTAGAGTAAATGCGAGTACTAGGCTAAGAAGGGTTCTCTTCATGGCTTGTCATCCTAATATCATCTATTTTTTATCCCCCTAATTATTCTATGTTTTTGAACGACTTTCCAGCAGCAGTTTAATTGTCTCAACCCAGAGAATTGCAGATGCTAGAAAACCAAACATTAACGCTACAATATTATGGATGTTCCAGGTATGCTCGTAGAGAATTATATAAGTGATAAGCATGCTTGTCATCCACACCGCGTAAAACATGAATCTAGGTATCATATATTTCCCAATCTTAATGAAAAACTTTAGAACCCCAACCTTAACTTCCTGTAAGAGAAAGTATTCGCCAGTAGCAGTTTTACCTACCAGCCCAAGGGAAACGAGTTTATCAAGGTGGTATGCCGCTAGGCTCGGACTTGAAAATTTCAGTTGCCTTTGAACCTCTCTAACACCAACTTTAGAGCCAGACCTCTCCAACAAATACATGTAGACCTTAAGCGTCTTACCTTTAAGGCTAGCCTCTAAATCAGACTCTTCCATGAAGATGCTCCATAAAACAATTTAATCAAAAGACATTTTAAAATTTAAGATCGTTCAATTTGCTTGAACAATTGTACTAAAGTATAGGATAATGAGTCCCGAATTACAAAGATTTTTCGTGGTGATGAGGTTGAAGACCCGCCTATATCTGGCCATAATGCTCTTAGCCATAGTGGCAATAGCGACATGCGTAATAACTACCATCTTTTGGATAGGCGAGGGCGATAGCGAGAAGGCTAGTTTATTGAAGACCTTCAACTCTAAAGATGAGATTGCAAGCTTTATTAGTGCTAAAATTAAATCTGCGGAGAGAGAACCCCTCCTATGGAAACTCGTAGGTCCTTTCAGGACTACAGTAAGCGCGTTCACTGAAGTTTCCGCGCTTATCACGCCTAAAACGCCAGAATATTCGACGACTAATATTCAGGTCGAGGGGGTAGATGAAGCCGACATAATTAAGACGGATGGACGAATTATCTACACGGCTTCATCTAACGGACTAATAAGTATTGTTAAAGCATATCCGCCTGAAGATATGAGGGTTCTCTCGAAAATCGATGTTAATAGAAGTGTTATTGGCTTGTTTATAAATGAAGGAAGACTTGTAATCCTCACTGAGGAATCCATCAAAATTGTTCCAATGCCTGAAAAAGAAGGAGTTATAGTTCCAGGCCAATTATACTTTCCATTGAGAATATCAGTTAAAGTCTTTGATGTATCCGTTCCAGAAAAGCCTACTGTTCTCGGCGACGTCTCCTTTGAAGGGAGCTATACATCCTCTAGAATGATAGGCAACTATGTCTATGTGGTTTTAACGTATCCAGTATGGATGGAAAATTCAACAGTTCTTCCAAAATGGGCAGTTAACGGCGCCTGGAGAGAGATTTCCCCATCAGACATATACTACTCGGATTCCATAGAAGTTCCATCAAGCTACACGTTGATCGCGGCCATAAATACTTTAGATATAACTTATGCGACGGTTAAATCTGTGTTAACCGGGTACGCGGCATGCATATATATGTCTAAAAACAACCTTTACGTAACCTATCCAGTATTGGATAGGTTTCTGGGCGGATGGGGCGAGACAGAGATTTATAGAATAGCGGTGAGCGGACTGAAGATTAAGTGTGAGGCTATGGGGAAAGTTCCGGGCAACGTGCTAAATCAGTTCTCAATGGATGAGTATGATGGATACTTTAGAGTGGCCACGACAATATCTTCTTATAGTCTCCCTCGCAATGGCATGAGGATGGAGAACAATATATATGTCCTAGATGCGGCTAATTTAAGGGTCGTTGGAAAAATTGAAGGTTTAGCTCCCGGAGAACGTATCTATGCCGCGCGCTTTATGGGCAAGAGGTGTTACCTTGTAACTTTTAAGAAGGTTGATCCACTATTTACAATAGATCTCTCATATCCGGAGAACCCAAGGGTTTTAGGCGCACTTAAAATACCTGGATATAGTGATTACCTTCATCCATATGACGAAAACTATTTGATAGGAATAGGAAAGGAGACCGCCCCATCTGAAGAGGGTGACTTCGCTTGGTATCAGGGACTAAAGATAGCGTTCTTTGAGGTATCAGATGTCGAAAATCCAAGGGATGTTGCCAAAATAGTTATAGGTGATAGAGGCACGGATTCACCAATTTTAAGAGATCATCATGCACTACTTTTTGATAAAAGAAGAAATCTACTTGTAATTCCCGTCCTAGAGACAAGGATATTTGGGGAGGACTACCCTAATGGAAGACCTCCCTGGGCGCATGGCAGGCCAGTATTTCAGGGAGCTTACATATTTCATGTCTCGCCAAAAAATGGCATAATACTTAGGGGCAGGATAACACACATTGAAAATAGTGGCATCAATCCGATGTACGAGGTTAAAAGATCTCTCTACATAGGCGAAGTACTATACACCATTAGCGATGGGAAACTCAAAGCAAATGATTTAAACAGCTTAAGCGAGATATCTGAAATCTTCTTATTAGGGCACCACTAAAAGATTAAGCGACCCCAAGTAAAAATCTTACTCATGAATGAGCAGTGGCGCCGGGGGTGGGATTTGAACCCACGCGGCCCGTAAGGGCCACAGGCTTTCTGGGATTCAACCTTTTGGTTCTCAAGGCCTGCGCCTTATCCGCTCGGCCACCCCGGCTCTCCTTTTTAAAAAAATGCTATTATAAACTTATATTTTATTTTTCTAAGAAAATGTTTTTGTTTAAGCTGCCCTTTGGATAATATGGTGTTTCAGGTTGAAGTGTGGGTATTGTGGCTCTGAGGTGGATTTGCCCTTTAGGTGCCCTTTTTGCGGCGGGTACTTTTGTGTAGAGCATAGGTTGCCAGAGACTCATGTATGCCCTAGTTTTAGGAGGGAGATGAAAGTCTTTTCAAGGGTGCTGGAGCCTAGTAGCCAACCTCCTTCCAGCCAAAGATTCATTAGATCTTTCGGCGGCTTCGGAAAGATTTTGCATGATATGACAAGTTCCCTTGAAATTACTCATATGAGTTTAGCGACTATAATCGTTGCTTTAGTTGGAGCGGCTACGGCGCTATCTATTTTTAGATTCTCGAATCTATTTTTAATCTCATTATTAGTGCTAGTTTTTGTCATGTCATTTATGTTGCATGAAATCGGGCACAAATTCGCGGCCAGACGTTATGGTTTGTGGGCGGAGTTTAGATTATCCTATCTTGGCGTGCTAGTCACGTTGATCTCAATCTTTACCCCATTTATAAAGATAGTTTCTCCGGGAAGCGTGCTGGTATATGGCCGGGCTAGCAGAGAGATTATTGGCAGAATCTCGTTATCCGGACCATTAGTAAATATGGTGCTCTCAATAATCTTCCTTACACTAAGCCTCTCCAATTTCGGCGGCTTCTTACCGAAGATAGTCTATGCATGGGGATTGGCGATCAACACCTATATAACGCTCTTCAATCTTATACCATTTAGTATTTTGGATGGGACTAAAATCTTCCAATGGAACAAGTACATATGGGCTGTATCATTCGCTATAGCATTGATAATGATCGTGATTGTTTATGGGTGCCTATATTAACTGTATTGTTATATAAACCTCATCCGGCACCTTCATGCGCATTATCCTACGCATAACACGGTCATCCGCATCTAAGTCTATGAGCCGCCTGTGTATGCGCATCTCCCATTTCTCCCATGTTTTTGTTCCCTCCCCGCAAGGCGTCCTGAGTACCGGAACTTTAAGTTTTTTTGTCGGTAGAGGAACTGGACCTGAAATTTTCACTCCAGATTTTTCAGCTATAGCCTTAAGCTCACTACATATTTCCTCAAGCTTTCTGTAGTCCGTACTCGTCAATTTTATTCTAGCCTTTCTAACCAATCGAGGTGCCACCCTTTTCCTTGTATTTTCATTGGAATGCTATTTAAATCCTTTTCTTTCTCAGCGCTTAAATCAACCGTACCCTCTGGAGAGTTTTTCTCTGCCAAGAGTATCTTCTTATTCTTGGATCGGGGTAACCGCATGCAGCGCATCTTTTTTTTCTGACGTGATATGCTCTACGACCGCATCTTCTGCATCTTATATGAACTGTTTTTCCCATCCTTTTTCCGAAGGATGAGGTTCCTTTTGTCATTCTATGTTCACCTGGGGGGTGGCGATATCATGATGACATTATCGCCTCTAACAACTATTAAACCCAGCTCCCTAATGTTCTCTGCGTTGGTTACATCCTCGGCTTTTTCGAGCACCAGATTTAAATGTTGATCAAAGCCCTGAAGCTTGCCCCTTATGCTTCTTCCACCCCTAAGCTTTATTAACACTATCTTCCCAAGACTCTCTTCAAGTATTTGCATAGCCATTTTGTCATGACCTTCCTCTAAGCTAATCACAATTCATGAAATGGATTCAAGTTTATATGTCTTATGCTACAACTTTATTTTGTGTATGAAATTAAACATAAACATGTGCTTAAAGCTAGCGAGAAAAGGATTTTTGTAAAGAGACTTATTGAGACCTTTAACATCAATGTTGGGGAGATTATTGGGGGTAGGATGGAAGTTGAAGTTGCTGATCTGCGTGAAAAGAAATCTCTCATTATAATTAATGGTAGACCTTTGTTCATAGATTCTGAGGGGGATCTAACGCCAACACTCTTATTTGAGGAGATAATAGGGAGTCTTCCAAAGGTTTTTGTCGATATGGGGGCCATTCCACATATATGTAACGGGGCTGACATCATGGCGCCGGGTATAGTCAGAATTGAGGGAGAATTTAAGGAGGGAGATCTAGTTGCAGTGTTGGATGAGAGACATGGTAAGGCAATAGCCATTGCCAGATCTCTCGCCAGCTCCGAGATTATAAGAAGCCTTAAAAAGGGTAAAGTTCTTAAAAACATACATTACGTCGGGGATTCTATATGGAAAATAATCTTTAAATCATCCAGCGGAAAACAAAAAGGTTAAGATTTAATTCAATCATCTTATTTTTTAGGTCAATATTTCAAGGGGAAAGGAAACTTGTGTAGCCTAGGTTTATTTAAAAAGATCTTTGGGGCCATCAAAGTAGGAGGAGAGAAGCAGGCCGAAGAGGGTGAAAGGAAAAGAAGCGTAGAAGAGAAAGAAATACCCTCGCAGCCATCTACTAGAAAAATATATTTGAAGGCGTTAACCCTGCATTCCCCAGAAGAAATAGAGAATGTCAAGAGCGAGATTAAACTCGGAAACATATTGATAATCAGGATTGAGCCGCTGGTGAGAAGAAGCGCTGAAGATGCTAGGCGTGTTGTTAATGAATTAAGTGAATTTGCTGCGTCAGTAGGTGGCGATATCGCGCGTCTAGGTGAAGAAAGAATAATATTAACTCCCTCAAGCGTTCAAATATGGAGAGAAAAATCCTCTGACTCGGCGCCTAAAATGTAAAAAATTATCTGAGTTAATTTAGCGGAGCTTTATTGTCTCTAGAATATCGGGCGCCATAGCATTAATCCCGTACCTTCTCCGCAGAAAATCTGCTAGAGCTATACACTTACTTTTTTCGCCATGACATACAATTATGTTTTCTGCCTTTGGCGCTATCCTACGCAAATAATTTATTATTTGTCTCCTATCCGAGTGCCCTGAGAATCCTTCAACAGTATGAACCTTTAGACCAACCTTTATGATCCTAATTTTTCCATCCTCGTCTATAATCGAAACTTCACGCGAACCTTTCTGTATCCTTCGGCCTAGGGTTCCCTCAATCTGATAGCTAACAAAAATCAGCGAGTTTCTTTCGTCATGTGCAAGATTCTGGAAATAATCTATTACTGGGCCACCCTCAAGCATCCCTGAGGTTGCCAATATTATGCATGGTCCCCCCTCTATTATCTCGCTCCGCGCGCTTGGATGCTCTACTATTGTAAAATATTCGGATTCGAATGGGTTGATTCCCTCATTAATTATTTTGTTGCGCGCTTCTCTAGAGAGATATTCTGGATAAGCCATATGTATAGTGGTGGATTCTGAGATCATGCCCTCAATGAAGACCGGAGTCTCCTTAAGTTCTCCGCGTCTCATATATTCATCTATTACGAGCATTATTTCCTGAGCCCTACCAACGGCTGGAACTGGAATTATTGCTTTTCCACCCCCATCTAACGTCTCATTAAGTACTGCAACGAGTCTCTTTTCAGCCTCCATTCTAGAGGGCATTATATCGGTGGGAGCCGCGTATGTACTCTCGACTATAACTGTTTCAACTCTAGGAAACTCTACATCCGAGGTCTCAAGAAGCATCGTTTTTCCATATTTAAAGTCTCCGGTATAAACTATATTGTGATAGCCCTCGCCAATATGAAGATGCGCTATTGAGGAGCCAAGGATGTGACCAGCATTATGTAATGTTAGTCTTATATCGGGCGCTATATCCGTTACAACGCCATAGCGAAGTGGAATAGTATGAAGCACGGCTTCTTTAACATCCTTTTGATCATAGGGCAGCGGGAGGCCCTGCTTTGATAACACATCCAAGTAATCTAGCTGGAGTAAAGTCATAAGACTAACGCTCGGAGCAGAGCAGTATACTGGTCCGTCATAACCGTACTTGAATAAGTATGGCAGAAAGCCACAGTGGTCCAGATGAGCATGGCTTATCACAACAGCGTCTATAGACTCTATATCGAACTGCGGCACATCAAATCTTGGGAAACTTTCGAAGGATTTTGTTGAGCCGGGATTTATCCCGCAGTCCAATAGAACCTGGCTCTCCCTTGTTTGTACAAGAATTGCTGAACGTCCCACTTCCCTCGCAGCGCCAAGCAGCGTTACTCTTACGTCGCCAACCTCATATAGAAGCGACCTAAAGACCCTTTCGCCAACATTTCTGAGAAACCTTTCCCTTTCTTTGCTACTGGTGTATAATAAATGCTGTATATGAGTCATAATTTTTGATGGTTTAGGCGGGCTTCTTATTATCCTTGGTCTCCACTTTGTTTTAACAGTTATCTCCTGAAGTATTGCTCCACCTTTTCCTATAACAAGCCCAGGCTTCTTTGTCTCAATTATTACCTCGCCTAGCGGCGGATCAAATGTTATACTTGTTATTTCAGCCTCCTTCGGAACTATCTCATATATTATTTTCTCAGTCTCTTTCTCTGGAAGTCTCACAGATGGGTCTGAGCGGGGAACTATTCTCTTCTTGATCATGGCGACAATTTTTGTAATTATGTGTTCTTGTTCTATCAGAACTTCAGGTCTCTTCGCGTAGATAGCTAGCGCTGGCCCCTCAAATTCTATGCGTGTTATCTCCGCTTCCTTTGGGATCTGCTCCAATATTATTTGTCTGATTTCAGCCTTGCTTTTCTCAATCGATGGCAACTATCAGCTCTCCCCCACTTTAAGCATGAAATATCTATCTCCTGAAATTTACAGAAACTACCAGCCCATTAAAAATTAACTTGATTATCTATTACTCAGATCGCCCTCTAATACTTAAATATTTTGTTGAAAGAGCATACATTTCTTCCTTAAGCCAGGCGCCGAACTCTAGACTTATTTTGCTTAAGATCACCCAAAATTTTAGAAACCTTTTAATAATTCTTTTTAAGTATCGGATAATAGTTAGTATTCCCCTTTTTCAAGGGTTTGAATAGATGCTAAGCCAGTTTATTCACAGAATGCAGTTGCCGAGGGAAGTAATTGTTGGCAAGGGGAGCCTAGAGCTTATCGGCTCAATATTTAGGAGCCTTGGTTTCACTAAAAGCGCATTACTAGTATCAGGCGAGATAACATTTGAGGTCTCCGGCAAAAAGATTAAAGAGATGCTTAGAGGCGAGGGACTTAAAGTCTGGGAGCATATAATAGCATCAAATGCTCCAACCATCAATGATGTTAAAATGTGTGAAGAAAAGATAAGGAAACTTAAGCCACAGGTGGTTCTGGGGGTTGGTGGTGGAACAAAGATTGATATTGCAAAACTGAGCTCGGCGAATCAGGGCATTCCATTCATAAGTATTCCAACAACGGCTTCTCATGATGGTCTCTCAAGCCCCTTCGCTTCTATTAAAGGATTAGAGAAACCATATTCTATTATGGCTCAATCCCCAATAGCTGTTATAGCGGACACAGAAATCATAGAAAGGGCGCCCTACAGATTCATTGCCAGCGGTTGTGGAGACGTCATAGCAAAGCTCACTTCTGTGAGAGATTGGAAGCTTGCGCATGAGAGGAAGAATGAGTACTATGCTCAGTATACTGCGAGCATGTCCCTAATGAGCGCCCAGCATTTAATTGAGAATTCCCATCTAATTAGACCTGCCTCTGAAGAGGGGCTAAGGGTGCTTTTAGAATCTCTGATTAGCTGTGGTATAGCTATGGGCATAGCTGGAAGCAGTAGACCATGCAGCGGCTCTGAGCACCTCTTCAGTCACGCACTAGACTTGATAGCGCCTAAACCAGCCCTTCATGGGGAGCAGTGCGGTATCGGAACTATAATGATAGCCTTTCTACATGGACTTGATTGGAAGATGATAAGAGATACTTTAAGAAGGGTTGGCGCCCCAGTTACCTCCGAGGAGATAGGTATAGATCCAAAGTATATAGTTGAGGCGCTTGTAATCGCACCAAAGATTCGCCCAGAAAGATACACTATACTCCATGAAAAACCATTAACTCATGAAGAAGCTTTCGCCTTAGCTAAGGAGACAGGGGTGATAGAATAGTGGTTCCTGAGGTTGGCGGGGAGGAGAAATCTAGGAAAACCATAGTTACAATGTTGAGTGAAAGTCAGTCTAAAATCGGAGAGGCTTTCATTTATAGAGGATTTGGACAAAAATGCTGTGGCTGTAGATACTTTAATGTGTGCGCTGGGAATTTAAGAGAGGGCCGAATATATAAAGTTGTTAACGTGCGAAACAAGATATTTAAATGCGAGATCTATGACATTAAGATGCGAGTTGTCGATGTAATTGAAGCTGAAATAAACGCGGCTATACCCTCAAAACAGGCTATTGAGGGAGTAACATTAACATTTCATCCACAAAAATGTGATGAGGGGGACTGTGAGAACAACATGTTATGCATGCCAGATGGATTAGTAGAAAATGATCGGTGTGAAGTAGTCAAAATTTATGGGAGAATCATTTGCCCTCAGGGGCTGCAGTTGATGAAGGTGCTCCTGAGGAGGGTTCCCTCCTCGTGAAGACCTCGATAAAACGTATAGTCTTCTTCTCTGGAAAGAACTTTTGTATATCTAAGAAGATACCACGTTTGATCACCTGTAACCCCTCAATATAAAAGGCTTCCTCAGGAACATTTATTGTAACGTTGTCTTCTCCCATTTCTAGCGTGAATTTTTCTATATCGACCTGAGGGATTCTGCGGTGGATGAGCGCCTTGATCTTCTCCTCGATTGTTTCGAGCTTTTTTCTAATGGTGACCTCATAAATTAGTGTCTTGCCCGCTAATGGGGGATTAAAGTCCAGCTGAACCCTGCCACCACTTATTGCGCGTATAGTTGCTATTCTGCCGTCAACTTCAACTCTCATGCCCACCCTTGGCGATATTCCCTGAGCCAGAAACCTCCTTAAAGGATACATCTTAATTTTCTCTGGATCTCTGTTCCCGAACGCCTTCTCAGGAGGGATTTCCACAGTCGCTGTTTGCCCGACCCCAATATTCTGGATTGCTTCATCCAAAGCCTTTAAAATCCATCCCTCACCAAGAACAACGAGTTTAGGTTCGTATATTTCGCCCTCTTGATAAATACCTTCTTTCTTAGAGACCTCTTCAATTGTTGTGTCAAACACTTCTCCAGTCTCGGCGACCTTAGCAACATAATCTATTAATAGGAAATCTCCTTTCTCAAATGGCAAGTATATGCACCCGGCAAAGGAATAATAAATCTACAATATAAATCTTACACATAAAGTGGCTAAAATCACTCTTGTTTTAACTCTATTTCTACCTTACCATCTTCAATAGTGGCTAGCGCGTAATTGCCCTGCTTGGCTGGTCCAGGATTAATTATTATTGAATTATCTATGTGATCGCTCCCCCTTGCCTCGTGTATATGCCCACAGAGCACCAATACCGGTTTATTCTCCTCAATAAATCTTCTTACACTAATGCTCCCAGCATGCGCTCCTGATAATGTCCTATCTAACCTAGTATTTTTTGGCGGAGTATGCGAAACGAGGATTACGCTTACCTGCTTCGCAAGTCTGCGAAGATTCTCTGCGCACTTATGGAGAACCCCCATTATCTCCTCTTCACTCATCTCAAAAAATGTATTGAAGGGGGAAATTGTACCTCCGCCTAAACCAGCGAAAGCTAAGTTGCCGTAGAGAAAAACTTCGCCATGAATACATGTTAAGCCGTTAAGCTGGAGGTTTATTAGGGAGGGTGGATCACAATTTCCTGGAACGAAAATTATGGGGGTATTAGCCCCCCTCAATATTTCTAGCAAGCTCTTTGTCTGCTCAATTGTGCCGAAGTTTGTTATGTCTCCGCATATAACCGCTAAATCCACTTTATACCGCCTTATATTTTTAGCAAAGGCTTCAAAGGCCCCTCTCGAACCATGAAAGTCCGTTCCAACAATAATTTTTACACTTTTTCCCTTTTCGCTCAACACTTAGATCACCACCAACTAAAACTCCTGGAGGTGTAAGGGTAAATTTTGCGTCGCCCCATCTTTCGCGGAGTTCTTCTCCATTTTCTCCCAAGCAGCCTTAGCGAAGACGGCAGCCTTCCTCGGGTACTCTTCAACATCTATCTCAACGATTATAGGGAAAGGTGTTGGGACGGCGAGCCCCCAGAGTAACGCTTCATGATCGGCTAACCCCGGCAGGTAATCTTTAAGTCTCTCTGATCCATACTCTGTGTATTCTAGAATGGCGTTTTGATCGTTTCCACTTCTAAGCCTGAAGCATGCCACTGAGTTACACTGTGAAATACAACTCTTGAGGACATATGCTGGTCTCTGCGTCGTAATTACTAGGCCAACATTATATCCTCCAGCCTGGCTTATTGCCTCAACCATTGAGGCTTTGACCTCCGACTGCGCGCTTGACTCCCTTATCTCAATACCCTTCTCCGGAGCAAAGTACTGCGCTTCCTCAACAATTATAATGCATGCGAAGTCACCGTAATCTTTTCTTTTCATAGCATATTCTCTTATTTGATTCAGAATATGGCTTGCGGTTCTATGCTGGGCTTCAATATCCGTGTCAACTGAGAAATCGATTATAAGAGCGTAGCTCTTTTGCATTTCCTCTATAATGTTTTGTGGTTCACATTGCCTGTCTAAGAAGATGCCCTTATTCTCTATGAACCATTTGATGCTGCTGAAGTATTTGTTCTTGCTCTCAGAGGTTTTAACTATACTTCCTTGATCTATAAGCTCACGAACCTTGATGATCAAATTCTTTCTTGAGAGCTCAATCCCCTCAGACAACAGGGATCTAGCAGCCTCTAAAACGATGTCCCGCTCCTTACCCTTAAGTCCAATCTTCTCGACTATCAGCCTAGGATTACTTATGGGCGGCGTAAACATGTTATAAGCAACTATTCTAGCACCATACTTCACTAAACCAGCATACTCTCCTCTCCTATCAAATATGACGAAGCGCGGTTTCGGCTTAAGGCTATGGGCGCTCGCAACCAAATTAATTATGAAGCTTGATTTTCCGGATCTAGTCATGCCTGCCACGAACATGTGTCCTCTCGCTATAGCATTTAAGTCTATGTATGCTGGAATATTTGTCCCCCTAATTCTTCCTATCGCAAGCAAAAGTGAATCGCTTGAGTCGCTCTTAAATGTTAGAAAGCGCCGTAAGAATCCTTCGCTCGGCT
>JAWBXL010000008.1:0-64314 GCA_038867895.1 Bathyarchaeia archaeon | reverse complement strand
TTTTCTCGGCGATTCCCCTTCTTATGGACGCGATCATTAGTAGCGCTATTACCGCGGTTGAGCCAAGGATCACTATTAATAGAGGATAAATTATGCCTGAGCTAACATTATATCTTGTTATAAGGAAGATTGAGGAGACTATTAAGCTGCACAGCGCTATGAAGGTTGCTATTATGCGGTGTGCAGCTACTGATGCAACTATTTTTCCCGGCTGCTCGCCAGTTTCCCTCTGAACAAGATATATTCTTGTTAGCTCACCTGATACTGTCTCAAATGGTATTATTGCATCCACGAAGCTTCCAAGCCAGCAGTAAAGGAAAGCCTTCTTTACCCCTATCCTTACTCCTATAGACTCCATGAGTTTATTCCAGCTCATTGAGTAGAAGAGGGTGCTTAAGAAAACTGCTGCAAGGGCGGAAACATAATATAACAGGTAATTTCGTACGTCAAGCCCCTCGAATATGCTTATTATTTCATTGACACCTACGGCAAAAAAAAGGTATATTAAGAAAACAGGTAGCCCAACTAAAAGAAATACGAGAAATTTTGTAAGGGGGTTTTTATTCATCTTAATCGATTAGAGGTATATGCTCTGCCAATATATAGATTTCTGAAAAATGATAAAGATTATATTTGCTCCACTCAGTTAATATCGCCTTGGTTGCTCCACAATGCGGGTAAAAGCAGTAATATTTGATTTAGATGATACGTTAATACGCTCTGGAATAGACTATAAGGGGGTAAAATCTTCAATAATAAAATTCTTAGTCGAATCTGACGTGGATGAAAGTCTTCTAGACGAGAACATGCCAAACTTAGAGATCATTAATAGGGCGATAAAAGATCTGCGCAGAAAGAATTTTAGTGGAGAAAGGATTAAGAAAATAATCAACAGTGTTTATGCGATGTTTAATGATGCTGAGCTAAGATCTCTAGATAAAGCTAGGTTAATGGATGGATCCTTGGAAACCTTAGTTGCATTAAAGAGTTTAGGTCTTAAGATTGGTGTGGTAACGAACAGCTGCAGCGCATATTCTATGAAGATACTTGAGACCCTCTCACTAGGCAAGTATATTGACGTCTTGGTTTCAAGGGACGATGTTTACCACCATAAACCCGACCCAGAGCCCCTCTTAAAAGCACTCGAAGCCCTTGGTGTACGCGCCTCTGAGGCGATATTTGTTGGGGATCATTTTATAGATGCTTTATGTGCAAGAAACTCTGGAGTAAAATTTATTTTATTTAGAAATGAGAGGTGGAGCTCTGGAGATGCGGAGAAGGATGCATTCGCCATAATAAATAGTCTAAGCATTTTACCATCTTTAATTCGGCAACTTTAGAAAAAGAGAGGATGAAAGACATTTTTCAGTTTGCAAAGTATACATTTGAAAGCGGTTAAGCGAAAAAAGGCATTTCCACTAATTCTAGAATCTTCGTTTATTGGCCCTTCATAGGCTAAAGGTATAAATTTTAATTTGATCTTTATCCCTTTGGGGCGCGCGATTTGACTAGGGCCTTATATTTAGAGGATAGTTACCTTAAGGAGTACGAGGCAACCGTTGTTAAGGTTGTTGATGGAAGAAAAATAGTGTTGGATCAAACGATCTTCTATCCTGGGGGCGGTGGGCAGCCGCATGATACTGGCAAGATAATTCGTGACAATGATATCTTTAATGTTATTTTTGTCGCCAAAGTTGGCAATGAGATATTGCATGAGGTTGATAAGGAGGGGTTGATGGTTGGGGATTGTGTCCGCTGCGTAATCGATTGGGATAGACGATATAAGTTTATGCGTAGCCATACTGCGGCCCACGTATTTGCTTCATTAGTCTGCAATGAGACAGGCGCGCTTGTTACTGGAAATCAGATTGAGGAGGATAAGGTTCGCTTCGACTTCAACCTAGAACAGATGGATAGAAAGATAATTATGAAATGCGTCGAAAAATCTAATGAACTGTTTAGACAAGATATTCCCGTAGTATGGTATGAACTGCCGCGCGAAGAGGCTATGAAGATCCCGGGGATTGTTAAGATGGCTAAGGCTCTTCCGCCCGAGATACCTAGCCTACGCATAGTTGAGATTGTAGGTGTGGATAAGCAGGCTGATGGTGGGACGCATGTTAAGAGTCTTAGGGAGGTCGGCCAGATAAGGCTGCTTAGGATTGAGAGTAAGGGTAGACTCCATAAGCGCGTTTACTTCGCTGTAGAGTAGACTTTATTATAAAGATGGTGCTCTTCATTGCGCCTACATATCCATAAAAAGGCTTTCAGAGCGCTTGGAGTATCTGAGAGTTTCATTAAAGGATTTAGTGAGAAGTCTATTTTAGCTGGCGTGGTTCTGAGGAGCGATCGGATAACCGATGGATTCACATTCTCGAAGGCCACGGTCGGCGGGATGGATGCAACTGACTCCATTATAAAAATGTGTAAGGCTTTGGGAAGGGATGACATAAACGTTTTGATGCTTAATGGATGCGTGATAAGCTGGTATAATGTGATTGATCTACAGAGGGTTTATGAGGAAACTGGCCTACCACTGATCTGCGTAACATACGAGGAATCTCCTGGCCTAGAGAAATACTTCATGGAGCTCTTTCCAGAAGACTGCGAGAAGAGAATAGAGGTTTACCGTAAAAATGGATCTAGAACCACCATAAGACTTCATACTGGATTTGATGTGTACATAAGGTTTTATGGAATGAGCCTAGAGGAGGCGAGGGGCGTACTGAATAAGTTTACACTTCATGGTGCCGTGCCGGAGCCGCTTAGAATAGCGAGATTATTGGCGAGGGAGGTAATGAGGGCGCTCTGCAAATAAGAATATAGGGAGAGAAAAGTCCACTTAGAGAGTATTGCGCAGCTCAGTAGTCTTATACCGTAACTATAAGTTAATCTTTGTTGGAGAAAATGCTTTTTGTTTTTGTTTTTTCTGATCTGTATTCGATTCTAGCCTCTCCTCTCTGCTCTAAGCCTTATTTTCAGCCGATTATCTTCACTTCTGTTCCAAGGGCTTGTCCCGGTAACCCCTTTTTGAATCTAGCTCTTACTAAGCCCTTGTTTCCATGTGGTGCAACTATCACGCCCACTATAGTATTCTTTTTTCCATTAGTCCATGAGACCCTTCGGCCTATAATCTGCCCCGCCTCACGCCTAGAGTTAATTCCTGGGAACTGGAGTATACATTCCCGCGGATACTGCTCTCTTAGGCCGAGTCTATAGTTGAGTACGATGCCCTTAAGGCCAAGTGACACGGGATCACCCCCGAGCATATTGAGCTGAATTTTTCATACATAGGATTATATCAATAGCATTATTGTTAAGTTAATCACGCAAATATTTTTTGTTTTCCTGACCCTTAAAACTGAGAAGTTTTTCAGTCTTATCCATGCTTTAAACGTTTATTGGTAGTCTGTTAAAGATTGTTGTTCCTGTTGGCTGGCCGCATCACTCAGTTTCTTCCATTCTTCCTGGCTTATTGTTCCGCCAACCTGCTCTTTAATTCTTTTTGCTGTCTTTGGACCTATGTGTGGCAGGGACATTAGCCTTTCTATTGGCGCCCTCTTTAAATCTTCTATTGTCTTCAGCCCGGCGTTGTAGAGTATGCGGGCCCTAACTCGCCCAATGCCCTCAAGCCTTGCGATTGGGAGCAACTCGGCCTTAACCCCCTTCTCAACGCGCTCAATGAGCTCAGCAATCCTTGGTAATAGGCTCTTGTGTCCGAGGAGCTTCGCGAGCTCATAGGTGGAATATAGAAGCCACCTGGCCGTTTCCGTCAGATAATATAGGTCTCCCGGCTCAACGCCGAAGCGCTCAATTATCTGATCCTCGCTATATTCTTCCATCCAGGCTTTTAGAACCATCGCGGTCTTGACCTCGCCTAGAAACTCCTCATATTCTATCCTGTCACCCCATTCTTCAGGAACCTTAAACATGAATTCATCATTGTGCCCGTCCACGAAGAGGGCGATCCTATCAATATCCCCTGAGGATGGCCTAATCTTCGGAGACATGTCGGGCGTATGCGCTATCATATGGAGCAGGCTTATATCGGTTATCCTTTGAGCCCCTCTTTTTAGGGCGTCGCGGATTATTATAGCTGAGAGTGGATCAATATACAGTTGTGAGACCCTCTCCCCAAACTCCGTCGCCCTAAGAAAGTCGCCCTCCACCTTCAACATGCCCTCATCATGGAGAAACTTTAGTATCCTTTGTATTTTCCCCTTAATCTCATCGAGACTATACTGATAAGCATACAAAGTTTTTGCAAAGAACTCATAAACCCCCTGCTCTGAGTAGGCGAAGCCGGAGGCTACCGTCGCGAGAACATGACTCCTCAAAACCTTCTCGACACCAAGCTTGGACCATATGCGTTCTGGCTTAGCGAGAACATAGCTCGTTAAAAGGTAGTCCCTCTCATCCTCGCTCCTAGCAATCAATATTGCCTCCCCAACATTATCATATTTAGGTCTCCCAGCCCTACCAACCATCTGCTTATACTCGAGAACAGTAATTGGATAGTAGCCGTATCCCGGCTCATAGCGCCTATAATCACTTATTACAACCATTCTGGCGGGAAGGTTTACGCCGAAGGCAAGGGTTGGGGTCGCAGTTAAAACCTTAATTTTTCCCTCCCTGAAGGAATCCTCAATTATTTTTCTGTGGGCTCCGGATAAGCCAGCGTGGTGGAAGGCTACACCGCTCCTAACTAGCTCGGCCAAAGTGTCGCTGAGCCTAGTTCTCTCGCCTGAAGCCTGTATCTCCTCAGCCAGGTTCTCCAATGAGCGCCTAATGGACTTAGGTATCAGCTGACTTATCTCTTGAGAGGCCCTCTTTGCAATACTAACAGCATTCTTCCTTGAGGATGCAAATACAAGCGCCTGCCCACCCTGCTTAACGCAGTGTACAGCCAAGTTTATTACTGGATCCCTGACAACCTTATCGATCTTGATGGAGCCGCCGTCCCTGAATTGAATTTCGCCATTATATAATATTCCCTCCCGGAGCTTAACTGGTCTCCAATCGGTTGTTACTGTCTTAGCGTTAAGCCACTCAGATATCTCATCTACATTTCTTATAGTCGCGCTTAAAGCCAGTATCTGAATTCCCGGATTTACCTGAGATAGTCTAGCCAAAACGACCTCTAATGTTGGTCCCCTCTCAACATCATTGATTAAATGAACTTCATCGACAATGACGAGCGAAACCTCGCTTATCCATGGAGCCCTATGCCTGAGCAGCGAATCACATTTCTCATTGGTCGTAACTATAATGTCATATTTTCCGAGCCACGGGTCACTACTATCATAGTCTCCGGTGCTTATGCCTACACCTATGCTCCTTCCATCCGGCTTTCGTATAACAGTATACTTCTTAAATTCCTCATATTTCTCGTTTGCAAGGGCCCTTAGGGGCGTCAAATATAAAACTTTTCCATCATTCTCCAGTACATGCTTCAGAGCGCATAGCTCCGCGATCAGAGTTTTACCAGAGGCTGTTGGGCTAGCTAAAACTAGGTTTATACCCTCAAGCACGCCAGCCTTTACTGCCTCGGCTTGCGGTGGAAAAAGTTCCTTTATGCCCTCCTTCAAGAGGATTTCTTTTACGCTTGGATGTACATCAAGGTCTTCTATGAGCAAGGCTTCGGCCTTTCTCCATAAGTTACGTCTTCTTTAAGTATCCACTTCTTGGCTCATAAAGTGTTCCCTCGCGGATCAGCTGCTGAATGAGCTTCTCAGCCTCACTTCTAGCTATACCATACTCGCTGCTAAGCCTCTCAAGCAGATCAGCCCTATTAACCATCCCACTCTCCTTCTCCATATCAACAATCATGCTCAATATAACGCGCAGCTTATCCTGAACACTCCTCGGCTTACCAACCATAATAATATCGATGTCAAACTTCTTCGAAGAAACATCAACCCCAACCTCCTCAAGGGATCTTCTCATAATATTTATGGCCGCCTCGGCATCCTCCGGAAGAACAACATTCCTTAGGGCTGCGCGTGCCCTAGCCTCAGCTATCCTTATGAGAGCCTCAAGCTGACGGGCCGTTATCGCGATCGGTGTCCCCTCACCCTCACTCGCTGACCGCATAGTCAGATAGAACTCTTTTAGGCGTTCCATAGCCTCCTGAGTTAGAACTGGCCTAACATTGTTTCTGGCATAGGCAATATATTTTCTAAGAAGATCTGGCGGTATAGGCGGCTCTGCTGGCGGGGCCTCCTTAGCATGTAGCTTAAGCATGTGCTCGCTCATCCTCGCATCATGCTCCTTCTCCGGAACATCCCTTAAGACAAAGATTAAATCAAACCTAGACAGTATCGTTATTGGCAGGGAAATGTTCTCGGCGACGGTTCTATAGGGATCATATCTCCCCAGGGCCGGGTTAGCCGCGGCCAGTATCGCGGCCCTCGCATTTAATGTCGCAACTATTCCGCCCTTAGCAACAGAAACAGTCTGCTGCTCCATAGCCTCATGTATGGCAACCCTATCCTCATTCCTCATCTTATCAATCTCATCTATGCATGCAATGCCCTTATCCGCTAAGACAAGGGCGCCCGCCTCAAGGGTCATCCCGCTAGTAGGCGATGGGAGAACAGCCGCAGTTAAGCCGGCTGCGGTTGTTCCCCTTCCACTCGTGTATAAGCCTCTCGGCGCAATCCTCTGAACATAACGTAGAAGCTGCGACTTGGCTGTGCCGGGGTCGCCTATAAGCAACACATGTATATCTCCCCTGACAGCTATGTCCGGGAGGTGCTTCGGAACCCCGCTGAATAGAAGGTACATAATTGCCTCTTTAATATGCTCATAACCGTAGATTGATGGCGCAATGGACTGGATAATCTTCTGGTGTACGCTTGGATCCTTTGCCAGCTTGAGTATCTGCTCCTCCTCCTCAGGCGTTATTAGCAGCGACTCAGGCTCCCTACTCGCAGTTTCAATATAATTCGCGTCCAAGTATAGCGTAAAGGCCCTGCTCTTGCCAGTTCTAGGGTATGATGCTGCTTCAGCGCCAACTATACCAACAATATATACTCTATCCCCGGGCCTCGCGGTATCAACAATATCTTTACCAACAACTCTTATGTCGAGAGAGCGGGGAGTCTGCCCAGGCGGAATATCCTCAGGGTACTCCTGTATCCGAAGCTCCTGATAATCAACAAACTTAGATTCCTCCTGAATGAACTCAAAAGGCCCCTTCTTCCCGCATCTTGGGTTAGCGCACTTAAATGGGAATGTTAGAAAGGCCCCGCTCTGCGGAACATCTATTTTAGCCTCACAGCTCTTACATTTAAAGATGGCTAATGTTACAATTGGCCTAACAGTCGACGCCCGCATTATTATGCCTTCAATCATGACTAGCTTACCTATATGCTCTGAGCCCAACTTGCGTAGCGACGTTACGCGTGGCAACCCGCGAACTCTAACGGTAACTCCGGTCTCCCTTATCTTCTCGGCATAATCTTTAACCTCGAACTCAAGCTGCTCGAAAGCTGCGTTACTTGCATAAGATAGGTATTCCTGCGGCTTCTCAAGCAGCATGTCCGCCAAGTAGGGATCGATCATTAGAATATCTTCAAAGTCAACTATAACTGAGGTTGATGCGTTAAGGGCTATCTGGGCTATTCTCTGACGATACTTAGGGGTCTTAAACAATGAGCCAAATTTTTCAAGGGGCTTCTCAACAATAACCTCGGTCACACCAACCTCTCCTAAATTATTTTAGATCTCCACTCGGCCACTATCTGCCTTATCCGCTCATAGAGAGCCTTCTCCTCGGGAGTGAGATTCTTCAGGGCGTGACCCTCTGGAGTTGAGATTGTTGCTAGGGATATGATTTTCCTAAGCCTACAGTTAACTATATCATGCACCAGATTTAGGATATGCTCGTACTCCCTTAATTTCTCTGGGCTTGTTCTAGAAGACTGCCTAAGATCAGCGATTACCCGCCTAATTTTGGGGTAAAAGTCTTCTGGAATTGTTGAGAGCTGCCCAAGAGCTTGAATACGCTCAGTCCACTGAATTTTATAGATCTTAGCAGCGTCAAACCCACTCTCCTTAATCCTAACTAGCTTATCCCTCTCTAGCTCCCGCGCCACCCAGAACCTAACCTCATACTCATGCCCCTCATCAAATGGTCCTATAGAGAAACCTACAAGATCAATTTTTGGAACGCTCTTAACAGCGATTACAGTAACAAAATTGTTCTCAAATATGAAGTCTGAAAACTCTATGCTTGAGTAACATTCCTCAGACATGCTTGGCAACACTAGACCTCAAGGAATATTTACTGTTTTGAGGTAAATATACTTTCCACCGCCTAGATTATATGGGTATATACGTGGATATGACGGTTAGCCTAATTTTAGGAAAACTTAAATTTACTTTACAGATATTTCTTTTTGAGAGGTTTCATGAGGATACGAGTTATCTATCTAGGCGTTGTTAGACAAAAAACTGGTAGGGGAGAAGAAGATTACGATCTAGTAGATAAATCTTCACTTAAAGATCTTCTCGTTAAGGTGGCTGAGAAATACCCGTCACTCAGGGATATTATTGGCAGTTTAGGCGAGAGCCTTGCTGACCCAACCTTAATAGCGGCATTGAACGGAGCTTCAATAAAGATTGCCGAGAGCGACAGCATTATGCTTAAGGATGGTGATACAATAACATTAATGACGGTTATAGGCGGAGGATAAACCCGAGAAATACTAAGGAAATTCTTATAAATATCTATAATATTTTTGTAACTCAACAAGCAGCGGTGAATGAACTGTGCCTGAATGGGGCTATTCAATAGTAATGTATGATCATGCAACCATGGCTAGAGCTGGTGGTAGGGAGCTTAGAATATCGCCTAAAGCCGCTAGGGAGGTTTGCTCAGCAATAAGAGGCATGATGCTTGAGGAGGCGAAAGAGTTTCTAAGGAAAGTTATCGCTAAGAAAACTGCTGTTCTATATAGGCGATATAAAAAGAAGCTTCCACATAGGAGGGGTTTAGGAGGGGCTGGCAGATACCCCGTTAAGGCGGCCTCAAAAATACTTGAGGTTCTGGAGAGCGCTGAGGCAAACGCCGAATACAAGGGATTAGACATGGAGAAACTCAAGGTTATCCACGCGTCTGCATATCCCGGTGTAAAAATAAGAAGATATAGGCCACGGGCGTTTGGCAGAGCAACGCCAAGGTTCGAGACATTATGCCACGTTGAGATAGTTCTACAAGAGGTGAAGTGAGGGGTATAAATGGCTTATGTAAAACATTTTATTAAGGAATCTATCAAGAGGGCTGAAGTTGATGAGTTTTTATGGAGAGAGTTTGAGAGAGCCGGTTATGGCGGGGTTGAGATAACCAAGACCCCGCTTGGCACGAACGTTGCCATCCACGCTGTGCGCCCCGGCCTAATTATAGGTCGTGGTGGAGAAACCATTAAAAATCTCGCTAAGATCCTTGAAGAGAAATTTAATTTACCAAACCCGCAGATCTCGGTGGTTGAGATAGAGGTTCCAGAATTAAATCCGTATGTCATGGCTTCTAGGATAGCTGCTGCCCTTAGGCGTGGAATCCACTTTAGGAGGGTTGGTTTCTGGGCGCTAAACCAGATAATGAAGGCGGGCGCTCTTGGAGCAGAGATAATTATTAGCGGTAAACTTAGAACTGAGAGATCTAGATCGGAAAAGTTTAGGAGCGGATATATACCGAAGAGCGGTGATCCAGCAATGAAATATGTTAAAAAGGCAGTTGCGCACGTCCAGCTTAAACCAGGCATATTTGGAATCCAAGTCTTCATAGTCCAGCCAAATGTTAAATTCCCAGACGAGATTGAGATCCCTGAGGAAAAAGAGGGAGAGACTGTTGCCGAAGGCGAGGAGAGTGAATCTTAGGTTTTTGGGGTGATCGAATATGGCGATTTTAAGGGTTAAGGAGATTAGGGGAATGAGCCAAGAAGAGCGGGAGAAGAAGCTGACTGAGCTACGTGTTGAGCTCACTAGGCTGAGGATGATTGTTAAAGCTGGGGGAGCGATCGATAAGCCAGCTAGGATAAGGGAGATTAAGCGGGCGATCGCCCGCATATTAACAGTTAATAGTGAAGAGGATAAGGGAATTAAAAGATGAGAGACCTGAAATATATTCTCCAAGACGAGTTTATTGGATTAAAGGTTAAGGTTGCTAAATGCACTAACCCGAGTTGTGTCGGTCTATCTGGAATCATTATTGATGAGACCAAGAATACATTTAGAGTTCTCTGCAGGGATCATAGGGAGAAAATATTAATTAAGGAGAATTGCATTTTCCATTTTACATTACCTGATAAAACCATAGTTGAGATTGATGGTAAGGCTCTTGTGGGCCGTCCTGAAGATAGAGTTAAGAGGGTTATTAGGAGGCGTTGGTAAATGTCATATAAGATTAATCCGCCTGATAAAACATGTGATGATGAATATTGCCCCTTCCACGGATCCTTAAGAATTAGGGGTAGGATACTTGAGGGTGTAGTTGTGAGTGCTAAGATGCAGAAAACAGTTATCGTTAGGCGTGATTACGCACATTACGAGCCAAAGTTTAAGCGCTATGAGCGGAGGCATAGTAGGATATCAGCTCATAATCCCCCATGCATAGGCGCAACCGAGGGCGACATCGTTAAAATAGCTGAGTGCAGGCCAATAAGCAAAACCGTAGCCTTTGTTGTAGTGGAGAAAATGGGCAGGAAGGAGGAGCATTAAAGTGGCGGCTAAAGCTAAGACTAGGGGACTACAGGCCAAAGGCGCCGGAAGACCTAGAGTGAAAATAAGTAGGGGAGTTAATGTCGGATCAATAATCAAGTGCACAGATAACTCTGGAGCTAAGGAGCTAAGGGTCGTCCAAGTTGTTGGATATAAGGGTAGGCGCAGAAGGGTCCCCGCGGCTGCTGTAGGCGATTTAATAGTAGTATCTGTTAGAAGGGGGACACCTGACATGAGGAAAAAAATATTTCATGCAGTACTCGTTAGGCAGAGGAAGCCTTACAGGCGGCCTGAAGGAATATGGGTTCAATTTGAGGATAATGCCGCAGTCATAATAACGCCTGAGGGCGAGATGCGTGGCTCCGAGGTGCATGGCCCCGTCGCTAGGGAGGCTGCCGAGAGGTGGCCAAGAATAGCTAGTGCGGCAAGCATAATAATATAAGGGGGAACTTCATGACTAGAAGCACCTCAGCTAAGCCGAGCAAACAGAGAAAGAAATTATATAATGCGCCGTACCACCTGCGTGGAAAGATTATGTCCGCACATTTATCTGAGGGGCTCAGCGAAACATATGGGACTAGATCCCTCCCAATAAGAACAGGCGATGTTGTGAAGGTTATGAGGGGCGATTTTAGGGGTGTTGAGGGAAAGGTTACGAGGGTCGATAGAAAGAAATACTGCATTTATATTGAGGGCATAACTAGACAAAAGGTTGATGGAACAACCGTGCTTGTTCCAATAAATCCCTCTAACGTTGAAATTATAAAGTTAAACTTGGATGATAAATTTAGGAGAGCAATGCTGGAGAGGAGGTTGGGCAAGAAGCTGGAGGGGGCGGAGGCGGCGCCAGAAGTTTCTAGCGCTGCCGGAGGTGGCTAGTTATGGGGAAGATGGGTGGCAGTAGACATTTAAAGCGTGAGGTAACCCCTGCCTTCTGGCCTATACATAGAAAGAAGTATGTTTGGGCTCTTAAGCCGGATCCTGGACCACATCCCTTTGAGCGCTGTATACCCTTGGGGGTAATTGTTAGAGATCTTTTGGGCTATGCCGAGACGATGAGGGAGGCAAAGATGGTTGTCGCCCAAGGAAAGATTCTTGTTGATGGTAAGATTAGGCGTGATGTGCACTTTCCGATTGGATTAATGGATGTTCTCTCCATACCAGAAATCAATAAGCATTGGAGAGTTCTCCCATACGGTAAGGGTTTAGCGTTATTTGAGATAAATGGTGAGGAGATAAAGTATAAGATCTGTAGGATAGAAAATAAGAAAACTCTCCTCGGAGGACACCTTCAGCTTAATCTACATGATGGTAGAAATATACTCATAAGATGCGAGGACCCGAAGAAGCCTGTTGGAGAGGAATACCGCACCCTCGATACGCTGAGGATAAGCCTGCCAGACCAGACGATCCTTGAGCACCTTAGGCTTGAGGCTGGTATGATGGCCCTTATAGTTGACGGGGAAAACCTTGGCAGATATGGTTCTATCAAAAATATTGATCTAATCGAGGGACAGAAAAAGCGTAGGTGCCTGGTGTCGATAGAGGATGAGAAGGGAGATCTGTATCAAACAATCCTAGACTATCTGTTTGTTATAGGTGATAAAATGCCCAGGATCTCTCTACCAAAGGTGGTGGAGGGTGAGTAGCATCTCAGCTGAGCTAATTGAAAGTTTTAGGGCTAAGTGGCAGGAGAATCCGATGCTTATGCCGAGAATAGAGAAAGTTGTTGTGAACTGTTGTGTCGGCAAGTCAGGTGAACCGCTTGAGAAAGCTATGAAGATAATTGAGGATCTAACTGGCCAGAAGCCATGCTATAGAAGAGCCAAAAAGACAATAAAGGATTTTGGCATAAGGCGTAAGGAGCCAATAGCATGCTTAGTTACACTTAGGGGTGAAAGGGCCATAGAGTTCTTGAAGAGGGTGCTGGATGCCGTTGGCAACAAGATCCCAGCCAGCTCATTTGACAATTTTGGGAACTTCTCATTCGGGATAGAGGAGCATATTGATATACCCGGGACAAAATATTCTCCTGAATTGGGCATTATAGGCATGGATATCTGCGTATCTCTGGCAAGGCCAGGCTATAGGGTTAAATATAGGAGGCATGCAAGATCTAAAGTTGGCAAAAAACATAGGTTGACAGCCGAGGAAGCAATCTCATTTATGATTAATGAGTTCGGTGTCAATATAACCGAGGAGAAAAAAGAAAAGAAAAAACGTAAAAAGAAGTAATGGGGGTGGGTAAGTGAGCGAGAAAGGTCAACAAAAAAAGGTGAGAAAGATCGGAAAGGGTAGTAGACCGTGTAGAAGATGCGGCTCATATGGCCCAATAATAAGAAGGTATGGCTTAATGTTATGCAGACAATGCTTTAGGGAGGTCGCTGAGAAACTAGGCTTTAAGAAGTATAGCTGAGGTGGTTTCAATGAACATGGATACTATTGCTAATGGTTTAACCACGATATATAATAATGAGGTTAGGAGAAAGAAGGAATGCTATATAATGCCCGCATCAAAGCTCCTCGGCAATGTATTAAGGGTTATGCAGATGCACGGCTATATTGGCGAATTCGAGTTTATTGATGATGGCAGGACAGGTAAGTTTAGGGTTCAGCTCCTTGGTAGAATAAATAAGTGCGGGGCTATTAGGCCCAGATACTCTTTTAGGACCAAGGATATTGAAGAGTGGGAGAAAACTTATCTTCCCGCAAGAGATATGGGTGTACTCATAGTGACGACCTCTCAGGGAGTTATGTCGCATATTGAGGCTAAGAAGAGGGGGATTGGAGGTAAGCTCTTAGCATACGTTTATTAGTGGTTGGTGAGATGGAATGCTGGAACAGCTATATGAGGTTGCTAAGGTCGAGAAAAGGGAAATAGAGGTTCCAGAGGGAGTTAAGATTAATATAAATGGCAGGATAGTGGAGGTTATAGGCCCCCTAGGCAAATTAACACGCGATTTCACGAGTAACCCTGTTTCAATAGAGGTTTTAGGGGATAAGGTTGTGGTTTACGCAGTTTGGCCAAAGAGAAGAGAAAAGTCTCATGTGGGAACAGTTGCAGCACATATTAAAAATATGATTAAAGGTGTAACAAAAGGTTGGACGTATAAGCTTAAGATAGTTTATGCCCACTTTCCAATATCAGTCAAAGTTGATGGGAACAAGATCCTCATTGAAAACTTTATGGGTGAGAGAACGCCGAGAATCGCGAAGATTGTTGGTAGTGCAAAAGTTGCTATTAAAGGGGATGATGTAATAGTATATGGGATAAACCTGGAGGAAGTTAGCCAAACAGCCGCAAACATAGAGCAGGCGACTAGAATAAAAGAGAAGGATCCGCGCAGGTTTCTAGATGGCATATATGTTTATGAGAAGATGGAGGGGCTTGTCAGTTGAACTCCGAGGCTAAAAGTTTAGAAGAGGTTAAGAGAGCTATAGAGTTAAGAAGGAAGATTAAGAGGAAAAAGCCGGACTTTGTTAGACAGGAGAGCTGGCGCTACGACCGTGTGGATGAAAATTGGAGGAAACCGAAGGGTATAGATAGTAAAATGCGTAAGGAGGTTAAGGGCTGGCCAGCTAGGGTTAAAATTGGCTATAGAGGGCCGAGGAAGGCTAGAGCCTTACACCCCTCAGCCTACCGTGAGGTTATAGTTTATAATGTTGACGACCTGAACCACGTTAACCCCATGACAGAGGCTATAAGAATAGCTCATACTGTTGGCGCAAAAAAGAGGACTGAAATACTTAATAGAGCAAAGGAGCTAGGCATACATGTTCTAAACGCAACAATATGATCTAGGATGGCTGGTGGAGGTGTTATAATTGAGTCTTAGAAGTCAACGTAGGATGGCTGCAGAAATATTAGGCGTTGGCGAGGAGAGGGTTTGGATAGACCCTGAAAGAATTGAGGATGTAGAGAATGCAATAACGCGGGAGGATATTAAGAGGCTTATTGAGGAGGGCGTTATAAGGAAGATTAAAGATCAGGGCGTAAGCAGGGCGCGCGCTAGAATACTCCACGAGAAGAGGAAGAGGGGGAGACGCAGAGGAATTGGAGGCAGGAGAGGTGCTTCCGGTGCAAGGATTGATCACTCAAAGGAGTGGGTTGAGAGGATAAGAGCGATCAGGAGGAGACTCCGCGAGCTTAAGGAGAAACGCGTAATAACCGTTAGGACTTACAGGCATCTTTACCTTAAAGCTAAAGCTGGAGTATTCAAATCAATCGCAGACCTACATCAGTATATTGAGGCTCACGGGCTAAGGAGGAGGCGATGATGGCTAAGGGCCCCGCATACAACGTTCCATATAGGAGAAGAAGGGAGGGCAAGACCGATTATAGAGTTAGAAAAAAGCTTATTGTGTCTAAGGTTCCTCGGCTTGTTGTTAGGAAGACTAATAGAAACTTTGTTGCTCAGGTCATTATGGCAACAGTTATAGGTGATGTTGTTATCGCCTCAGCGCATTCCCGCGAGCTTAGAAAGAAATTTGGCTGGCTTGGAAGCCTAAATAATCTTCCAGCTGCCTATCTAGTGGGTTTACTCTGCGGCTTAAGGGCTGCCACAAAGGGTGTTAAAAAGGCTATCTTGGATATAGGTTTACATACGCCATCAAGGGGCGCAGCAGTCTTCGCGGCCATGAAGGGATTTGTAGATGCTGGTGTAGAGGTTCCCCATGATGAATCTATCCTGCCAGATGAATCGAGAGTACGTGGAGAACATATAGCCAAGTATGCTGAGCTATTAGCCTCAACTGACAAGGAGAAATACTCAACGCACTTCTCAGAATATCTTGTCAGAAACTTACCGCCAGAAAAACTTCCAGAACACTTTGACGTGATCAGAGAGAGGATTTTAGAGATCTTCAAGAGCGAATAGTAGAGTTCAATTTCAAGCATTTTTCTTTACTGGGGTTTTTGTGAGGTCCAACTCAACATAAAATAGGTTTCCGTCAACTCTATATTTCATTGGATACCCAGATTTCTTAAGTATGTGCATCATTTTAGCATTCTCCACGAGAATCCATCCGGTGAAAATCTTTATTCCACGGGATTTCGCTATCTCCGCTAGATAGTTGAATAGGGCTGTTCCCAAACCCTTATTCTGCCAATCATCCCTCACGATTAATGAAACCTCTGCCTTTTCTGTTCCGGGTATACGTGAATAGCTTCCTATAGCTACCATAAATTCATTATCATTCTCCATCACCGTGCCAACAATGCTCATCTCATTAGCATAGTCTATTACAACGTATGGCCATATTCGTTTAAGGGGCATGAGATCTAACGATCCCAGAAATCTTCTCTTAACGCTCTCTTTTGAGAGGGCATAAAAGAGATGCTGCTTTAAGGTCGCATCAGAAGGCTTTATAGGCCTAAGCAGCACTCTTGACCCATCCTTCAATGTGATATACCGCTTTAGCTCCTCCGGATACTCTACTTCAGGGAAGGGCATAATCTCCTTTGGAACGTAATTATATTTTTTCGCCCATTCAAGAAGCCTATTCCTAAACTTTGGATGAGCTATGCTTATTAACGCTAGAGCCCTCTCCCTAATCGTCTTACCCCTAAGGTAGGCTACACCATACTCTGTAACAACATAATCAACATCACCCCTAGTTAACACGACGCCTGCCCCCTTTGTCAGAAAGTCCTTTATACGCGAGATTCTTCCATCCTTCGCCGTCGAAGGTAAGACTGTTATCGCCTTTCCACCCCTTGATAGTCTTGCACCCCTCATAAAATCAGCCTGCCCACCCAACCCACTATAAAATTTATAGCCAAGTGAATCGGAGCATACCTGACCAGTTAAGTCTACTTCGAGCGCCTGATTTATCGCAACCATCTTGTCATGCTGAGCAATTATGAATGGATTATTTACATAGTCTGACGGGTAAAACTCAACCATAGGATTATTATCTATGAAGTCATATAATTTGCGGGTTCCCATCGCAAATGACGCGATTATCTTTCCTCTATTTATCGTCTTTTTAGCGCATGTTATCACGCCCTCCTCAACAAGGCTCACAACACCTTCGGTGAGAAGCTCGGTGTGTATCCCAAGATCCCTTTTATCTACCAGGTAATTTAGGATCGCGTCTGGTATACTACCTATGCCTATCTGTAGCGTTGACTCATTCTCAACTAGGTCAGAGACATACTTTGCGATACGCTCTGAAACTATGTCTGGTTCAGAGGACGGTGCCTCGAGTATTGGCTCATCATGCTCAACAATTATATCAATATCCTTCACGTGTATGAAGCTATCGCCCAAAACCCTCGGCATCTTCCTATTGACCTGAGCGATAACTAGCTTTGATCTCTCAGCGGCAACCTTTGTAACATCCACTGAAACGCCCAGGCTACAGAATCCATGTTCATCCGGAGGCGTAACTTGTATGAGCGCAACATCGATTTGGATAGCTCCATTCCTTATTAAGTGTGGCAGGTCAGATAAGAAGGTTGGTGTATAATCAGCTCTACCTTCAGCTACTGCCCTACGAGTATTGATTCCAACAAAAAATGCGTTCATCCTGAACCTCTCTGAATACCTAGGCTTCGTGTATGGCGCCACTCCAAGAGTATGCACATGAAGTATCTCATTATTAGCTAAGTGATCCGCCATCTCAACTAAACCCCTAACTAAATATTGCGGTTCACCGCAAGCCGATCCTATAAAAATATGGTCCCCAGGTTTTATGCGGTCTAGAGCCTCCTTCAAACTCATCTTCTTATCGTCGTATGGTCTATCGCGCAATCTCTCCTCCTTAAGCATATTATGGATCCCCCCGCGGATTACCCCCGATAAAAATGTTACTGGATATTATAAATATACGCGTCCACACCTATATGATACCGCGCTATTTATTAATAAGGCCGTAGAGATAATTAGAAGCGAAAAAATAGAAAGATCTCTATGGGACTAGACGCTTTCTTTAACCCAAAATCCATCGCAGTTGTTGGGGCAAGTAGAGAACCAACTAAGGTTGGACATAGGGTACTTAAAAACCTTATTGAGGGAGGCTTTAGCGGAACTCTTTATCCAATAAATCCTAATGCCGACGAGATACTGGGACTAAAATGCTATAAAAGTGTTAGAGACACCCCAAGTGAAGTTGATCTAGCAGTGATTGTTGTTCCAGCTAGGGCCGTGCCATCAGTTCTAGAAGACTGCGGCGCTAAGGGAATTAAGGGCGTGGTCATAATCTCCGCTGGTTTTGGAGAGACTGGCAGAGAAGGAGCACAATTAGAGCGCGAGCTAGTCAGCATATGCCGGAAATACGGTATGCGGATGCAAGGTCCGAACTGTCTCGGAATAATAAGCGTTCAAAACCGCGTAAATGCTTCTTTCGCCCCCGCAATGCCTTTACCTGGCAATATAGCATTTGTTTCTCAAAGTGGGGCTCTTGGAAGCGCAATACTAAATTGGGCTATTGGGAGCGGGATTGGCTTCACAAAGTTTATAAGTTTGGGTAATGAGGCTGACTTGAATGCTGCCGACTTTATAGAGGCTTTGGGCGAGGACGAGGACACGAAGGTTATCGGGCTTTATATTGAGGGCGTTAAGAATGGGGAGCGCTTCATAGAGGTTGCTAAGAGGGTTTCTAGAAAGAAGCCCATAGTCGCAGTGAAAGCTGGGACAACTAGCGCTGGCATGAGGGCCGTTTCATCTCATACTGGCTCTTTAGCAGGCTCAGACGCGGCTTTCTCAGCAGCCTTTAAGAAGGCTGGAGTAATAAGGGTTAATACTCTTGAGGAACTATTTAACCTTGTATTAGCTTTCGGCTCCCAACCGCCACTTAAAGGAAGAAGAATATTGATAGTAACGAATGGTGGGGGACCGGGCATACTAGCCGCGGATGCATGCGAAAAATCTAATCTAGAGCTGCCACTTCTTGAGCATGATATAATAGAAGATCTGCGTAAAAATATGCCTCCACAAGCTAGTTTAAGCAATCCAATAGATGTTTTGGGTGATGCGGATGAAAAACGCTATAAGATTGCAATTGAGGCAGGCTTAAAGAGCGGTAACGTTGATGGAATAATAGTTATTTTAACTCCACAGGCGGTAACCCCCTCAGAAAAGGTTGCCGAGGCCCTGGCTGAGATTGGAAGAATTTCAAGCAAACCTATTCTCGCCTCCTTCATGGGGTTTGAGGAGAGCTCAACGGTCATTAAGACACTTAAGGGGAGTAGAATTCCAAATTACGCATTTCCGGAGCAAGCGGCTTACGTCCTCAAATCAATGTACGAGTACACTTTAATACTTAACTCCCCTATTGAAGAGAAAATTTCAAAGGTGGAAATAAATGCTGATAAAATTTTGGAGGTTATTCAGCGCGTAAGATCAGAGGGCCGGTCAGCTCTCACAATAAACGAAGCTATAACTGTTGCTGATGCAGCTGGGATACCTATGCCAAAGGCTGTAGTTGCTAAAAATAGGGAGGAGGCTGGCAGGCTAGCTGATGAATTGGGTTATCCAGTAGCGATGAAGGTAATCTCGCCAGACATCATACATAAAACAGATATTGGCGGGGTGATCCTCGGAGTTAAAAGTAGGGCTGAGGTGGAGGAAAATTATGAGTATCTTCTTAGGAGGGTGAGGGCAGTTATTCCGCGCGCAAAGGTCTCTGGCGTGCTAATACAGAAGATGGCGCCACGGGGGAAGGAGGTTATTGTGGGCGCCGTCAGAGACCCGCAGTTCGGCCCGCTGATGATGTTTGGCCTGGGCGGAATATATGTTGACTTCTTAAGGGACGTTTCCTATAGCCTCTGTCCATTAACTAGGGCAGAGGCTGCTAGAATGATCGAGGAGACAAGAACATACGCTCTTCTTAGAGGAGTTAGGGGAGAACCACCCTCAGACATAAACTCCATTATAGATGTTATGCTTAGGGTATCGGAGGTAATGATGCAGTTCGAGGATATAGCCGAGATGGAGATTAATCCATTGTTTGTTTATGAGAGCGGTGAAGGATGTCTTGGAGTGGATGTGAGAATAATTATAAGAATATAAAAATGTTAAGAGTTAAGAATATTGGGGATGGAGATTGGCTAGAAAAGCAATTTATATAGTCTCCACCGAGGAGCTTTCTGGTAAAAGCGCCATAACCATAGCCTTAGCATTAACATTCATGGAGAGGGGGTTAAAGGTAGGATACTTTAAACCTATAGGAATTAGCTCATCAATCACCCCTGGAAAAGAACTACATGACGAAGACGTTGAAATAATGAAATCAATATTAAAGCTGGGTTACGCTGAGGATATTATATGCCCAATTCTTCTTAAAGGTGATGAATTTCTTGAGGATTTTGTTGAGGATAACCTTGAATTATTTATGGAGAAAATAAAAAGTGCTTATAGAAAGATCTCAGAGAACTCTGATGTCGTGTTGCTTGAGAGCCCCCATAATCTCATGGCTGGCTCCTTTATAGGGTGCTCAGCTCCAAGAATTGCAAGGGAGCTAGGCGCAGATATAATATTGGTTGAGATGGCGGAAAATGATTTTGCCATTGATAACGTGCTTCAGTCTCAAGATCTATGCGCAAGATGGAGGGCGAATCTCTTAGGTGTAATATTTAACAGGGTTCCGGAAGACAGGATTGAGCGATTTAGAGGTATGATCAAACCCTTCATTGAAAAGCAGAATATTAATGTTCTAGGGGTGATCCCGGAGGACAGAGAATTAAAGGCTCCAACAGTCAGGGAGATATGCGAGTTTATCGGCGGGAGGATTCTAGCAGGAAAAGATGGGCTGGATAATGTTGTTGAGGAAATTCTTGTTGGAGCCATGACGCCTGAAAGCGCGGCAAAATACTTTCGTAGAGCTCTTAATGAAGTTGTGATAACGGGCGGCGACCGGACAGACATAATTTTAACGGCTCTTGAGATGGGAGTATCAGCAATAATATTAACTGGAAATCTTTATCCAAGCGTTAAAGTCTTTCCAAAAGCAGACCATCTTAAAATCCCACTACTACTTGTTCCATACGACACTTATACAACCCTCCAATACATACAAAGAGTGATTGGAAGAATAAAGCCCAAAGATGTTAGGAGAATAAACGCCGCCATAAACCTAGTTAAGAAGTATGTGAATCTAGAGAAAATTATCGGCGAGAAACTTTAACTTTCATCGAAAAAGAGATTCATTTATATATTCTTTTTAAGATCTTAATTTGCTAAGAATGGAAAGATTAAACGGAGAGATGATTTGATTATTATTTGTGAGCGTGATTAAGATTGTCTGAATACATTAGGCAGCCAATCGTCTGCGTTCTTGGGCATGTTGACGTCGGTAAAACCACGCTCCTAGATCAGATTAGAAAAACAAGTGTTCAGGCCCGTGAAGTCGGTGGGATGACGCAGCATATTGGCGCAAGCTTCTTTCCAATGGATACCCTAAAGGAGATTGCTGGCCCATTCTTGAAAAAAATTGGGGGTGAAATACGGATACCGGGCCTTTTGGTCATTGACACTCCTGGTCATGAGTCTTTTGCGAATCTTAGGCGTAGGGGTGGCAGCATAGCGGATATCGCCATACTGGTCATAGACATTTTGAAGGGGTTTGAAGCGCAGACATATGAGGTTATGGAGATATTGAAGTCTAGGAAGACGCCATTCCTCGTAGCCGTAAATAAAATCGATAGAATACCCGGCTGGAAGCCGGTTCCAAACGCATCATTCCTTGAATCCTATGAGGTGCAGGAGCCCGCCGTTAAGCAGCTCCTCGATGAACATCTTTACAGGATCATTGGAAAGTTCTCTGAGCTATCGTTTAGAGCTGATAGGTTTGATAGAATAAGGGATTTCACAAGAACAGTTGCACTTATTCCAGTGAGCGCCAAAACTGGCGAGGGGATACCTGATCTGCTAGCTGTTTTAGCTGGCTTAACACAGCAATATCTCAAGAAGAGACTTATGGTTACTAGTGGCCCCGCAAAAGGCACCGTACTTGAGGTTAAGGAGGAGCCAGGATTAGGTGTAACAATAAACGCGATAATTTATGATGGTGTCCTACGTAAAGGCGATATAATAGTTCTCGGAGGAAAAGAGAAGCCTATCCTCACAAATGTTCGGGCAATCCTCATGCCTAAACCCCTTGATGAGATAAGAGATCCCCGGGAGAAGTTCTCCTCTGTTGAAGAGGTCTCGGCTGCTGCGGGAGTCAAAATTGTCGCCCCAGATCTTGAGGGGGCCCTTGCAGGCGCGCCAATCTATGCTGTTCCATCCAAGAATAAGATTGACGAGTATATTAAGGAGGTTTCTGAGGAGGTTGAGCGCGTTAAAATCTTTACTGAGGGTGATGGTGTAATCTTGAAGGCCGATGCCCTTGGTTCTCTAGAAGCGATAGCCGAGAGCTTAGCCAGAAATAATATCCCAATAAGGTTGGCGGACGTGGGCGACGTATCAAAGAGGGATGTTACTGAGGCCCTTATAGTTAAGGAGAAGGAGCCGCTCTACGGTGTAATCTTAGCATTCAATGTTAAAGTTCTCCCAGACGCTGAGGAGGAGGCTAAGGCGCATAATGTGCCTATTTTCTGGCATAATGTTATTTACCATTTAATTGACGACTATTTAAGGTGGATGAAAAGCGAGAAGGAGGCGCGTGAAAGAAGCGAACTAGAGAGGCTGATTAGACCGGCGAAAATAAAGGTTTTACCCGGCTTCATCTTCAGAAGATCTAAACCAGCTATAGTTGGCGTTGAGGTCTTATCCGGCCAAATTAGGCCAAAAGTACAGCTTATGACGGCTGAGGGGAAAGAGATAGGTGAGATACTACAGATCCAAGATAAGGGTACGCCGATACCATATGCTGAAAGGGGGAAGCAAGTAGCAATATCAATTGATAAACCAATAGTTGGGAGACATTTCAATGAGGGCGACATACTCTACGTCTATGTTCCAGAGAACCATGCAAGGGCATTAAAGACTAAATTCAAGGATAAGCTGAGCGAAGATGAGATGGAGACGCTGGAAGAAATCATAAAGATAATGGGAAAGAACTATCCACTATGGGCCTCCTAGCATAAAAAACTAAGAATTTAGACGCCTCTCGCCCAAATCTCCTCAAATATTCTCTCATACTCGTTGGCGATTCTCCTGCTTCTTACAATAATCATGTTCTCGTTATTCTCCTCCTCTGCACTTCTCGACCAATTATAGCTTCCAGTAACAACTATCTCCGAGTCCACTATCATAATCTTATTATGCATCAAGTTAGGATTCGTGTCATTACGTACTGGCACACCCGCAGCCCTAAGTCTCAAGTATTCACTATACTCTGTAACCTGCCCCTTCTCGAATACAACCTTAACGTCGATCCCACGCTTATAGGCCTCGACAAGAGCATATCCAATAGAGTCCAGCGTAAAACTATATATCAGTACATGGATAGACTTGTTTGCGGATCTTATTAAGTCGATTATTGCTTGGGCGCAGCCGCCCTTCGGAGAAAAATATATTCCAAGAACCTCTATTTCAATCTGATCTTTAAGGGATCTTATCTCCCTCTCATAAAGGTTTATTTTTTCATTATACGCTGTTATGTTTCCCTCAAGCCACCTTCGGAGACTCTCATTCTCCACTTGAAGATTCTTAACCCTCTCTGAGACCATGGACTCGCCCAGAGAGACGCCAAGGGCCATTCCGATGAACAAGACAACAACTATGGTAATTAGGCGATGTAATGCTCCGCGTTTTCTCCCCATAATATCTCCATCCTGGGGGTCTTATGCTTTACCTGCTCTTATGGACCTGTATAAATCTCCTTATTGATCTATCGTATGTCCGCTCAACCTCCGGCGGAAAGTAGCATGCTGGCAGCTCTCCATGCAACCTATGATTAAGTAGGCATTGGCAGCATATCCCCTTAATATCGCATGGATATGTGCATGGACAATCCTTCAAGTTTATCTCCACATTTGGGCAAGGTTTTCTGGACAACCTAAACACCTCCAACCTCTTATAATATTTCTATCTTAAAGGCTTATTTAATTCTAAGGAACAATTTAATAGTGTAAGAGAACATAAGGATGGAGATTATATGCCTAGGGTAAGCAGAGATGAGGAGATTTTAAGCGTCCTTAAGGAGATTAGGGATCTCTTAGCTCCTAAACCAGCGCCTCCTCCACCTAAAGGGCTGATTGCGGAATTTAGGGATTTCATATCGAAGTATAAGGTTATGGGAATGGCCGTCGCCTTCGTTATGGGCATATATTTAGGCGCTCTAGTTCAATCGCTCGTAAATGACTTATTAATGCCAATAATACAGCTTGCGACTCCTGGGCTCCCTTGGGAGCTGATTACCATCGGGCCTTTCCGCGTGGGTAAATTTATAGGCGCGCTTATAACATTCATAATAATCGCATTTGTAATATTCTTGATAGTCAAGATGACTAGAAAATGGGGAATAGAATAGGCTGCAAAAGAACATTAAACCAGCCTTATCTTTTTTTATTTTTAGGGAAAAGCGGGATGCTACTTAAATTTTAATATTTTTGAGAGCCTCCTTGAATACATTAAATGTTTCATTATCGTAGAGGCAGAAAGCTATCCTTTTTATACTGGTTCCGCTTTTGGCATATGATATTACTGCTGGAAGCATTGTTTCGGCACACAATTTCTTTGGCATTCCGAAGACTCCTGTCGATATCGCCGGGAAGGCTATGCTCGTTATTCCATGCTGCTCCGCAAGCTTTAGGCTGTTTATCACCGCGTTCCTAAGCTTCCTCTCCTCATCGCCCTCTCCATAAACTGGGCCTACCGCGTGTATAACATATTTAGCCTTAAGGTTTCCGCCGCTCGTTATAGCTGCCCCGCCGGCCGGTATGGGGCCCCTCTCAGCAACTATTCTATCACACTCCTCCTGTATCTTCTCTCCACCCTTCCTTCTTATCGCCCCAGCAACACCCCCACCCATCTTAAGCATGCTGTTTGCAGCATTAACTATACAGTCAACACCAAGCTCGGTTATATCACCCTTAACAAGCTCTATTAGGGTCTCGCCAACCCTAACCTGCATAAATACCACCCGATCTAAAATGCTACCAAACATTATTTAAAAATTAATGTAGCATAAATATGGTGGACCGCGAAAGATGAAGATCCCATGGAGAAATAGGATAAATTTAATGCTCCTTTTAATGATTTTTCTCTCATTTTTAACATTTTCTGTCGCATGCCATTTTATGCGTTCCATTAAATCAGAGAAGGCATTTAAGCTTACCGTCAAAGTGATCTACGAGAATAGGAGCTGGAATGAAACGTTGTTTTTAAGTGAGGATGATGTCACACCAGGCTTATTTATGAATAATAGTTGGCAGGAAGTCTATCTGGTGAGCGCGTCTCATCCTATAAGGGGATTCTATAATGATCCTGACGGAAACCATGTCGTCTCGCTTAACATTGGTGAGATGAAGGTTCCTCCTGGGGGAAGAGTCATCTATAACGTTACTTATAGGCTCATCTACAAGGAGAGAAAATTACCCATAATATCGGAGGAGGAGTCTGGAGAACTAAATGATATACCCAGAGAACTAAAAGAAAAATATTGTAAACCGACATCTCTATGGCAGTCCAATATGACCCCACTTAAAGAAATAGCTCAAGAAATAGCTGGTGGTGAGAAAAAAGTCCTAGCCATTTTAAAGAAGTTTATCATGTGGATAGCCAACAATATATATTATGCTACGTCGGAGAGACCAAGATATCCAAATGAAACCCTCAGCCAGCGCCTAGGTGACTGCGACGACCAGGCTAACCTGCTGATAACTTTCTGCCGCGCAGTTGGCATACCAGCATATCTTCAGATGGGTTGTGTACATATACCAACTCTTAATCGCAGCCTCAATTACTGGTCTGGACATCTATTAATAAGGGAGGTTGAGGTTGGCTGGCATGGCTGGGCAATGGTTTATGTGCCGCCTTGGGGTTGGCTTCCGGTAGATCTAACATATGTCAGCGTGGATTTAAAACTAAACCCCATAAATGCGATAATGCGCTCAGCGGTAATGGAACACTATGTATTTCAATACTTAAATGTCACCGTAACCGATTATGTCCACAAAACAATATCTATGAAAAAGTTTTTTGAGGCAAGCGAATTCTATGTTTACGAGGAGGATATTATGGAGCTTGAGAGAGAAGCCATTTGCCCACGGCTCCCGCTTCCAATAATAAAGTCAATTCACCAAGTCACTATAATTTCAGGGCCAGCTATAACAGTCATCACGCGAAAAGGTGTTTTCTAGACATGAGACGAATAGTTTATATGCTTAAAAGTAAAATTTGAAAATCTATTAAAGAGGGAGCGTATGGTATGGCGAAGTTTAAGATAATTATTTCTGACCCAAAGAGCGGAAAGGCTAAGTCAGTTGAGGTTGAGGGGCCAAAGGCTACTCCATTTATAGGTAAGAAGATAGGAGATACAATTGATGGGGCAGTAATCGGTATGCCTAGAGTAAAACTTCTAATAACTGGCGGAAGCGACAAGGATGGCTTCCCAATGAGACCAGATGTCCATGGGGGCGTAAAGACTAAGATCCTCTTAAGCGGTGGACCAGGTTTTAAACCAGAAGATAAAGGTGAAAGAAGGAGAAAAACCATTAGAGGAAACATGATAACCGAAGACACTATGCAGATAAACACTAAAATCCTAGAGGAGACGGAAAAAGCATAAATATTTGATCCTGGAAAATCATAAAAATGTTTATGAGAAATGATGCTATTACCCGGGACTGACATAAATCTCCATCATAAAATGATGAGAAATCCCGGTTTCTGATCCCCTAGTATAGTGTAGCGCTAGCAAACTATGCCTTAAACCATTTAAAAATCAGATATTCAACCTTATCTTTCTCTAGATCTGGGACAGCTATTATAAAGCGCTTTCTAACACTCGTTGCAAGCCTACCAGCCTTAACAATCTCTGTTGGAGTTATCTCATTTTTCTTACTTTTAACCGAGATAATGTACGGCGCGTGCTCAAGCCCTGGGCCAATCTTATATACTGCAAAGTCACATCCAAATTTTACACCCGGCGTCACAATAAGTCCCTTATCCCTCAAATCTTTATATACAGCATATTTTAGGTCAAAATCTTCATAAACCCGCTTGGTCCTGCGTTTTAACTCTTTTATACTAACTCTATTCTTATTTTCTCCCTCATAGACTGTAATTATACCTTTCTCAAGTAGATAGAGACCCTCCATTAGATCGAGAATTAATGGAACATTAAAGTCTGGGCTCTTCGGCTTCGGTATCCCAAGCGGTTTTCCATAGAAGCCCATTTTATAGAGTTCTGACCCATCTTTCGGATCCCACACCACCAAGAAATTCTCTATAAACTCTGTTTCAATCTTCCTCCTTTTGCATCCCATTTTGTTGATATATACCCCCTATAGAGCCAGCACAAGTATTCTAGCATTATTTGAAGCATCCTCAATTTTATCGGTGGTATCCTCAAGAAGCTGTATTATATCTCTTGTAAGGAGAGTTTTAGGCATCTCCATATTTCGCTCCAGAATAGTTATTTCGAGTTTCCTATAGAGGTTATCTACTTCCTTCTCCACCCGCTCAACTTCCCTAGCCTTCTCGGATACCTGCGGCGATCCATAATTGAGGGCAAAAGTCATATCTCTAAGCCTCATCATGGCATTAAGCATCGCGCCGGAAAGCTCGGCGATACCTCTTTTTATATCCTCTGGAATATCCCACTTTCGCTCAACAATCGCCATAATCCTAAACGAAACCCCCTTACAGAGTTCAGAAATATCGCTAGTTATAAAAATGAACCTTAAGAAGTCTTCACGGTTAATTAGTATTGCGCCAACCTCAGTAAGCTCCTGCGCAACATCTCTCTTTGAAGTCGCAACCTCCTCGCTTAGCTTTTGTACTTCATCATATAGTTGCACTATAGAGTTGGTATCGCCCGCTACAAAAGCATCAACCATCTGCACGGTTTTTCTGGCAACTTCGACAACCTTCCTTAAATGCTCTTGGCAGAGATTTAAAGATCTCCTCTTAATTCGCGGCTCAGTCTCTATTGGAAAGACCACCAGCGACCCCTCTTCCATCCAAGACTTCTTAATGTTCTTTCTATAGAAAAATAGGAAAGCAGCGTTTAAAAATCTACCTGTATGGTGTGCCCAAATCCTCAAAGTTAATCTTGTAACGGAAGTACTTATGTAGTAGGCTTGGTAGCTCCCTCATTTGGGTTCTAACCTGCCTCCACGAGTCTCTATCCCGAATTGTCACGGTATCATCTTTTAGTGTTTGATAATCCACCGTTATACAAAGTGGGACGCCAATCTCGTCGAAACGCGCATATCTTCTTCCAATATAGCCTGATTCATCATATTCAACATAGAACCCCTCGTCAAGGAGAAGATTATAAACTTCTTTAGCCTTTTCCGGAAGCCCATCCCTGCTAACCAAAGGTAATACGGCCAATTGTATTGGTGCAATATCCCTAGGTAACCTTAGAATAACCCTGTCATCTTTGACTGTATAAGCGTATTCTAATGCGGCGTATGCTAAGCGGTCTGAGCCAAAACTAGGCTCAATAACATGTGGTATAAAACGCTTACCCCTCTCCCTAACCTCCATCCTCGCAATCTCAACATGTTTTGGCTCAATCTTTAAGCCATTTAAGTCATAGAAGCCCTGCTTATTAAACGCTTCAAGAATAACTGTAGGATTAATGTTCTGTAATATTCTTATGACTTCTGGGGCCCTCTCAGCAAAGTCCTCTTTAATGTTCTGTATCACTGGTCTTATCCTGGTCTCCTCATGTATAATTTCCTTGTCGCTCTGCTTAAAAACCCTCATGTCTATGCCGCTCTCCCTCATGTGCCCGCTCAAATCATAGTCTGTCCTATAGTTAAAGCCCGCCACCTCGACCCAGCCCCAACGCCCAAGATAAACTTCCTGGTCAAATCCCTGGGCTGAGTAATGAGCTCTCTCCCACGGATGCTTCTCTATAAAGTGCTGTGTATCTTCCGGGATACCTAGGCTCACAGCCAAGCGCTTAGCCAAGGCCATAAAGAAGGCAAGCCACTCAACCATAACATAACCCTTATCAACAATCTCCCTAACAGTAAGCTCTACTGGGCTCTCATCTCCTCTAAGCCTATTCTCCGCCAAGATAAGTCTCAGCTTCTCATCGGCAACCTCGTCCAAAAGATGACATTTTGGATTCTCTGGATCAAAGAAGAACTCTAGGTCTATTATCGTGAACTCCCTAAGCCTTATAGGGCCCTGCCTAGGAGATATCTCATTTCTTAATGCGTGCCCTATCTGGGCGAAACCTATTGGCAGGCGCTCCCTAATCTGTTCATAGAGACGCTTAAACTCGGTGAATATTCCCTGCGCAGCCTCTGGGCGCCCATATCCAATGTTCTCAGAGTATGGGCCAATAGTCGTCTGAAACATTGTTAAGAAGTATCTTGGCTCTGAAAGGGGCCCGCCACACTCAGGACACTTGACGTCATGCTCCTTAATGCTCCTCCCGATGCCCTCTAGCCCCATTCTATCGGTTTCCTGCGAACTTAATCCGGCAGCTTCCTGAAGTAGGTGATCAGCCCTGTACTTCCTCTTACACGCAGCACACTCAACCATCGGCTCCTTAAAGTTATCTATGTGCCCAGAAGCCTTAAAGACGCGCTCCGGAGCAATTATCGGAGTCTCAACCTCATAAAAGTTTAGGCGTCTCAAAAATATATCTCTGAATTTATCTTCTATCCTGCGCTTCATAAGTGCTCCAAGCGGACCCCAGCATATGAAGCCGCTTACCCCACCATATATTTCATATGATGGCCAGAAGAAGCCTCTTCTACGCGCCATCTCACTTATCTTCTCAAACTTATCCACGGCTTTCATTGCCGACTGAACCCCCAAGGAGTAACGTTCATCTTTCTCCCAATAATATTCTTGAGGTCTCTTTTAGGTTATTGAAGGATCAGTCTTATAGGCTTTTACTCATATAGGGGCCATCGTAATTATAGCCAAAGCGCATATAATATTTTTTCGTCCCAAGGGCGCTTGTGACAAGAATCTTCCTGCAGCCCATATTGGCGCTCATCTCCTCAGCTTTTTCGAGAAGTATTCTACCAAAACCCTTATGCTGGTATTCCTCTCCTGCACGCCTTCCAACTGGCACAAGTGGACCTAAGACCCGTAGCTCCCTTATTATCGCGGTCTCCTTTCCAGATATTTCTGGTCTATGGGCTAAGCTGGATGGAATCCTCAATCTCAAGTAGCCTACGAGAACATCCCTCGTCTGATCCTCCGCGGATATAAAGAATTCTTCCCCCATAGATGCATCATAACGTCTAACAGTTATCTCAACATTGTCCGGGTTCGGCTTAACATGATCTTTAAGCCATCTATGGCCCACCTCACGACATCTTATACACCTACATCTTAATCCCTCATCCCTAAGCATTCTAAGGGCTATTTCACGTAGGTTACTGCTCTTTGACCCAGCCTCAATCATATAGGCTGGTATATCCCTCTGAACACGCATTATTCTAACCCACTCTGGAATAATCTTTTTAACCTCAGCTATCAGCTTAGCAGCCTCCTCAGTTGTATACGGCTTATATAAACCCTTAACCCACCAATCGTAAACTTTTGTCCCCTTAACTACGAGACATGGATATATCTTAAGCATGTCGGGTTTAAAGTCTGGGTCCATAAATATCTTCTTAAACGCCTCTAAATCCCTATCAAAGTCTGAGCCTGGGAGACCTGGCATCATATGATAAACCACTTTAAGCCCAGCATCCTTAGCTATCCTAGTCGCCTCTATGACATCTTTAACTGTATGTCCCCTGTTAACAAGGGCGTATATGTCATCGTAAATGTTCTGTACGCCTATCTCTACACGCGTAGTGCCATAGGATAGCATTATATCTACATGGTATTCCCTGCACCAGTCCGGGCGGGTCTCAACTGTTATACCAACATTTCTTCTCTGGCTCACCTCGGCATTTCTTTTTGCCTCTTCAAGAGAGGTTGATTGAACACCAGTTATCGCGTCAAGGCACTCTTTAATGAAGGATACTTGATAATCGACTGGAGTCGCCGGGAAGGTTCCACCCATAACTATCAGTTCAATCTTGTCAACAGTATGCCCGATAGATTCGAGCTGCTCAATCCTATGCTTAACCTGGCTATATGGGTCAAAGTTGAATTGTAGGCCCCTCATTGTGGCAGGCTCACGCCCAGTATAACTCTGTGGAACCCCATATGTTGGCCCTCCTGGGCAGTATGCGCATGGCTCCCTCTGGGGGCACGGCCAGGGCTTAGCCATCACAGCAACGATTGTTACGCCGGAAACTGTTCTCACAGACTTTTTTCTCAAAACCTTAAGTAAGATGGTCTTCTCTTCTGGTTTTAAATGCTTAATTATCTCGGAGTTTGATGGTATTACGCTTAAACTGTACTTCTCTGCGATCCTAATCTTGGCTAGCTGAACGTCCTTCTGTGTTGGGTTCGGGATGCTTTTAAGATGCTCGATTATTTCTCTATAAACGGATGCGCTCATCAGCACCAACTACAAGAAAAGTTTATGGGGACATCTATAAATTTACCTTTCAAATCAAATAATTTTATTAGGCTGGTGTTATGCTTGTGCCTCTTAAAGGTTTATGTTGAGGATTCGAGGTTCGGTGGAAAGCTTCTCTTAGCCGGGAATGTGGCGCATATATCCGCGGATGAAGAATCATTTAGAATCCTTGACGTAGAAGGAAGGGAGAAGATTATATCTGGGGTCGGCTTCTTAATGATTGATGCCTTAAACTCTATATTCGTGCTGAGGATTAAGGGGGAACTTAAGATTGATGGTTGATGGGTAGGGATCGGGAACTATGAAGATTATGGTTTGTGGTAAAGGTGGGTCTGGTAAAACAGTACTATCAATTCTAATTGCCAGGTCTCTCCTAGAAAAATTTAAGGTATATATAGTTGATTCAGACGAATCAAATTCTCTTTTACCGGTCTTTCTTGGGGTTAACCCGCCAAAGCCTCTGGTCGAATATGTCGGTGGGAAGAGGGAGGAGGAAGATTTCGAGAAGATGGAGCCGGATATCATTAGGGCTTTATCCACGGCTAGGGAAGGCATAAAATTGAGCTTACTCCCCAGCGAATATATAGCAACCTCAAGAGAGGGAGTGAGATTAATAGTGATAGGTAAAGTTAGGGAGTACGGTGAGGGGTGCGCATGCCCATTCAATATATTAACGAGGATTCTGCTTGGAAACCTAAGTCTAGAGAAAAATGAGGTTGTATTGATTGATACTGATGCTGGCGTAGAGCATATTGGCAGAAGAATTGAGGAAGTCTCAGATGGAATACTTGTGGTCATAGATCCCACGGCCGAATCCATAGAACTGGCATTAACACTAAAGAAGATAGCCAAGAATTTAGGGAAGATATTTTGGGTCATAGCTAATAAAGTCACGGATGATGTAAAAGATCTTATTATTGAGGAGACTGCTGGCGTGGGCTTAAACATAGATGGTCTGGTGAGATTTGATAGGGAGCTCTATGTTTCATGCCTCAGAAGGAAACTATTAAAATCTGGTGATGCTCTATTAGACGTCAAAAAGATAGTTGAAGAGAAAATTATCCCAACAATAATTAGAGGTTAAGCGTGGCGATACATGTTTCCTTATCAATCCTCCTTATCTCAAAACCCTTCTTCTGTAAAATGTGAAAAACCTTTTTGTTCTCTGCAAGAAACTCTCCGAAAAGTTTCTTTTGACCCATGTCTCTCCCAACTTCTATAAGGTGGTCAATCATTATTGATCCTAAACCTTTATTCTGCCACGGATCCCCCACTACAACTGATATCTCGCTGTTGTTTCCGTCCGGTTGGATGATAAGATTTGCCATACCTATCAGACGCTTTTTTCCATTTATTTCTGTTTCAGCAACAATTGTTATTTCACGGCTATAATCAATATTACAGTATCTGGCTGTCACATAATGATCTATCTCCTTCATCACCCGGAAAAATCTTAGTCTCATGGTCTCTGCCGAGAAGGCTCTGAATAATTCTATGAGTAGTGGTTCATCTTCTGGTCTAGCTGGTCTAAGCGTAACTTTGCTTTCATCACGCAGTGTGCGCTCAGATATATACTTGGTTGGGTAAGGTCTTATGATTATATGCTCATATGGTTTAGGCTCACTCCTCACCTTCTCTACATCAACTATTATCCGGGCATCTAAGGCTATAATGCCATTAGAGGAGACAGCAAGCGGGTTAATATCCACCTCATCTATTTCTGGAAAATCTATTACTAGCTGCGAGAACCTTACAAGGGCCTCCTCGATTGATCTGAGGTTAGCCAAAGATAAGCCTTTAAATCCTCCAGAAAAAGCTTTATAGACTTTCGTCCTCTCAATCATTCTTCTTGCCAGGGTCTGATTTAATGGTGGGAAGCCTATGGCAATATCCCTAAAGAGATCAACGCTAACTCCACCACTCCCAAAAATTATGAATGATCCGAAAACCGGATCTCTTTTCGACCCAATAATAACTTCATAGTCTCTAGGATGCATTGGCTGCACAGTAACGCCATAAATTTTGGCGTTTGGATATTGAGATTTAACATTCCCTATTATCTGCAGGAAGCAGTTCTTCACCTGTGCTTCACTATAAATGTTTAGGATGACGCCGCCGACATCCATCTTATGTGTAATATCTGGTGAGAGAACCTTCATAGCCACTGGAAAGCCTATCTTGGAGGCAATTTCCGCAGCCTCTGCCGGGTTTTTCGCAACATATGTCTCGGAAACCTGTATGCCATACTCTTTGAGGAACTCCTTTGATTCAAACTCTGTGAGTGTAAATCTTCCCTCATCTACGGCGCGCTTAATTATATTCTTTAGGCGCATTTTATCGCTCGGTGGGCTCAATTTTATCTCCTCGGGAACCTCGTAGAGTATCTCGATGTTTCTGGCATACTGGTACATGTGCATGAAGGCTGCGACGGCTTCCTCTGGAGTTGGATATGTTGGAATCCTATTTTTTCTAAATATTTCCCTAGCTTCACGAACCTCCTTTTCACCAAGCCAGCATGTGAGAACCGGCTTCCCAGATCCCTTAAAAACCTCGATTATAGCCTTAGCAGTCTCCGTGGGATCTGCCTCACCAATTGGGGTATAGAGCACCAGGAAGCCCCCGGCGCCCGGATCTTTCAGGCATATTTCAGCAGCCTTTCTAAATCTTTCAGCCGTCGCATCTTCACATATATCTATTGGATTGGATCTACTCCAATAGTATGGTAGAACCCTCTCTAACTCTTCAACCGTTTTTTCGCTCAGTCTTGCTAGATCCCCTCCTCTTAAGATTAGGGCGTCAGCGGCCATAACCCCGGCGCCCCCAGCATTAGTTATTATCACTAAGTTTGGGCTTTTAGGTAATGGCTGGGTTGCTAGGATCTCTGAGCAGGAGAATAGATCCGAGATGGTTTCAACACGGACTACACCAGCCCTTGAGAAAAGCGCGTCATAAAGTGCATCATCACTCACAATTGCACCAGTATGCGATACTGCCGCCCTTATACCCTCGCTTGTTCTACCAGCCTTAATTGCTATTATCGGCTTTGTCGCAGCAAATCTTCTCGCAGCGCTCATAAACTTTCCAGGATCACTTAAGAATTCAATGAAGAGTATTATGCTTCTAGTTTCTGGATCCATTCCAAAGTAGTCTATGAGATCAGCGAAGTCCACATCTATCGTATTGCCCAGCGATACAACCGCGCTGAATCCAACATTGGCTACTTCAGCCCAATCTAATACAGATGCGCAGATAGCGCCGCTCTGAGATATAAAAGCCATGTTACCCGGCCTGACCACCTTATTAGCGAATGTCGCGTTCATCTTTATGCTCGGGCGTATAATCCCCAGACAGTTCGGCCCTATTATCCTCAAGCCGAACCTAGATTTTATCTTCAAAATCTCCTCTTCAAAGGCTTTTCCCCTTAGATCAGTCTCCCTGAAGCCTGATGAAACTATTATAACCCCGGTTATCCCAGCCTCACCGCACTCCTCCACAATCTCTGGGACAGTATGGGCTGGTGTAGCAATCACCGCTAAATCTATGCGCCATGGAATCTTTTTGACGCTCGGATAGGCAGTAACCCCCTGTATGCTCTGGCTAAAAGGGTTAACTGGATAAATGAAGCCCTTAAAACCAATAAGGTTATTAAATATTTTATATCCCACAGAATCCTCTCTATTACTTGCGCCGATAACGGCGATTCTCTTGGGATTAAATATTTTGTCTAATCCCTCTATGCCCAAAAAACAGTTTCACCTAGTAATTATAACGCATACTTAAGGTATATATTTAACTCATAATAAAATCAATTGAAACTTTGATAAAAAGAGCGATTTCCTTATATTTTAGTTATGAGATTCTCAGCGAGATCCTTTATGGCTAATATTGCTGGCGACGACGGTGAATAATCTATTGGCGCGGCGCGGGCCCTCCCAGCCATAATAATATTTTGGTCAAAAGGGATTGTATGGAATAGGCTTAGAGAGGATTTACCTAGCTCTCCTCTAATATATTTTTCCTCTTCAGAATCGGAGATCTTGTTTCCGACAAAGATAACCTCTCTGATATTTATCTCGCTAGCTAACTTCCTGATTTTTATGGCCGTCTCTATTGACGGGGCGCTTGGCTCCACAATACATATCATCATGTTAAAACCCTTGGCTGTGGCCCTGCCAAGATGCTCTAAACCAGCCTCAGCGTCCATGATGACTATATCGCCTCTTCTCAAGGTTATATGCCTAATTAATGCGCTCAGAAGCGAGTTGGCTGGGCATGCGCACCCGGATCCACCAGACTTTATTGTGCCCATAACAAGTAGCCTAACACCATCCGGCCCAACTACACCATACCTCTCGGCTATGTCATCCACCCTCGGTGTCAGACTAAAGAGTATTCCGAATGCGGATCCAGGCTTGGCTCCAGTTCTCTCCTCTATTAGGGGGATGTTCTCGGCTATTGGAACTATCTTTGACGATACGTCCTGAGGTATTCCCAGAGTGTAAGCAAGGTTCATGGCTGGATCAGCATCTACTGCCAGGACATTGAAGCCCATACGAGCGTAGATTCGAGCTAAGGTTCCGGCGACAAGAGTTTTTCCAACACCACCTTTACCAGCAACAACTATCTTCAATAAGACCCCTCACATGGATCTTCTAAGCTGGAAAACTCGGTTCACTATATCAAGACGCTTCTCAGAGCCAATTGATTGCAGAAGCCTAAACACTTGCTTAGGGTTGCTGAAAGTCTCAACCCTGTCATTGGATCTCCTTCTAGTAACCTTAATACAGTTGTCAACCATGCAGATAAGGACGCAGGCCGTGCAGTGTATACATAGCTCCTTGGTTATGTTTACTTGGCCGTAGCTCCAGTATAGGGCGTTTGTTGGGCAGACTTTGATGCAAAGCTGGCAGTCCACCCCCCTACAGGTCTTCTTGTCTATTTCTATATCCCCATCAATGAAATACTCTTTTATTCCAAGGGAAGATAGGATCTCTGATCTACGCGCCTTTTTACTTGAACTCTCTAAAAGCAACTGGAAAATATCTATACTCTTAGGCTCACTCATTTCCGCGCTCTCAATCCTTTTATTTATCTTCTACCTAATATCCAGCTTTGGCCAATATTTCCTTAACTGAACGGTATGCCGGCGAATCCTCCGGGATTTCAAGGAGAGATCTCCCAGATAGGACAAAATCCTCAACATTTTCATCAAAGGCTATTTTCCCAAGAAACCTTAAGCCTAGTCTACTCTCAACTTTATTTCCAAGCTTTTCCGGAAACCTGAAACCCCCAATAACATAAAAGTTATCAAATTTTATGTTAACCTCCTTTGCTATCCTGTATGCTCTGGCCACATGCTCAAAGGATTTCAATGATGGATCTATTAAATCGAAAATATCATTAACCCTCGTGGTTATCCGCCTATTAAGGTGCTCTAGACCGGCCGGAGTATCAATAATAATATACCTGTAATTCTTTATTAGGTTCCCTAGAGCCGCCCTCAGGGCTTCATTTGGGAGGCAGTAGCAGCCCTCAACCCACTTTGGCCCTATAACGATCAAGTCAAAATATTCCCCTTCGTAGAGACCTTCCTCCCAAATTCTACTCTCCATCCTCTCTGATGGAGGGACCCCGACAAGCGTGCCCCCGCCCTCAATAAAGGTCTCGACAAGAAGCTCAGAAATAGTCTTTTTACCCTCCCCCTCGAAATCCACTCCCAAAACGTCCGCTAGACTCTGGTCCGGATCTGCGTCTATTAGGAGCATTGGAGATACTTTCTTCTCTATAAAATATTTTGTGGTTAGGGCTACAAAACTTGTTTTCCCGGTTCCACCCCTGCCCATCGAGACAAGAGTCTTCAATCTAGATCCCCTTAACTAAAAATTAGAAGACTAAGAGAAAAAAATCATGGAGTTTTTGGGGGCCAATTCTCCTTTAAGAATGCCTGTATGCCAGATGAATCTCTTGGTCCAACAAGGACTTTCCAGCCTGCTAGCTCCTCTATCTCGCCACTTAGTCTAGCCGCTAGCCCAGGAATTATAAGGTATTTGTGCTTAACTTTTTCTTCTATGCCTGAGGATTTAAGCGCATCTGCAATTGTCTGTGCTGTCATTTTTCTCCCTGCAACAGCACTTTCAACGGCGTATCCTTCGCTATCAACAACTATGAGGTAGCAGCTTATCCCGGCAGATTCTATATCAGACTGAACCGTAAAGAACGTTAATGCATAGTTTGATGTTATTAGGACTGGTGAGTTTTCATCTGGGCTGCCAAGTACCTTCAGTCCAGGCTCAACGGCCACCGGCTTCCTTGGATCAGTGTATATGTTAGCCCTCAAGATTAGGGTTGGTAGAAGGGACCATCCTTCAAGACTATGTAATATAAGCAGATCAGCGTATCTAACAATCAGCATTCCCGCTAAGCATGCTTCCATCCACTGTAGAACATCTTTCGGAACATCTTTTAAGGTCCATACAGTCATGGGTACACCGATAAGCGGGAAACCTAAAAGGTTATCGCCAAACTTACATGCGCTCCTCCTAATCATTGTAAAGTTTGTGATTGTGTCCGCAATACCGTCCTCTGGGAATGTCCCCGGATCGAGGAGGAGATCCTCAATGCCATATTCTATGAGAGTATTTGTAAGCGACTTTAGTAGGGCTATATCGTTTGGGGCGAAGACCGCTAATGGACAATTATACATTAATGCTAAATCAGCCATCTGCCTCCAATTGCGCTCAGTAGCGGCATATATTAACGGTCTCCGATCATATGCAACCTCAAGGGCAGCCTTCATAACATCCGGGTTAAATGTACATAATATTAATGGAAGCTTTGTTGCAGACATAACCTTCTGAACGGCTGACTTAAACTTCGCGGGGTCATTTGACGTTGACCTAACTGCCACCATATCGAGCTTAATTGTCTTGCCAATATAAGTATATGCAAGACTATTAATCTTTTCTATACGCTTAAGCAGTTCGTCTTCAGGCATCTCATCCATCACATCTATCGCTATGGGCGGTGGATTCGTGTACGTGAGCTCATGCCTATACATTACGAGCTTACCGCCAACTTTAACAGCGGTTTCGCCAACACCAATAACAACCTCTTTAATCGGCGGAGCGAGAAGCTCTTTCAGCTTAGAATACTGGGCTTTATACTTCTCCTCCTCTATAAGCGGCTTACATAACTCCAGCGTAACCTCCCTATTAACGAGCTTCGTTGCGAATGCCATACAATTGCTCTCACCGCACTTCCCACAATTCGTTCTCGGCAGGAGCATATAGGCGTCTAACGGACTTAACTCTCTCACACCCTTCTTTACTTCACCTGTGGGCAAGTACCCCCACCTCCAAACTATATTTTAATGGAAATCCAGTCAGCCACGCCCTCAGGCTTAGCTCTGCCACGCTTATAGAGGTTACTGATAGTCTCCTTAACAGTACGTATCGCCGCCGGATGCATCATCATGAAGATATCTACGCCAGCCAAGAGGAGGGTTATTGCCGTAACTGTCTCCCATAGTGGTCCCCTCAGCTCCCTAGGCTCCCACTCCGGGCCGAGCTTCAGCCAAGCCTCTCTAGCGGCCCAGGCATTTGTTGTTCCTGAGGATGTTGGGTGCTGAAGTTCTTGGTCACCAGCTAGGGCTGCGAGTCTAGCCCTCTCATGCACCGTGAACGAGTACTCTAGTCCGTATCCCAGGGCTGCCGTGGTTAAATCCATGATTATGCTCTCCCTTGGCAGATAATCGTAGAGTTTTCTGTTGAGCTCTTTAGCCTGGTTTAAGTCCATGGCCGTAAATGCCAGCACAACGTGGCCATGCTCCCTAGCGGCCTTAGCAACCTCTTCTAATAGACCTGCCTCAGCCATGTCTAGGGTTACGGAGCTTAGCATGACACGCTCCCCATGCGCCACCTCAGCGACCCTCTTAAAGACTTCCGTATCTTTCTTTGGGTCGCCGCAGCCTCCAACAATTATTGGAACCTTAACCGCCTGTAGAATCCTCTCAATTATCTTCGCGGCATCGCTCGGCGGGGCATCCTTTCTAAGAGGATCTGTGCTAACCAAGTGGACTGTGATTAGATCCGCGCCAAATTTATCTACGGCGAGCTTAGCCCACGCAGCTGGGTCACCGATAACCTCCTGGACATGCATCTTTATAGCCTTTGGAAGCGGAACCTCCATGTCAAATATGTCGGCCGATATTACTGGCGGGTTTAGAGGAACCTCCTCAAAAAGATAGAATGTGGGGGTAGCTTCCCCGCCAACCTTTATAACTTTTTCTCTAGTGCCGCCCTCACCTCTTGTCGCCCCGAGCTTAACCTCGGTTATCTTTCCAGAATAAGTTTGGATTGGAGGCTTAAACTCCGCCCTTAATATTTCTACTGGCTTCGCCGGGACCATCTTTGGCGGGGCCACGGGTGGCGGAGCGACAGCTGTAACTGCTGGTATCCATATCTCCAGCTCCTCAGCCTCGATCTCAACATTCTCTAACTCAATCTCACCAAACTGTCTCAGAAGATCTAGGAGCTTTGGGCCGAGCTTTATAAGGGCTCCTTCCTCAGCATCCCTCTTCTCTTTACTAGCCATTTCCCTTCACTTCTCCTTCGCCCTAATTATCTTAACTTTCTCCGCTCTAATCTTAGCATTCTTGAGTATTATTTTGAACCCTCCAATGGCTCCAACACTTACTGGAGCCGCGATCTCCGCAACAGTCTCTGGAGCGGCAACAGCCAGGGCAGCCTTCTCCTCAACAGGTTTGGCCGCAGCCTCCACCTTAGCCTTCTCCTCCCACCTCTTAACTATCGGGTGGCCCTTGGCTACAAGGAAGCTCTTAAGCTCCTCCACAGTCTTTGCGTCTTTCTCGGTCGCTATTTTATCCACAAGGTGCTTTGGAACGAAATCCTTAACCTTCTCTAAAACGGTTGAGGGAATCCAGACAACCCTCTCCCAGCCGCCATCAGCCTGTAGGAACTTTGGTGAACGCATATACTCGATTGATATTCCATGGAAACCATCGATCTGCCTACCACCAGCAGTAGAATCTGCCAGCTTCGAGAATGATATGCCTATAGGGGTGTTCTCGGTGAAGCCCCTATGGACTATTCCGAAGCCGTCAACCTCTGGGATATAGAAGGCTATCCCCTCAAAGCATCCGCAAGAGGTGTGCGGGTGTCCAAAGGCGGCATATAGCCAGACGCGCTGTATTTCTCCGCCAGATTTCATTTTAACAACATCGTTTACTCCAGTATACTCGCCTTTTATCGAATCAATGCACTCGCCTTTCTCAATCCTAAATACTGGCCCTTTAGGATCAATTCTTGCCGAAGCTCTTGCATCAAACCAGCTTATTGCGCCGCAGTTAGAGTATCTCTGTGGGGTTATTACGCAGACGTGCGTTGGAGCAAAGGACTGACATAGCGTGCACCCATAGAATGCGTCTACCTCCTCATCCTTTAGGCCCCTGGCCCTAGCATCCCTCTTCTCATACTCCTTGAGCGCGTAATCATACATTTCCTTGACTTTTTCTGGATCGGTTATGAAGGTTATTTGTATCTTCTCGATTATTGGGAGCTCGCTCTTAAATAATCTTTGATAAACTTTTCCGACAATGTGGAATGAGTTTAAGCCCTTCTCAAAGGATCTTTTGCCGAGTCTTATCCATATATCGTATCTCTGGTTTAGGTGCATCATGCCCTCAATGTAGTTCGTGTACTCATGTATTCTCCGCTCTATAACTCCCTCAAGCTCCTCCTCAATCTGTCTTCCTGCAACCTCAATAAATATTCCAAGTGGATAAGACTTCTGGGGCTCAAGATCCTTTATGTCCGGACCAATTATGGTTATCTTTTCATCCTCAACTTCATCCATTTTACGAACTTTAACGAGCTCAAATTTATATTGAACCCTTAACCCACCAAATTCCACTTGAGTGTCCTGCCACCTTATCCTCTCGCCAGAATACACCTCGCCGACGCCAACCGGAATATCAGCAAACATTGACATATTATCTCACATCCTTCAACCTTTCTATTAAAAGACTATTTTCCCTCTCTTAAACTTTTAATAATGGCGTCAAGGTTCTTCTCCCACTCCTCTTTTGAGATGTTTGGAAATGACCATAATGCATGCGGCTGATAATACATTTCTAGAGATATTGTCTTGAGGTTTTGGGAGTAGTGCTTTAGGCCTGATAGGATTAGCCAGCAAACGTAGTACCTGAAGCCCATAAAGATGGCTAGGTCGTGCTGCCCCCTACCCTCAAGCCCAGCCCATTTAGGGTCTGTAAGCCTATTTGCTATATCAACAGCTGGCATGTTGGAGACCCTCTTAAAGCCCCTATCAATAAACTCCTTAAAAATGCCCGGCGAGGACACGATTGGCATTCCGGCCGCCTCAGCGATCCGGATAGCATAGTCTATTAAATCGCCACCACTAAGCCTTATCTTTGGGGCCATTGCGCCAACAATGAGAACCGGGTTCTTTGAACGCTTAACTAACGCTGTAACTATTTGTGGAGTAGTTATAGTCATGGCCTTCTTTGGGCCTGGTATCTCAGCTGTCTGCCAGGACTCGGCTCTCGCGGCCATATCACTCACCAGCCTTTTTCCTCACTAGTCTCGGTAGGAGCGTTGGATCTGGTATAACATTCTCTTTCCAGCCCTTTTCCTCAAGAACCTTTATGACCTCCTCGCGCATCGTCAGCGGAACATCGGCCAATGTGCGGACGAAGAGGTGTACGTCATCCGGCATTGTTCCAAAGAAGCGCTTATGGAGATCAATATAATTTGAAAGCTTTATCGCTCTACCCTTAGTAGTGTCGTTTGGTCTCATGCATAGCTTCGCTATCATAACCATAGCTTCCTCCTTACTCTCAGCGGCATAGAACAGGTGTTCCGGAGCTGGGCCAACATAAACTTTCTCTCCAGTCCTAGCATCATAGACGTACCAATCCTCAGGCTTATCCTTCCTGCCTAAGAGCATACGCCTATACTTAAGCCCATGGGGCCCAACAATAACTGGGACGCCGAGCCTCCAGAAGCCGCTGGCTATGGAAGCAGCCTTCTGCGACATGGCGCCCCAGGCTACGCCGACGGCGCCGACCCTATTAAGTATATAATCTGCTATCTCCTCATAATTGGCGCGGAGCTTACGCTTAGCAAATATGTTGGCTATCTTTATTGCTGCTCCGGCAATATGTGAGTTTGAGACGCATGAGCCAACATTAACTATTCCTCCGGCATCAAAGGCTCCTGAGAAGGCCTCGTATGGTGTTTTGCCCTCCTCGTCCCTATACATTCCTATGGACATGGCTGCGCAGCCGCTCGCCACGATAATATAGCGCCTCTTAGCGAACTCAACTGCCATCTCGGCAACCTCGGTTCCACCATTAGGATAATTAGCGCATCCGACGAAGGCCACAACGCCAGGTATCTCGCCCAGAACTATTGGGCTGCCCACTTGTCTAATCTCAACATCCTGTATCGCACCCCTACCCGCGCGCACCTTATACTTCTCCTCTTTTATCCTCTTCTCAGCAGCCTTAACTATGAAGCTGTGGAGTGGAAGATCTACTGGGCATGCGCTCTCGCACCTGGCACAACCAATGCATGCCTCATAGAGATCTGCAAGAGCATTTAGGTTGCCCTCCAACGCCTTCGCAAGGGCATCTCTCACCGGCAAATCGTTTGGACAGGCTCTTCTACAGTCATCACATTTACGGCATTTCTTTGCGCCCTCAATTATGTCGCTTACATCTGGGAGAGCCTTAAGCTTCATCCTCTTAGACGCGATTAAGAGAGCTGTCTTAACAGCGACCTCAGCAGCCTTCTCCGGATCTAGGATCAATGCGCCCGGCTGCCCATTTAGAACCAAGTCCTCAACAATCTTTTCAACGCTATCTTTTGTCCTATCTGGCAGCCCAGCGCAGTTCACATCGCTTGTCGCTATAACTGGAGCCTTAACCTTCTGGGCCTCGAGGAGCGTATCGGTCCTAATGCACTGCTCATCAACAATTATGACGTCGGCTACACCGCTCCTAATAAACCTAAGCTGCCATGATATTGGCCCAATAATCTTCGCCTTAGGGTTATATCGTGTAAGATCATGTGCTGTACAGCATAAGCCTACAACCTCAATGCCACCATATAATCCATTCTCAACCAAGTAGTCTACTATGGCTGCTGCTGGTGGAACATTGTGGCCCACAACCATTATGACTGGCTTCGTCGAGTCAACGACACCCAAACCTATGTCAACCAGGGGCGCTTCTGGATCCGCCTTCGGAAAACCGAGCGCTGAGATCTGTGCTATATCGGCCACCTCAAGCGCGACATGGTCTATCATCCCAGCGTGAAATACTTTAGACTCGAAGTCTATATTGCTTGACTCTTGGCCAGTATGTGTGGCCGCTAACAACCTAACTATTTCCTGCTCAAGGTAGTTTAGAACTTCCTCTAGATCGCCGAGGGTTCTGGGTCTAACACCACATACTAAGCGTGTTATTGGCGCCTCCACCTCAACATTTAAGCCGCCGACGTCTATTGGGTGGTCGCGTCCATACTTCTCTATTAAGTGCTCAAGCAGATGCCTAGCATGAGACGCGTGTGTAGAGGCGCCTATACAGCATGCTAAGAGAACTATGCGTGACTGCTGGGCTGACATATTTATTCCACATGCGCCGCGCTTATCCCCCGTTAAATCGCATTTCCCGAATGTGCAGAGGCAGCAGAGGTCGCAGAATGGCATATAGAAGGGCTTATAGCGCTGCAGGAGCTTGAAGTCCCACTCCCTTAAGTCGGGTATCTTTGGGAACTGTGATGGCCCAGTCTCCTCAAGCCACTCCTCGCCAATTATTTTGCCAATGGAGATCTCAACGCCCTTTAAAAGACCTGCACTACTCCTCAGCTCATCAATCTTAACTCGGATATTTTTTTCAGAAACCAAATGGGACCCAACCTTAAAGTATGATTTTATATAAAAGGAGATTAGAGACTTATTTATTTATTGTTGTTACTTTTATATCCCCGTGTAATATTTACCCAAATAGTATTAGAGGAAGATGAATAAAGTTAGTGCTGTGAGCATGTCTATTTCACTATCAATCTTAGAATATGAAAATGAGTTATCCAAGAATATAGATAGTTTAAGGGAGAGCCGAGCCTTTATAAACATCACGAATCTGCTTAAGACTGGAAGAATAGATAGCATTCATGTAGATGTTATGAGACCCCCGTTAATACCAGACAAGAATAAATTCTCTATAGACTTAATAAGAAGATTATATGAGGAGCTAAAAGAGGAAACCCTCTTAAACATACACTTGATGACAAGCAATCCCCTCAAGATCACAGAAGATATAAACAGGTTTATAGTGAGCAGCGATAGAGAGAAAATAGCGATCATAGTTCAGGTTGAAGCTTTCAGCACTGAAGATGAGATGATGAAGGCTATTAGGAGCATTAAAAGGTATGGCTATAGAGCTGGCATCGGTTTAAACCTCCCAACACCCGAGGAGAAACTGACAAAAAGAATTGCCAGAGAAGCCAACATGATTTTAGTGATGAGCGTGCCAATGGGTTTAGGTGGACAAGAGTATTGTAGTGAAGCGACAGAAAAACTAAGGAGAATCTCAAAGAGATTCCCTGACAAGATTATAGAGGTTGATGGAGGCATTAACCCGGAAACAATCGTAGAAGCATGGAAGGCTGGGGCAAGAGTTGCTGTAGTAGGCTCCTACATAACTCTTAATAATAATCCGATAGAAGCATTACTAAAGATAGACAGTATTTTGAAAAGAATTAAAGAGTAGATGCCTTTTTTAGTTAGGGCCTGAAAAGACTGGAAAAAGAAAAGCTCGTTTTCTTTTTTCATCATCCTTAGATCCAACATTGATCATCTGGTCTGCAATAGGCTTCAGCGAATCTTACTTAACCTAATATCACCTGAACGATTTTAGGAAGTTTTCTAGCCTCTCTAGTCTCATGTTCGTTGCATTTAATGTCTTCTGTAATTCACTAATTTGATTTCTTAAGGCGTTTATCTCGCTCTGTATGCTTTCAATTCGATCCTCAATCTTCTTTAGGTCTTCAAGTGAAGCAACCTCGTACCCCTCAACAACCCCCCTGATAACAACCTTATGAGAGCGTATCGGTTCCCTTCTCTCCTCGGCAATAACCATGAATATACTCTCCCAACTCTATAGAGGAGAGAGGGTAGGAAGCGAATAAATGTGTTTTGCAACAATTTTTGGCTAAAATAATGTGGAAAGAATTTTCTTATTAACATAGAAGATGGAAAATTAAGCGTATCTACACCGCTATTTAACATAATAATATTGTCCAATCTTTTTCTGATATTTATCAAGTTTAGAATCCTCCTTATTCACTCTTGGCCTCTTAGTGTCCGGGTCCCTTCTAAAAGTTATGCTCATCTCTTTAAGGAAACTGTTCATGCCGTCTAGGAGACTTGTCGGCGACTTAGCCACTCCATAAATTCCAGGCTTGCCAGTAAAAATCATTAGCCTATCCGCTATAAAATCCATGGCGATTATATCATGCTCAACGACAAAGGCTGTTACACATTTATCCTCGACGACTCTGCGTATAGCTCTGGCCATCGCTAGCCTCTCCTCCACATCAAGATACGCGCTCGGCTCGTCAAGGAGATATATGTCTGCATCATGAGATAGACAGGCGGCTATAGCAACCCTCTGAAGCTCACCACCACTAAGCTCCTTCATATTCCTATCAAAGAGGGAACTTAGGTTGAGCTGATTAATTATTTCAGTCTGATACCAGCTTGAGGAAAACTTGTCTTTGGCAGCCAATTTTAGAAGATCCTCAACAGTTCCCTCATACTCCGTTGAAATATATTGCGGCTTATAACTGACCCCAAGAACATTCTCTGTCGGGGACAATCCCTGATCCGGCTTCTCTAACCCAGCTAATATCTTTATAAATGTCGTCTTGCCGATCCCGTTTGGCCCTAATATGCCTATAACCTCACCTAGCCTAGCCTCACCAGAATCTATCTTAAGCCTAAAGTCCCCATAGGTCTTTGTCATCTCACCCCACCTTAAAATTGGCGCATTGGTTGGCGAGTCGCCGACTGGCGGCTTAACATGAAATATTATTTGTTCCTTCCTAAAGCGCATATTCTCGTCCGGAATGAAGCCATCCAAGTAAATGTTTATCCCAACCCTAACCCCATGAACGTGGGAGACTATCCCATAGACTCCTGGCTTGCCATAGAAGACACAAACCTGGTCAGATAGGTAATCAAGAACCGCCAGATCATGCTCTGCAACGATTATCATCTTATTCTCCTCTTTTAGGCTCCTAATCACCTTAGCGGCCTCAAGTCTCTGCTTAACGTCCAAGTAGCTAGAGGGCTCATCAAACAGGTAAACGTCAGCCTCACGGCAAACAGCCGCTGCGATAGCAACCCTCTGAAGCTCACCACCACTTAATACATCCAGAGTTCTATCCCATATAACCTTAAGCTGAAGTTTCTCGGAAACCTCCGTAAGCTTATCTCTCTCATCAACACGCTCAAGTATCTCGCCAACCTTACCCTTCACGACACGTGGTATCTTATCAACATATTGGGGCTTATGAACAATTTTAAGCTCGCCCCTACTCAGCCTTTGAAAGTATGCTTGAAGTGTCGAGCCCCTAAAATACTGTATTATTTCAGGCCAGTCTGGTGGATCAACATATCTTTCAAGGTTAGGTCTTATCTCGCCAGAAAGAATTTTTATTGCCGTTGTTTTTCCAATTCCATTCTGACCCAATAACCCTAAAACTATCCCAGGTGAGGGGACTGGTAGGCGGAACAATTTAAAGGTGTTTGGCCCAAACCTATGAACGCACTCACCCTTCAGCTCCTCCGGAACATTAACTATGGAGACCGCCTTAAACGAACACTTTTTAACGCATATTCCACATCCAGTACATAGAACCTCCGAGATCACTGGCCTATTATCCTCAAATCTAATGGCCTCAACTCTACTCCTAACCTGCGGACAAAAACGATAGCATACCCTATCGCAGCGGCTAGACTTGCATTTATCGGCATCGATAACCGCTATCCTAATACTCGTTCTCCTCCTAAAAGTTCTTGAATGAGATTAAATAATAAATTTACCTGAAAATAAAAATCTAACTAAAAAAGGTTTATTGGAAAACACTATTTGTCTCTTCACTTCTTCTTTTTCTTCTCTTTTTTCTCTTCTTCTGGTTTAGCTTCAGCTTTCTCCTTCTTTTCCTCCTTCTTCTTCGGCATAAAAATCCCTCCTCCTGAAATAGGACTTTATTTTACAAAATATTATGAAAATCTTGTCCAATAAAAATTTTACTCAAAAAATATTGGAATTTTAAAAAATCAGATCTTTCTAAGTTTCTTTAAAATTTTAAAGACGAAATTATCAATTTTTTGGCTTAAATGAAGTTTTTCATTAAAAATATATAATTTATAAGGTAGATTTACCATATTTTATATGGAGAATAGAGATGCAATCTATACCTGTAGTTTGGGATTTAATTAGGCAATTTAAGCATCAGTGTAGGTTAATGGGTTGGTGGGTTTCCCCATATGAGGATATTGTTTATGCAGAGGGCGAATATCATAATTTTCTTTGCGCCAGGAAAGTTTATCCAAAAACTTTTAAGACAATAGCCTTCAGCAATCTTTATCCGGTACGAGAAAATGATGTATTTTATAGATTGGTGAACGTCTCTTATACGGCATGGATCTTCCAAGAAAGGCCTCCGGAGGACATATTTGCGATTATTGCTGTGGATCGCGATATGCGGAAGCACATAGCAATATATGATCTAAGTGAAGCATACTCTAAAGGACCAATTTGTATGAAGATAAATGAAACTAAGAGTATCGTCTTCCAAGAGTTTGAAAAGTTCCTTAAAAATGAGTATTATATCGAGTTAGTGAATAGGTTGTCCCAGCTACCGCCAGAGGGAGTTAGACAAAATGAGGGAGTGGTCCTCATCTAACCTCGCTATACTTGGATATGATTATCTTCCATTATTTTGTTATACTTCTTATCTCGTTCTCAATAATCCTTAAAACATCTTGGTAGTATGCTTGTCCATTCTCTATAGCATCTATAGTTTTCTCGAGAGTTCTAGTTAGATCCTCTGACACAAGTGAACCAAATCTTTCGATTAGATAATTATATACCGCCCTACCGAGCCTCGTGCTAAATAGAGCCCTATTATTCTCTATTATATATCGCCTTCTCAGAAGTATATCAATTATTTTGGAGTATGTGCTCGGCCTTCCAATCCCCCTCTCCTTCATAAGCGCTATTAAGTCTCCTTCACGGTATGGCCTACCAATTGGCTCCCGCCTAATCCTTAACCTCACAACCTTATATTCTCCTCCACAAACCTCCTCATCAACCCTAATAACAGGGTTGACAGCCAAGAAGCCCTGCTCAAGAACCTTCACAACCCTGCTCTGCCTCGCCTCGGCGCCATCAACCTTCAACGTAAACTCCTGAACTAGAACCCTAGTCTCACTCATCTGGCTGGCAATAAACCTTCTAAATATTATATCATATAGCTTTAAGTGATCCGCGCCGAGCTTCTGCGGTATCCTTAGAACCCCGGAGGATAGGTAAAAGCGTAGCTGCTTAAGGTTTAAGGGCTTGGTCGGCCTTATACATTCGTGCGCCCCATCGCCCCTATATTCCCTTGGTCTAAAGAGACCTGGATGATTCTCCTCAATATATCGGCGCGCAATATCTATACCAGTTGTTGATACGGTTGTCGCATCAGTCCTATGATATGTTATTAGACCAGACTCGAAAAGTGTCTGAGCTAAACCCATAGTGTATCCGACCGTGAAACCCAATTTCTGGGCTGCATCCTTAAGCATACTGTCAGTCGTGTATGGCGGCTGCGGGTAAATTTTATCCTCCCGGAAGGTTATACCCTCGATCCTCGCCCTGAGATCGCCCTCTTTAAACCTCCTTTTTAGATCTTCTATATTCGGCGGGTTCACAATCCTAACTAATAAACCATTTTCTAGCGATACTTCGGCCACCGGAATCTTATTCTTCAGCTCCTCAACACGCTTTATAACCCAACCTAAAACCGGAGTCTGCACCCTACCAGCCGAGAGGGTCATTAGCTTGAACTTTTCCCAGAGCTTCCTACTAAGCTCGAATCCAACCCATCTATCCTCAATCCTCCTAACAACCTGCGCCTGAACATAAGGCAGCCTTATGCTTCTTGGCTCAGAAAGGGCTTTTCTAAGAGCCCTTCGTGTCACCTCATGAAACTCGAGTCTCTCAACGTTTCTGCAATAAGGTTTAACCATAACGTAAATATCGTAGCCTATCTTTTCCCCCTCAGCATCCGGGTCTGTCGCAATAAATACCTTGTTTACTTCCGTCGCGAGCTTCTGAATTAGCTCGACGACGCTCCTCTTTGAGCGTATATCCTTTGACCCGCAGGATGGGCACTCACCGCGATCTGTAAACTGCTCTCCACAATTATTGCATCTCCTTATATCAGTATATACTGGAATATAGAAGCCATTCTCTTTCAAGACGCCGTGGAAGCCGCCCTCTGTTGTTAGATCAAAAATATGTCCTCCAGAGGCGACAACATTCAAGATTAGCTGCCCACTTGCAACCTCATAAACTGTGAAGTCATCTATCGTTCTCTTAGCTGGTCTGCCAAAGAAGTAGGCTATCGTCCTAGCCTTTGTCGGGGACTCAACAACTATGAGCGCAGACCGGATAATGTCTACCGCATCTATTGTAAACTCGCCTCTCCGTATCTTCCTAATAACCTCTCTATCCATATCTACCTGCCTAAACTCTTCCTGAGCTTTTTCAAGAAAATATTCCTCAAACTCCTCCTCAGTCGCCAGCTGAATCCTTTTACTCAGCCCGTAAAAGGCTTTCTCATCATCAACTATAAGAATGGATACTCCACGACTTATCCCCATAGCATAGAACCTCGATGATCTACCAGATGCCTGTATATAACCATCAACATCTGGTATAACTAGAATATACTCGTTCCCCTCAATTTTCACGTCTACATCAAGTCTCTCGGTAACTTTTCTTAAGTCTATATCCTCCATTATTTTAACCAGAAGCTTTCTTGCCTCCTTAACAACCCTCTGAACATGCCCGGCAAACCCATCTAGCTCAAGGTTTTTTTCATCAGCCTCCCTGATCCTGTCGATTATATCTTTTGTAACTGGGACTATTCTTGTAAGAGCCGCTATTACCGGGGCAGCCTCCCTACTAAACTTCTCTTCAAAGAAGGGCGAAAGAGCCCTAAGCAACGTTAAAATCTTCTGGGGGCTACACTCGTTAATGCTGACTCTAATCTCCCTTCTCGGAACACCAGCAAAGACAATATACCTTATCGTTTCTGGGAGGTCGAGACCCCTAGCTAAAGGGCTCCTATTGCTTGCAACTCCTATAAGGACCGCGTATTCTCCATTCACAAACCTCTCCAGAAGCTTCGGGCTCATCCTCTCATATATAAAAGCGTTTATCCCAGCCTCTTTAAGGGCAAGTGCGATCTCCTTAGCATACTCTAAGCCTCTAACCTGCGGAGCAAAAACTAGGCAGCCGGGCCCATGCCTCTTAATTATATTTAGGGTCTCCGCTTTAACATCACCCGCAGACTTAATGTAGAGATTAGATATGTTTCTAATGAATTCTGGGCTGAAGCCCGGCTCAAAGCCGAAGAGGCTCCTAAAAACCCTCATCTTCTTTGTTCTTTTTCCCCTCAGTGTAGCCCCAGAAACAACCAGAACCTTGCCTGGATTCTGCCGCGCCGATCCTGTGACACTGGTTTTCTGTTCTTTCTTTTCTTCCTTCTTTAGAGCCCATTCAATATCCTTGATGTCAAAGCCCATTAAGAGGACAACTTTGTCAATATTCTTTGGGGATTTAAGGAAAGAATCCACATCATCAACGAATATAAAGTCGAAGTCTACATCTTTGATCAGCTCAAATCTGTTGTAGAGGAATCTATCAGTCGTGATCAATATGGAGAAGTCTTGGTTTCTGATCCGATTTAATGTTTCCTCTATCTCCTTCTTGCGCATCCCAGAGTAATAGCCTATAATTGTTGGTGTCGGCTCGCCCCTCGCAGCTAATTTTTCAAGGAAGAAGCCAGCTCTATCCAGTAGATGCTTAACTAGGAGACTTGTTGGCACCATAATGTAGCTTTTCTTTCCTTTTCTGGCCAAGTATAATGCCATTATAAGCCCAAAATGAGTTTTTCCAATGCCTGTCGGCGCAACTATGGAGAAGCTTCTACCCATTAAAACCCGCTTAGCCCAAACCTCTTGAAGAGCCCATGGTCTAGATCCAATAAGCGAGCTAAAGAACTCAGAAAATCTTTTAAGCTCAAACTCAACCTCTAAAATCTTCGCGTATTCACCGATACGCCCATTCTTAATTAGCTCCAAGTAGACTTTTTCTTTATCAGACAGCTGCTTAGGTAAGCATTCTCTACAAACGCCAGTACTAAGTAGCTCTAGGTCGCTAATATCTCCCCCGCAGTTTGGGCACATCCCACGATATATTGCCCTCAAACCCTCAACTGAAACCTCAATCATCCACCACACATTCGCTTTTTTCCTTTTACTGCCTAAATATACACCCTTTATCTAGAAGATATTTAAGAACAAAAAGGGGATAAAAATTTTTAGAGCTACTTGTCTCGGAGATATATTATGGTCGGATCCGGAACACTCATACCATATATTAGGGGAGACGGTGATTTAGATCAGCCGATAATAATCGTTGATAGTAGAGAGGCGAGCGCAGCCTCAAAGATAATTGAGGGACTTAAGGAACTTGGCGCAATAGTGAGGATTGAAACCCTCGATAAGGGAGACTATGTGATCTCTAATGAATGCGCATTCGAGCGGAAAACTGTGCAGGATTTCATTAATACACTCACGCGCCGAGACCTATTTGAGCAAGTTTTTCTCCTTAGAGAGGCCTATGAGAAACCATTTCTGCTGATTGAGGGATACTTCCCACTAATTTACAAGTTTAGTAAGATAAGCCCCGCATCTATCTGGGGCGCGATATTTGCTTTAGCAAAAAATGGCATAAGCGTAATTAATACGATAAATCATAGGGAGACGGTGACCTTGCTTTACACTTCTGCTAAGCAGGAGCAGTTTGGGGAGAAAAGGGAGCCGGCTATTCACCCGGTTAAGAAGTTGGAGACAACATTTGATGCCCAAATATTCTTCCTCGCGAGCTTACCAAAGATTGGCAGGGAGAGAGCTATAAGCCTACTCAAAGTGTATAAAACCCCATTTAACGCCCTAGTGAACGTCGATAGGTGGCCAAAGGACGTCTATGGGCTAGGTCCCAAAACCTCTGAGAAAGTTAAGGAAGTTCTATATACCACATATGTTGGGGAAGAAAAGGGCAACGCGAAAAATAATAGTAAGAGAATTGTCGATTTCGTCAACCCTTAACTACGGCTAATGGAACAAGTCTGGCGACATATGTTGCTATGCCAACAGCGTTGCTTACCTCGGCAACCTTATCAACATTCTTGTAGGCTGGATCAGCCTCCTCGGCTAGAACAGTCATGCTAGCCGCCCTGACAACTATGCCTCTACTCTCAAGCGTCCTCTTTATCTCGCCTCCAGTAAAGCGCCTCGTGGCAGCCGCGCGGCTGAGCATTCTACCAGCGCCATGGGCTGTTGAGCCAAATGTTATCTCCATAGCTTTCGGGGTGCCCACTAGAACCCATGAGCTTGTTCCCATCGAGCCGGGTATTATGACTGGCTGGCCGAGGCTCCTATAATCTGCCGGGACATCCCTGTGGCCAGGTGGGAAGGCTCTCGTCGCGCCCTTCCTATGAACCCAAACCTTAACAGTCTTACCGTCAACGGTGTGCTCCTCAATCTTAGCAATGTTATGCGCCACATCATATAATAGATTTAGGCCAATCTTGTCGGCGGACGTCTTGAATACCTGCTCGAAACTCTGCCTAACCCAGTGGGTTATCATCTGCCTATTAGCGAAGGCATAATTTACGGCGCATGCCATAGCCTCATAATAATCCTGAGCCTCCTGACTTGTGCCAGGAGCGCATGCGAGCTCCCTATCCGGCAGCTCTATATGATATTTGTGCACAGCTCTCTCCATAACCCTCAAATAATCGGAGCATATCTGGTGCCCATACCCACGCGAGCCACAGTGAATCATCACGGTAACCTGGCCTTCATGGGTTATTCCAAAAGCCTTTGCAACCCTCTCATTAAATATCCTATCAACCTTCTGTATCTCTAGGAAGTGGTTCCCCGAGCCTAGTGTTCCGAGCTCTGGTGCACCCCTCTTCTTAGCGGTGCTCGAGACTTTTTCTGGGTTTGCGCCCGGCATACGCCCACGTTCCTCACAATGCTCTATGTCCTCCTGCCAGCCGTAGCCCTTATCTATCAGGTATGGTACGCCCTCTTTAGTTATTTTATCAAGCTCGTTCATGGAGACGGAGAAGTCCCTTCTATGGCTGCCCAGGCCGCTTGGAACATTGTAGAATATTATTGTGGCCAGCTCATTTAATCTTGGCCTAACATCCTTCTCCGAGAGGGTTGTTACGAGAAGTCTTACGCCGCAGTTTATATCGTATCCTACGCCGCCCGGGCTTATCACACCCTCCTCATAATCTGTCGCCGCTACACCACCTATCGGAAAACCGTACCCCTCATGTCCATCCGGCAGGGTTATAGAATATTTATATATGCCCGGCAAATGGGCTACATTAGCGCACTGCTCAAGCGTCTTATCAGTCTTCATCTTCTCAAGTAAATCATCATCCGCAAAAATTACGCCTGGAACGCGCATGCCAGGCTTATACTTCGGTATACGCCAAGTATACTTATCAATTCTTTCGAGTGGAACCGTCATTATAATACACCATTTGTCTTAGATAAAGATAGATGTAAATAGCCCAAATATAAACTATTAGATTGCCGGAATAAAAATTTGCTGGCACCAAAAAAGATATTCTTTTTAACTAAGATAACCCTAGAAAATTATATTTTGGTGATCACTCTTGGGCTTAAGGGCTGTTGAAGCCATCGCGCCGGCAACCTCAGCGAACCTCGGCGCCGGCTTCGACGTGTTTGGCGTGGCTTTAGACGCATTATTTGATAGGGTTATCGTTGAAAAAAGAGAGGATGGAGACATCAGAATTGAGGTTCATGGGGAAGGCTCCAAAGACATACCGGCTGAGCCAGAGAGAAATACCGCTGGAATAGTTGCTTCAGAGATGCTGAGGAAATCTGGAGAGAAATTTGGCTTATTAATAAAAATTTATAAGGGCATAAGGCCTGGAAGTGGACTAGGCAGCAGCGCCGCCAGCGCAGCGGCAACCGCCATAGCCATAAATGATCTCCTAAATTTGAATCTAACATCAACCCAATTAATAGAGACGGCGGCCATGGGCGAATCCGCTTCAGCTGGGTCGCCGCACGCAGATAATGTTTCAGCAGCCATTCTAGGAGACTTCACATTAATAGTTTCTAGGGAGCCCCTTGAAGTCTTAAGGCTGAGACTCCCACCGAACGCTGAATTTGCTATTGTTCTACCCGAGATAAGGGTTGACACGAGGCTTGCAAGATCTGTCCTGCCGAGGCAAGTAGATCTCTCAAGCATGGTTTATAATATTGGTCGGGCCGCGGCCTTCGTGGCCGGAATAGCCCTGAACAATGTTGAGGTTATGGGTAAGGGCATGATGGATGCTGTCGTCGAACCTGCAAGGGCTCATTTAATTCCAGGATTAAATCATGTTAAAGAGTTAGCTCTGAGGGCTGGGGCTGCTGGGGTCGCCATAAGTGGTGCTGGCCCATCGATAATAGCCATAGTGGATTCCAATAAGAAGAACACTAAAGATATCGCGTTGGCGATGAAGGATGCCTTCGAAGAAGTTGGCGTAAGAAGTAAGCCAATATGCGCCAAACCTGGACAAGGAGCAAGGATAATTAGAAGAGAATAGCGATGGCGAGGGAAGTATTCTATGGATCGAAAAGAAGATTTTAAGATAATGTTGACGCATGATGGGCAACTGTTATAATGCTCCCAAGCAGTGGAGGATGGGGGGGTGCTGCTCAGCCTTATAAATCTTGCATAGAAGGGCTCTGTTGCACCAGCCTCCTACCATTTCATCGAGAGCTTCTGGCTCATCGAGAGTTAACACATTAGCGTTTGATATCCACACGCCGTAAAGATATGGCTCCTCGGCTGGCAGCTCAGGATACCACCAGTGGCTTTGAACGTTTACCACTTTGGGATGTATGGTTGCGGATAGCCGCGCTTTCTGTAGGATTCGCCCCCTTCTTGTTTCTATCCAAACCCAGTCGCCATCCGATATACCATGCTCCTTAGCCGTTTGATAATGTATTTCTACTATTGGGTAGGGATGCTGTTCTCTGAAGCCCATCCCCCAGTGCCTATACTCTGAGTGAAACATTGGTCTAAATCTCCCTCCAGTAGTCAATATTAGGGGATACTCTCTTGCAACTTCAGGTGTGGAAATAGGACTCTCAGGGGGCTCTTCATAGAATGGGAGAGGATCATACCCAAATATTTCAAAGGATACAGGCCATATTTCCGCTTTCCTCGTGATTGTTGCAAAGCCGTAGGGTTTGCCAGTTTCTGGGTTTATTTCTTTAAAGGCCTCGTGGGTGCATGGTTGGCTCGGAATCACACCCAGCTGCGCGGCTTCATCTAATGTTAATCCCAGCGGCTTTAAACGATAATTACAAACCTCTTCCACATCCTTCCACGGGAAGTACTCTCCAAATCCAAGTCTAATTGCTAGCTCCCTCCAAAATTCGTAGTCACTTCTTCTTTCACCTAAAGGTTTGATGGCTGCCTGGCCAACTATTATGTCGCCCATAGCATCCTGCCAATTAGATATGAATGGAGTCTCAAGACTTTTGCATGCCGCAGGTATCACGTAGTCGGCTAAAACAGCTGTCGGGGTCATTACATGATCTATGACGACATGTAATTCAAGATTCGGACTCTTTAAGGCTTTATAGACAATCTTCGTGTTTGCGGCCCAGACCATTGGATTCGCCGTCCACGTGATTAGGGCCTTAATTGGATATGGTTTTCCCGTAAGAATCGCTCTCCATAAAAGTGGCGCGGGGACTAGATGCCCATGTCCCGACATATTATTGGAGACGCCCCAGATCTTCTTAAAGAGAGGTGTTGTAATTTCATATTGTGGCCAAGCCATAACTTTAAATTTGTCAGCGCCAATCATCTTTCTCCGCTGATTCTCAGGGAGAGCTTCAGCCATCTCCATCTCTGATTCACGAACATAGATTCCACCAGGCCCTCGAGGCCCAGGAAACGAAACTGGCATAGAGACCATACCCATTAGAAGATGAAGGATCATTACACATTGATGTATCCTACTAGAATTTCTGCCAATTTGATGAGATGAGACGAAGGCTAATATCGTCTTAGGTTTTCTCGAGGTGGCCCAGAGCATAGCGGCCTCCTTTAATTTCTCTGGGTCAAGCCATGTTATTTCAGCAACTTTTTCAGGAGTGTATTCCGCGGCTCTCTCAGCCAGCATTTGAAAGACAGTTTTGCAGAGCACCTCCTCACCAGTAGCCAGTTTAACCTTGAATTCTCCCAAAAGAGCTGGGGTTGTATTTGAGGGCAGATACTCTTGAGTTTCAGGATCCCATATTGCTATTTCATTTGAGATCTCATTCCAAACTATAAACCTGTTTTCGCTTCCCCCCTCCCTAATATCTTTTTCTCTTAAAAGCCTATTTTGATCCGTTCTTACAAGGAAGGGCGCATTAGTCCACTGTAAAAGAAAGGCGGAATCATATAGTTTTTCTTTAATGATAATGTTGATCCATGCGAGTAATGCGGCAGCGTCTGTTCCCGGCCTTATTTGAAACCAATAATCTGCATATCTCGCCGTCTCTGTAAGTCTTGGATCAAAAACTATCAATTTCATACCTTGCTTCTTATTATTCAGGATTGTTTGGTATTCTAGGGGGAAGCTTTCTGCGGGATTATGGCCTATAATAACATAGCAACTTAGTCCAGGAATCCCCCATTGAAACATACCTCCACAGGAGCAGGCAGTCCCTAAAGTTAGTTGCCATTGGGCGCCCATGGGTTTTCCGCATATCGTGCCTGGGTCAGCGACATTATTCGGATTCCCGAGCAGGTTCATAAGTCGAGCTCTAGCCCAATACGAGTCTGAACGGAAAGTTCCCTCCACTACTCCTATGGATTCAGGCCCATATTTATCAATTATCTCCTTGAGTTTTTCCGCAATTTCATCTAAAGCTTTCTCATAACTGATTCTCACCCAGCGATTTTCTCCTCTCTCCCCAACTCTTTTGAGAGGACGCGTTAGCTGCGCCTTATGATATAAGTAATTGAGGAAGAAGTTTGGACCTATTCTAGCACGATCAGGACACATCCATCCCCTATTCACCGGGTGATCTGGATTAGGTTCAATACGAATAATACGATTCTCTTTTTTATCAACGTAAGCCAAGAAACCACAGCAAAGATAACATCCACCTGTACCATTGTGGCATAAGATATACTTTACTTCAATATTTTCATCCATAACAAACTCTCCTTTCCTCCTTTATATAGTTGAGTTTAAATATAATTTTTGCTGATTTCCTCGCAAAGAGGACAGAGTTTTACGTGTATAATAAGCCTACCAATAATTGAAATGAGAAGCAGCATGCCTATATGACAGGCACTCAATTTAAGATCAGAGCATTCTCTTGTAGAGAAATACTTTTTCGCCAACATTAACTCCAAAAAACTTTGAGGCATCACCCTGATTAACCGAAATTTCTAGGAGGCCGCAGCTCCCAATTATCGCGAGCGGGCTATTAGCACGGACTTCACCGTAAGCTCTACATAATTTAAGCGCCAATTTACTCTCCCCAATTTTGACGGTTAAATAGTCGCCCTCATTAATACTCATAGACTTCAGATCCTCATACTTTATGTTTGTGATGAGATTTCCGAAGCCGTCTACGTGTATAATTTCTCCCATGATAGAATCGTCTGAGATGATGGGCTCGGCGAAGCTCGGGACTACTGGATCGAATATTTCTGGCCCAAACTCGGATGGAGGAACACCTCTAGCCAAGTAAGCTGCGGCTGGGCTAAAAATATCCCTTCCATGAAATGTTTTTGAAACTTCCTTAAGCATATATTTCGGGTTCCCTATGATGTAGATGTGTCTGATTCCATCCCTTTGAGCTGACGGAATCAGGATTCCATTATCTGGGCCAACATAAATGGACCAGTCGGTCTCAATTATTATTGGGCGCCTCTCAGTTCCAACGCCTGGATCTATTACGGCCATATGGATTGTTCCATTTGGGAAGAACCTTGATGCGCGAAATAATAGGAAAGATCCCATTCTAATATCGAATTTCCTAACCTCATGGCTTATATCAACAATACATGCCTCAGGGCAAATTGATAATATAACTGCCTTCATCTCAGCAACATAGGAGTCCCTCAAACCAAAATCCGTGGTTAACGTAATTATTTTTCGCCTCCACATTTCAACTTCATCCCAAGCAGCAATTTCACTTTTAATAATTCAAAAAATAAACTTGTAGTTATGTAAAATATTTTTCTTGGCGAAGGGGGTTGGATTTGAGGAGAATTAGGGAGCTGGGCGAGAGGTGGATTATAAGGGTTCTTTTCGAAATCTTTGAGCCTCTGCCAGATATGCCAATACCTTTTGGAGATGATGTCTCAGCAATCCCAATTAATGGAGAAAACATAGTTGTTTTAAAGACGGATATGCTTGTGGGCAAGACTGATGTGCCGCCAGGCATGAGCTTGAGACAAGCTGCGAGGAAAGCAATTGTAATGAATGTAAGCGACTTCGCTGCTAAGGGGGTCAGGCCGATTGCCGCGCTTGTGTCCCTTGGCTTACCGCCGGATCTCACGGAGGAAGATATTAGGGAGATAGCGCTCGGCCTAAATGATGGGGCTAAGGAGTATGGAGTCTATATTATAGGCGGGGATACAAACGAGTCCCTAGACCTAACAGTATGCTGCATACTCGTCGGCCACTCCAATAGGAGGAGGATTATTAGGCGGAGCGGGGCAAGGCCGGGAGATATAGTTGCCGTGACGGGGCCGTTTGGAAAGACATCAGCCGGACTTAAGATTCTTCTTGAGGGGTTAAGCCCGCCAGAGTATATTAGGGAGCCCCTTGTCAAGTCGGTTTTAATGCCGGGGGCCAGACTTAGAGAAGGCCTATTATTAGCGGATCTAGAGGCATTAACAGCGTCCATAGATTCAAGCGACGGTCTCGCATGGAGTCTCCATGAGCTCTCGGATGCCAGCGGGGTTGGTTTCCTAATAAATAATATTCCAGTGGCCCCAGAGGTGAAGGAATTCGCTGGGGAATATGGTCTTGATCCATTAGATCTAAGTCTCTATGGTGGGGAAGAGTACGAGCTCGTCGTAACAGTTAAACCCGAGATTTGGGATAAAGCAAAAGATGCCCTTAATAGTGTTGGGGCGCAATTAATAGAGTTGGGAAGAGCTATAAGCGATAAGAAGATTGAAGCAAATATTGATGGAAAAAGAATAGTTATAGAGAGAAGAGGATGGGAACACTTTAAAGAAGAAAGAAAACATTAGCATTTCATTAAACCCTTTAAAATTCAATTTAAACCATCTTTTATCGTTCAAAAGAGGAGTTTAAGGTTTTTCGAGGATGAATCTGCCAGCATTAGAGCAATATAGCTGAAAAGGTTTTAATTACCCTAAAGCCTATATAATATTGAGGATACTGGGGGCAAGCAGATCAGGAAATGGAAGTTGAACTAGAAGAGAAAATAATCTTGGATGCTGGATTCACCCCCACCCTCTTAATGGGTGGCGCCTATGCGGAGAAGATTAACTCTCATAGTTACGCTGAGCTTCCTAAGTTCGCTAGGGGCGGGTCTGCTTGGCCCAGTTTATCCACTCTTTGTTCTTAACCGCTTCTCAGTCTCAGTAGTAGATGTTGGTTTTCTCCTAACAGTTTTTGGTTTCTCATCAGCGCTTTTTAAGGTAATAGCTGGAAAAATGGTTGATGCTTATGATAAAGAGAAAATCTTTCTTAGTGGGGTCATATTAGGCGCCGCCTGCTCATTAGCCTACATATTTGCCTCAGATGTGATTCAGCTATATCTGCTTGAGTTTCTCTCCGGAGTCTCATATGCCCTTGAAGACCCGGCAAGATTAGTAATAATCTCTGAGATGGGTGGAAGGAAGAGGAAGGGCTTAATCTTTGGGATATCAGAGTCAGCTTACGAGTTAGCTGGATCATTTGCAGCGCTAATAGCAGCGCTAATAGTTAGCAATTTCGGTTTTGAATCAATTTTCATCGCATGCTCCGGCTGCCAAATAATGAGTGGACTTGTGATCCTCGGCTCATCAAAGAAAATTTAAGTGGAACTAGATAAAATTCTAGTGTATGTCTAAGAAGAATACTGGGGATATAGTATATTGGCTTGAGGATTCTCTCTACCTAAATATAACTAACCGTTGCTCTAACAAATGCTACTTCTGTTTTAGACATTTCTGGAATGGAATAGCCGGCTTTAGGCTTAAGCTCAGTAATGAACCGAGCACCGAAAAAGTGATTGAAGAATTAAAGAAACACATTTCGAGGAGGAGATGGAAAGAGATTGTCTTCTGCGGTTTTGGTGAGCCAACATCTAGACTTGATTGTCTTCTAGAAGTCGCTAGGTGGATTAAGAAGTATAATCCCTTCCTCAAGATTAGGCTGAATACAAATGGACACGCAATTCTACTCAATCCAGGCAGGGATGTTGTAGGTGAACTCAAGAGCGCTGGTGTAGATTCCGTTAGCGTAAGCCTAAATGGACATGATGAGGAAATATATAATATAGTTTGTAGACCAGAGTTTAAGGAAGCCTACAGAAGCGTTATAAATTTCATTCAGGCAGTGAAAGATGCTGATCTAGATGTTGAAATAACTGCAGTAAGCCTGCCAGAGATTAACATTCCTAGAATCCAGGATTTCGCTGGGAAGATCGGCGCTAAATTTAGGTTAAGAGAATTTATACCAGTAATTTATTAAGAGGACTTATATCAGCAATTTATTGCTCATAATATATTAATTTCTCTTTTTCAAGCTTCTTCAGAAGGTTATCGACGGCCTTGTAGACGTCCTCTTCTTTCTTCGCGCCAGTACAAACCAGTTTCCCACTCGCAAATAAGAGTATGACAACTTTTGGATCATCCATTCGATAGATTAATCCTGGAAACTGCTCCGGCTCATACATCGTCTTGCCGAGGACGTATGCCGCCCTCTCCAAATCAATTATCCCACCGAGATTTGCTGAAGCCACAATATTTTGTATCTTTAGTTCCGGCTTACTAACTATAACTATTCCACTTCTCTTAAGCTCCTTTATCACCCTCATAACAGCTCTGCGGGCTTCCTTCTCAGACTTCGCGCCAGTACAAACCATTTTACCAGAACTAAACATTAATGTCGCGGTTTTCGGCCTCTTTAACCTAAAAACAAGACCAGGAAACTGTTCTGGACGATATTCTACACCCGGGTAACCCTTAACAACAGCATTTAAATCTATTCTTTGATTCAATATTGCTGACGCAACAACATTCTCTATCTTAACTTTAACCTGGGGCTGCTCTTGTTTTGACATATAAATTTTTCCCCAAAATATATGCTTTATAAAGGTTATATTTATATTTATTCATCTTTAAGCAGGTGTGGGCGAATAACTGGGATTAGCACCTTCACAATATTGAATAATATTAAGATTAGGAGGAGGAATTGGGTCCAAGAGAAGGTTAATGCTCCCTGACGAACGCTACCATGAACTAGGCAATCAATCCTGTATGTCATAAAGCCTATTAATAGAGAAACATTTTCATCACCATATTTCTTGGCATTTAGACGGTACTCCTCGAACATGCCTAGAAAGTTCGTTCCTCTCCCCCATAAGCTAAGGATTAGGAGAGACGCAAGTAACAGATTTATTACGAGGATATAGGCAATATTTTTGCCGCTCCAAGAAATCTTTTTCCGCGAGTCTTTTTTATCTTTATCGTCGGAAAAGAATAATAGCGCTAGGAAAAAGATTATTATAATAAAAATAATCACGATAAACCTGTTATCTGAATACAGGAGAAGGTATAAATTGCCAATGTATGGGATTCTCATGATCACTTTGCCGATGAGTAGTGATGCATCCCATGGAGAGAACTGATCCCAGCTGCCAATAGCATCTCCGGCCGTAGCAATTTTATAATTGCCATTCTCATCAACAATTATATCCACAATCCTATGAACTATTGGCGCTTTGAGGCGAGCATAGGGATCCCTAAACACTACTATGTCTCCGAGATTCACCTGCGTTGGCGTAGCTTTCTGTACGAGAATAATATCTCCGATATTAATTGCTGGAATCATGCTCCCGGAGGAGACTACAAATAAAGGGTTCTCAACCCCAAGAGCCATACGCAAAGACATTAGGAGAACAAAGGCTAATATGAAGGAAAAAGCAATCTCTAGGGCCGCTTTGAAGATTCTGGAGCGATAAATCTTTTTAAAAAAGCTCAAGATTATCCCTCCAAAAGACTGGATGAATTTATGTGGGGATGCTTGAAGATTCTATAGGAGACTCAGGCATCTCCTTTAGGGCTTTTCTTGCAAAGGTTATATAGCCAGTATGCCCGGTCATCAACGTTTCTGGACGTGTTTTTCCCCTCTCAACACGCATTCTTCTGACAAGACATTCTATTGTTTCTATATACGCGAAGCCGTGAACTCTCAGCTCCTCAACGGTCTTCACAACTTGATCGATTGTCGGACTGAATGATATAAATGAGCCGCCGCCCTTAAGAGCCACATATGCATGGGGCACAACAAGCCACGGTGTCGCCATATCAAGAATAACTGCATCAACTTCTCTCTCATCAAATCCCAGAGTTACGTCCTTAATTTTCAGCTCAACATATTCGAGTAGACCAGCCCTCTCAAGATTCTTTCGAGCGATCTCAAGAAACTCCTCTCTAACCTCATAGCCATAGACTTTTCCAGATGGTCTAACATAGCTAGCTAATGCTGTTGTAAGCGCTCCGACACCGGTTCCGGCTTCCACAATTCTGCTTCCTGGCTGTATATTACCATATAATATTATGAGCGCTATATCCTTAGGATATATTACCTGCGTGCCCCTGAGGCTCTTATATATATAATCTCTTATGCCGGGCTTAAACACGATAAACTCCACGCCCATGCTACTCTTAACTCTCACACCAAACTCTCTGCCAATAAAGTCATCAATCCTAACAAAACCCTTATGCGTGTGAAGAACCTTACCCCTCTCAGCCCTAACTAAATATGTTCTCTTATCATCCAAATATAATAAGACATAATCACCCTCCCTAATCTTGCTAATCAAGCAGCCCCACGCCCAAACCCATCAATCAACACTTAACCATACTGCTTTAAACTCAAAGAAATATATAAACAAGAACACAAAAAATAGCAATAGATAAAAATATAAGATCAAGATAACGCGAAAAATAAAATATGATGAGCCCCGGTAGCTTAGCGGTTATAGCAGCGGCCTTGTAAGCCGCGGGTCGCGGGTTCAAATCCCGCCCGGGGCTCCAAGACCCCTACTTCTGGAGCCCTACACAGAGTTTCTCCTTAAGACTTTAATAACCACAAGGCTACTAAGATTTATTATCTCATATTGTGGGATATAGTTAGTGTGGCCCCCTTAGGTAAGCGGTATGCGGCTTTACTTGAGGTCTGCCTAGTCTCTCTACTTCTGACTTTTGTTGTGTGGCTCCGCGAGGCTTATTTAGCCTACTTGAAGTGTAGTATGCTCTGGCATTTTGGCTTCCCAGCATTTATGATGCTCATAGCCCTACTTGCCATCACCTTACCCAAGAGGAGTTTTAGGATCTACGGC